>JALVVV010000025.1 GCA_027023265.1 DHVE2 group archaeon
CTTCTTCCATGCTTTGAAAATAACCTATGCTAACTGCTGGTGGATTCCAACCGTAAACCCTGAGCGTTGGACCAATCTCGCTAAGATGCACCAGAAGGGACTCGTCAAATCCCATATTCCAGTAGGCTCGGTGCCTGTCATCGTATATAACCCTCAATTCCATATATGCCTTTATTTTTTTAAGTTATTTTAATGTTTCCTTACCAATAGGAAAATTGCACAAAAAACACGCTGGTACCACATACTATACAGTAAATAATCATACTCTACAGCAGATAGGGTACATCTTCCTCCCATATAAATAGAAATCAGGGTCAGGAGGCTCATATGGGCCTATATCTACTCTTTATTTTCTCAGTTTTTCCAGATCAAACGTCACCTCGTAAAATAGTTCATCTTCACTCGGCCTCCATACATCTCCATCTACATCCTCGTTTATCTCCCTGTGCATCTCCTTCCTCTTATCATCCCAGAAATTATAAATACGACCTAACGGGAATAAACCATTTTCTATCTCTTCTTTTATATCTTTGTTCCATGGGTCAATATGTCTTTTTGCCCATACCTTCCTACTACTCACACGAATGTATTTCTCCGTCTCTCCGTAAACCTCGAAAAACGCCCCGTTGTACCGCACCAGTAATACATCCCCGGGTAGTTCTTCGGCAGCTCAGGGTTCTCCTGCCCTTCTATAGGCAATAGCAGATAACACTCGATCATCAGATTGCCCTCTGGGCCCTTCTCAGATTTCCTCTCACTGCACTTAAATTTCTTCTTTTTCAGGCGATCTACCCTTTCGTAAAGCGGCTATTAACCCATATCCTTTATTCCCCCACATATCCATACAGATACTCCCCACGCCCCTTTAAGATTGCCATAAGTCACCATCCCAAGAAACCTATGACTTTTTCTGCAAAAATCACGCCCTTTCCAGAGGGAAGCACGGCCCCCATAACCTCTTTTTTTCCACCACCCAGATAACCTTCTCTTTTTGCCATATCAATAATTGGCTGGGCGTCAAAATCGATATCATGGGAACGAATGTAAAACTCATCCCTGTCCTCTTTCTCGTTCACCACTATTGCAGACTTTCCAAGTTCCCATGCAAGTCTTCGGGTTACCCCAGAAATAATATGATTTTCGCTCCGCATCTTTAAGAAGTAGTAATTTCCACGGTCCTCTGCAAGACCCACCCAGTATTCAATTTCCTTCTCAATGGCATCTAAATTTGATAGTAATTGCGAAGAATTCAACACATCATCTATTCCCTGAAGAACAAGGTAAACGTTATCCATCACTTCCTTTCTTCTATTAAGGCGATAGCTGGAATCAAGGAGAGATGTGGCAAGTTGCATATCGTCAAAAGATATACTATGTTTAATTATAGCTCTTTTTATTATGTTCCATTCGTCAAGCTCCTTGGCTTTCGGGCCAGTATCGCCCACGATACCAAGTGCAACTAAATAATCAGGGGAATAAGAAAATCGCCTGAGTAGAACAACAGTACAAGAAGGGAAACGCACACCCCACAGGAAGGGATTATAATGCTCCTCAGCACAGGTAACTTCATTAGCCCTGTGATGGTCATAAATTCTCAATTTCACGCGGGAACATAGCCGAGGGGCTTCAGGTATATTCATATCAAGTATAACAACCGATTCGGATTTACTAACCTGCTCAAAATCCTCACCATCTAAGTAATAATTACCAATTTTTGGCGTGAAAAGCACATCATCACCTTTCAGCCTGAGGTAAATTGCTGCGGAAGTTATACCGTCCGTGTCCCAGTGGTGCAGTATCATACGTGAAAACATGCAAATCAAAACAAATAAGTTGCGATGATAGTTGAAAAATGAGTGAAACACTATGAAGTCTTGGGAAACATATATATAGTTGTTTTTTCATGGACAGAACACCCTATATATGGGAGGGAAATATTATGAAAGGAGAAAGGAAAATGAGAAAATATGCGGCTTTGATTATTGCCGTGCTCACAGTGATTACTGTGTTTTCAGCGATGAACTTGGCTTCCGCCCAGCAACCCGAAATTAAGGAAAAGGGCGTGTACACCGTTACAAAGACCATCACCGTGCCCCTCAGTGACATAAAGAAGGTGTCTGGACCTTCTGGGAGTTATGTAATAGCGAAAGGATTGAGGCTTACCGGAATCCCGGGTGCTCCGGCCATCCCTGTGAAAAATATAAAGATAACTTTGCCAAAAGATGCAAAAGTTATAAGCGTGCAGGTAAGCAAGGGAAATGCCGTTAGCTACGGTTACGCCAAGATAACCCCTGCAAGGGCGCCCGTGCTCAAAGATGGATATAAGATTCCACAGAAGTTCAGCCCACCAGCAACCAGCAAGATATACAGCATGGATAAATTCTATCCTCAGAAAGATATGAGATACAACGTGGGCAGGGCTTTTGATGCAACCAATGTATATGTGCACCTGTTTCCGATTAAGTACAATCCTGTCACGGGGAAGGTCATAGTTAACCCCACGATGAAGGTTACTGTTACATACACAATTAACAACGTGCGTGCTGGAAGTGCCCCTATTGACGTGCCGAATATAATAATAACCGCCCCGGAGCTGAAAGCGCAGGCGCAGAGGCTGGCTGATTTCCACAATTCCACAGGCATGACCTCGTGGGTAGTTACAACAACATGGATTGCCTCGCATTTCCAGCCAGCTGGAAATCCCCCAATCAATGGATACGGCAATGCCACCACAGACCCGTATGGAATACTTGGTGGATACTCGCTACCATTAAATAAAAATATGATTATAGGATACAACTACACACTTGCAAGAAAGATTGTGGCATTTCTGCAGAATGAATCAAAGGGAAACAACGTGTTCTACGTGACCATATTCGGTAATGCAAGAATGGTACCTCCAAGTTATTATTATGTGGACCAGCAGTTCTACATATTTGCTTATTATGGACTCGGAGATTATTATGATGCATGGATACCCACCGATGCAATGTACGCATCACCGAACTACAACAAGACGCACTTTGATTACACACCAACATTCGCCGTCGGAAGATTGCCCGTAAACAACATGACCGCAAAGAACGTTGTAGATAACATAATACATTACGCAAACACCAAGAAGAAGGGAATACAGAATGTTACTCTATCAGGAGGACAGGTATTTGAAACGCCTTACTTCCTGGGAGAGACCGGAGTTCTGGAGCCAATAAACTATGGGTGGATGGATGGTACAAACATAACGGAGTATTTCCACACCCTGAGAAATTACACGTATAACAATTTCATAAAAATGATGTATAACAGCGATTTGATTCTGGAGATTACCCACGGCTCAGGATTCTCGTTCTGGCACCACAACGACGAGGTAAGTGCCTGGGATTTCCCGATGAATGGTAGCTATGGTTCCCAGCCAATATACATATCCGGCTCCTGCCTTAACGGAGCGTGGGACGAAGAAATGTTTCCCGCATATTCTATGTCTGCAGGAATAAATGGTGGAACATCAATAGCGGAAAAGATGCTGTTCTCTCCAAGAGGTATAATAGCGTACTTCGGTGCAGACCGCGAGGCTCTCGGCAGCACCTACGCGTACTACGACAATGGCACGCTGGTTGCTCCAAACGATTTTAGCGACCTGATGACCGAAGACGGAACCATTGCTGGATACTACATCGGCACCCATTATTATGGGTACGCAACTCTTGGACTGATGGAGTATTATGCCCATGTAATGTATAATCAGTGGGTTCCGTATTTACCCATGAAGGACCCCATGGAGGACGGCTTGAATGACAACCCATGGGCAAGGTCTTACTTCGAGTACACTTTGCTTGGCGACCCCGCGTTACAGGTGGCCGGCAGCGGACCAAATAATCCATCATACTCACAACCAAAAGTAACCATACCCAATGCAGTTTACGACAGCGGTGATATGCCCGTGATAACGTCAGGAATGCCAGTAAGTGTAAAAATCAGCACCACCTCCCCTAAAGTAAAAGCAGAGCTTTTGTATCTCGAGATGGATTATGGAAAGGGATATGGTGGAGCAACATACCCAACGTATTATGACTTTGTATTGGGCTCCACAGAACTCTCCCCTGTGTCATCTAATAATGGGGTGAACAATTTCACATACACCTTCACGCCCAAAGAAACTGGCATATACATACTCAGCGTGTACGGAGAAGATGGAAAGAACACGAGATTTTACATGGATTGCGGTATTCCCACACCACCGGCAATACACCTGCAATTGAAAGAAAAGAAATTCATGCATATGAATTATGACAAATTAAGCTCACAGACAAAGGCCTCGGCGCCCGATGTACAGGTCATCACACTGCTGGATTACGGGAATCTTGAATATGGTAAAAACACAAACGTTACTGCAGTGGTGTACAACGCAGGTACTGCAACGGCAACAAACGTGAAGGTACAGTTCTATTTAGAGAATTACACACTTGTGTTCCAGAGCGGAAATCTCAGCCATCCGCTGGTATGGTTGGGAAATGCAACAGTTAACACCATTGCACCCGGACAGACTGTTTATGTAACCATACCCTGGAAGAGTGTGAATCTGTGGGCTATAAACCATTCCTGGGACCCGTACAATTCCTCTGCGAGATGGCAGTACATAGTAGCAAACGCGCAGGTTTCTGGAGATTCTAACCCAGCAAACAACGCAAACTGGGCATTGCTTCACGTGAACCTGAAGTTAGATGTCTGGGCCCAAAAAGTATTCGTGGAGAAGGACCCGGTGTTAAATCAACCCAACAACATAACGTTCGAAGTCACCAATGTAGGAACCACATACACAAGCAATTCTACGATATATGTCTTAGATATGGATGACTACTCCATTATTGCGGCATTAAACAATGTAAAGATTTTGCCTGGACAAACCGAGTTCTTCACAGTACCATGGACACCACAAAATCCAGGTGATGATTCTGTAGCTGTTTACATAGTGACTCCAGGAGATAACAACACGCGCAACGATGTGGGCTTTTACTACACGAATGGATATGACAGCGTAACAAACTTTGTAGTTAGAACCTACGATGTTGGAATAGTGTCCGCCTCTGCAAAATCAACAAATAATGGTAGCAAAGTAGGTGTTGAAATATACAACTATGGCCCATTAACGTCAAACAACGTGATAATATATGCATATGCATATAGCGACGTTAAAACTATAGATGTAGAATCTCCGCATCCTTATCCCAACAACTTCAACGAAACATGGGTAATAAATACACCAGCAGGTGCAGGTGGAATAGCTTTGCACTTTGGATATTTAAAAGTCGAACCAGGGTACGATTATGTGTACATTTACAACGAAACGCACAAATTGGTCGCTCAATACACGGGATTCCACTACAATATGTGGACAAACTACATACCTGGCTCAAAAGTATACGTACAATTAGTGTCTGACGAATACGTGCACTATGCGGGATTCCAGATTGACGCCCTTGCCACGCAGTATACATACTTGGGAAATGTGAGCTTTAATCCAGTAAACGCATACAAATTCGCTGAGAAAACATTCAACACATCTATAAATGTAAGCAATACCGCAGCAATACGCTTCATAGCAGCAACACCTGGGGAAGAGGCAACACTCAGCACAGGTGGCTCTGCTAACAATCAATATTACCTAATAACACAAAAAGTGGAAATTCAGGCGGTAAGTCCAGTAAATATAACAAACAACAGACAGCCAACAATAACTTTAAAGTATGCATTACCCAGTGGGATAAATTATAATTACACCAAAGTGTACATAGATGGAATAAAGGTCCCTGCTTACAGAACGGAAATAACCGGCTCAAATTATGGATACATAAAAGCAGATGTGCCATTTATGTTGGCAGATGGTACCCATGAGGCAAAAGTATACACAGTAGCTCAAAATTCTACGGGGTATTATACAAACTGGACATTCACCGTGGATGCAATTGCACCACAGCTAACAATAACCTCACCAAGCAATGGCAACAAAGCAATAACATACGAGAGCACGTTGTGGATTAACGGAACCACAGACCCAGGTGCAAGCGTGACTGTAAATGGTGTTGCGGTAACAGTAGATGAAAACGGCAACTTCGCGTACAAAGCAACTCTTGTAGAAGGCCTCAACGTGTTCACAGTAGAAGCAAAAGATTCTGCCGGAAACGTGGCTACCGAAAAGGTAACTGCCCTTTACCTGCCAGACTTGCCACAGCTCTGGAGCAAAATAAACGATATGTACGCGGAGATAAACAACATGTCCTCCGAGATAAAAACACTGCAATCGCAGGTAAGCACCATGCAGGGACAGATAGCTCAGCTAAGCACCCAGCTACAGGAACTAAAGAAGGCATTAGATGAAAACGTTACCGCGCTTAACAAGGCAATTGCAGAGATGAACAACAAGACAATAAAGATGATTCAGGACAACATCACTGCAATCAACGAAAAACTTAAAACCACAAACAATGAGATAAGCAGCGTAAAATCAAAGAACAAAGCACAGGACGGCGCAATTGGTACATCTAGCATGATGGGAATAGTTGGTATAATCCTGGCATTGATAGCAATGATAATGGCAGCAATAGCAATGATGAAGAAAGGAAACGGCAAGTCAGGATCGGCAACAAAGACAGAGAGCTTTGAAGAAAGTGAAGAGCCTGAAGAGGAGGAAGAAGAGGAAGGTCTTGAAGAGATCTAATCTTTTTTCCTCATTTCTCTAAATTTTCTTATATTTTTGAGCCATTCTCGTATTATGAAAAATGTTGTTGTCACAGGAGCAGCCAGAGGAATAGGCAGGGCAATAGCAACGAGGCTTGCAAAAGACGGGTTTAGGGTTCTTGTAAACTACAACAGGTCAATAGATGCAGCTCAAAAAACCGTTGAAGGAATCAGGAAAAAAGGGGGTGTTGCGGAGTCATACAGAGCCAACGTGGCCATATACCCTGAAGTTGAAAAAATGATTGATTATTTTTGCGGAAAATACGGAGAAATAAATGGATTGGTGCTTAATGCAGGAATATACATAAGAAAAAATATAAAAGAGATGTCTCTTGAAGACTGGAAAAATACCATTGATGTGAATTTAAACGGTGCAATGTATCCAGTAAAAGCAGCTCTGAACTGCATGAAAAAAGGTTCTATTGTATTCATCTCATCTCAACTGGCATTTAAAGGCTCCAAGAGCAGCGCAGCTTACAGTGCTTCAAAAGCGGGAGTTCTTGGATTGATGCGAGCACTATCACTACAGCTTGCTCCGGAAATAAGGGTTAACGCCGTGGCACCCGGAACCATTGACACAGATATAATAGCAAATTACACACCTGAAATGAGAAGGGAAAGAGAAAGGCAAATTCCTCTTGGGAGAATAGGTAAGCCAGAAGATATTGCAGATGTAGTGTCTTTCTTGCTTTCCGAAGATTCCAGATACATAACAGGGGCAACAATAGACGTGAACGGAGGACTGTACATTCATTAGAAAAAAATATATCTCCATTTCCAATGCCCGAACCATGCTGTTAATATTTGACCTTGACGGTACCATCATGGATACCTGGAACGAAATAAAATTAGCTTTCGAAACTATATTTTCAAAAAGAGGTATCGATTTAGATGAGAAAGAGCTCAGGATGGCAGTGGGATTTCCTCTGGAGGAGGTTATTAAATTTCTGACGGGAACTTACAACGAGGATTTGGTTAAAGAAGTTAGAAATGCATTTTTATCCATAGAGCCAAGGAAAATAAAAATGTTTGAAGGAATCAAAAAAGTTATTGACCTGCCTGTTAAAAAGGCGGTGCTCACATCAAAAGGTAATTTGGGAACATTCAGGGACTTGAAGTATCTTGGTATAGAAGATAAATTTCAATATATTGTAACTGCAGACATGGTTAAAAACAAAAAGCCAGACCCGGAGGGAATACTGAAAATACTTGAAAACCTGAAAGAAAAGCCAGAAGATACCTTTATGATAGGAGATACTGAAATGGATATTCTTGCGGCTAAAAACGCAGGCACAAAAAGCGTGGCTGTAACATGGGGGAACCGCACAGAAGAATTTCTCAGAAAATACAACCCGGATTTCATAGTTAAAAATCCTGAAGAGCTTGTAACTCTTGTGAAGAATCACGCCCACCTGTGACCGTGCTTTCCAATCATAGGAACAAAAGCAACATCGCCCCAGATTTTTCTGTAAACTCCATCTTCTCTCTTCTCGACAACATACAGTTCCTGGAAAAATGTCCCCCCTACTGGTATTATCATTCTACCTCCGGGGGAAAGCTGCTCCACCAGTGGTTTTGGAATTTCAGGTGCACCGCAGGTTACCATTATTTTATCAAATGGAGCCTCTACATCATATCCAACAGAGCCATCACCTAAAATCAGTATGATTTTATCATGAAACCTGCAATTTTCCATGTTTTTTCTGGCAAAATCTCTAAGCTGGGGAACTCGCTCTACAGTATAAACCACTCTACCCATGGCTGCAAGCAAACACGCATTGTATCCCGAGCCTGTACCAACCTCCAAAACCTTGTCTCCTTCAGTAACATTCAGAAGCTCAAGCATTGTGGCAACAATGCTCGGAGAGCTTATAGTTTGATTATATCCAATTGGCAGGGGATCATCATAATAAGCCCTTGATTTAACATCTTTTGGCACGAAAAACTTGCGATCCACGCTTAAAAAAGCTTGCTTAACCCGCTCTGAAGTTATGTACTTCTGGCGAACTAACTCCTCCACCAAGTCCTCATTTTTCACCAAATAGAGAATGAACTCTCTGTTATATTAAGTTTTTCGGATTTTGATTAAATTGAGATGGATTAAGACATTTCACTTACCAATTTCACCGCGCTTTTTTAGGTACTCCCTGTAGAAATCTGGATAGTATTCATACTCAATAGGGTCAACGTACCCAGCTTCCATAAATCCTTTCAACCTAAGCAAGCAGGAATCGCATCTACCGCAGGCTTTCTCACCTCCCCGATAACACGACCATGTAAGCTCGTAGGGTACCCCAAGCTCCATACCCTTTTTAATTATCTCTGCCTTTGTCATGTGAATAATTGGAGCAATAATTTTTATCTTCTTACCTTCCACGCCCCTCTTGGTCCCCAGATTTGCCATTTTTTCAAAAGCTTCCACGTATTCCGGTCGGCAATCCGGGTATCCTGAATAATCTATGGCATTTGCACCGTAAAACACAGCATCGGCATCAATCACTTCTGCGTAAGCAAGGGCATAAGACAGTAAAATAGTATTGCGAGCAGGCACGTAAGTGATTGGAATTTCATCGCCAATATGTTCCACATCTCTTTCAGGCACATCAATATTATCAGTCAACGCGCTGCCCCCAATTTGCCTGAGATCAATTTTGAGGATTTTATGGGGTACATTGTAATAAGAGGCAACTTTCCTCGCACTTTCCAGTTCCCTGCTATGCCTCTGCCCGTAATCAAAAGATAGTGCGTGGACCTTGTAACCCATATCAATTGCCATGGCAAGAACCGTTGTTGAGTCAAGACCCCCTGATAAAAGCACTACAGCTTTCATTGTATCTCCTCCATGTTAATGTACTCGCAAGCACCCTGGCCAGGTCCCTCGTCCACGCAAACCTCCACTCCCTTTACATTACCGGGGAAATGGAGCGATTCCACCAACCTTCTTCCTATGTATTGTGCAAGAAGCTCTGCACTTGGCACCAATATATCCACGAAAACCACATCCCCTCTTGGAAAAGAGTAATTCTTAGACCCAAATGATACATACACCATATCTTCTCTCTCATTCACAAGCACATCTTTATTGGCTGTTGGAACAAGAACGTGATGGTCCAGCTCATCGCATATCTCTCTAACTTTCCTCTTCAAATCGATAAAATCGTAAAGAATTCCACCTTCTTCCTCTCCGTATATTCTCAACCTCACTCCGTAATCGTGACCGTGAATTCGGGAACATTTGCCGTGCTCCGGAATGAAATGCGCTGCCGAAAATTTCATTCCCACTTTCCAACCATCTATCTCAAGCATCATAAGCAGAGATATGCTCACCCATTTAAATCCTTTTCTTCAACTGGTAAATATTTCTCCTACCTGCATCAGTGAGAGATAAGTTCTCATATATAAGTCCGTTCAACTTCAAATCTTTTATAAGAGCATCATATTTTTCAGAAGTTAGATTCAAAATATACCTTATCATTACAATATCTCTTATACCCATTGACAAGAGAAGCAAAAGCTTTAGGTGTTCCTCTCCTATTTTTCTCTCCTCCTGCAAAGCAAACCTTCCGATTATTGCCTTCAGCTTGGTTATGACGTCAAAATCTGCAGAAATTATGGAAATTAGCACATGTCTTTTTGAACTGTCATCAAAATGCTGCAACTCCAGTATGCTACCTCTAGACCATCCCATAGGTGGAGATATGTGGGGATACTTATCTCGCTCATTCATCTCAATTATATCTGAATAAAATATTGTGGAATACCTATCAAGAAACTTGAAAACCACACGTTTTTCAGTTAAATACGCGGTGCCAAGGGTCCATTTCTTATCCGTGAACATGGTGCTATCCCGGCCGTATGATATAATGTAATACACCCGCGCCTTGGCCACCAGCTTCTCCATAATTCATAATCTCAAACATATTATTTAAATTATCCCCGAGATTCTACGCGCAGGAAAATAAATTCTCTGCTCACCTTCTCCCTTCTGTGAAAATGAAATATTTTCGGTATTGTAAATTCAAAAAAGGCACGGTGAGTTATCACACCACCTAACTCCATATACTTATCGATAACATAATCTGCGGTAACGGAATTGTGGAGCGCATAAACAACGGAGCCCGATTCCATGGCTTTTTTAATAAAAATCCTATCCGCGTGTTTGGTTTGCGAACCGAAAGGCACATTCTGAAAAACAGTGTCCACGCGCGTGGAAAAATTTTCTACATTTGTATTTATAACCTCAACGCTGCTGCATTTCCACCTGCTAACATTATCTTTCAAAACATCCACTGCATCGGGGTCCACTTCCACCGCGTAAACCCGCAATGCATTCAAAATACAAGAGCCGACTGTGAATATACCAAATCCTGCTCCAAAGTCCGCAACCTGCTTGTTATGCAAATCTCCCAGCATATATGCAAGGTTAAGTATATCCGCCGCCACATCCGCCGGCGTTGCGTACTGCTCAAGGTGTGCCTTTGGATTCCTGAAAGGGGACAACGACTGCAACTTAATTTCAAGCTCTTTCTTTTTCATTCCAACGCCAAATCCACCAAATGTCTGGCAAAATTCATGGCATAATCCCTGCTCAAACCCTTGCTAACAAGTATCTCCTCTATTTTTGATATTGCCTTTTTCCATTTCCAAGTGCTCTCCTCATATTTTGTCTGCAAAATAACGCGGGCCACCTCCCTGTCCACGTCTATACCGTATCTCTCCCTGAACTCTATCTGCCACAGTGAAACAGCAAATTCAGGCACGTAAACTCCACTTCTACCAATTGGCGTCCCGTAATGCCTGGAGCCATCACACATTAACAAATCTACCGGAATCATATTACATATATCTTTTGGTTAAAATTACCAGATTGAGTGATAAGTATGTAAAAAACCGCAAGAAATAAGGTGTAATTTCAGAGGGGGCTTATTTTATAATTGCTTGAAATTAAATTTTTCCACAGAGAGATAATTATAAATACCGCCATGAAATTCAATAGAATATAATGGAAGATAAAGTTGTTCACCTGAGGCTAAGCGAGCATCCAGAAATAACAATAGGAGAAGTAGTGGAGATAATGCAAGAGCTCGCTAAGAAGTTCCCCGACCGAGAGATATTTTTAGATGGGGACGAGAATGCAATATGCTCACGTCCAAAAAAGCCAGAATGAAATATATTTTTAAGGAATGTACTGACTGAAAAACGTGCCAAGCAAAACCAAGCCCCCCAGCAAAATTATGGCAACGATTATCCACAGCACGAGCTTCAGAAAGAATTTTAATATGCCAATGAGAGCTAAAACGATTATTATCAGGGACAGGCAGCAAAGCATATGCATGTGTTAAAGAGATGTTCAATGTTTATATAATTGTTTTGGAGATTTTCACGGTAAATTTGTGTATGCTTCGAAAAAAGACATCGCAAAATTCAAATATAAAATAGATTTACACAACACAGCCCAGAAACATATGGAGGTGAAAAAAGTATGGAAGGTGATGAAGATGGCTGTCGGGCTCCACATCATAGCGGACTTGTACGGTGTGGATCCGGGAACGTTGGCTAGGGTTGAAAAGATGAAAGAAGTTTTTGAAGGTGCTGTTAAATTTGCAAAATTGAGCAAGATTTCTTCTGATTATTATCAGTTTCGTCCGGAAGGTGCAAGTGGTGTGATTTTGATAGCAGAATCCCATTTGAGTTTTCACACGTGGCCGGAACACGGACTTGCAACGCTGGACATATATACCTGTGGAAACCCGGAGCAGGCGGAAAAGGCATACAGGTACATCGTGGAAATGCTCAAACCGGAGAGAGTTGATGTTGTAAAAATGGATAGAGGTGTTGCCATTGAGGACGAAGAATCAAATATTGAGGTATCTGCTAAAGGAGAAAAGTCCGTGGAAGCTGATTGAAAAGGTTGACGCAAATCCCAAGATAGTGACCGGCGAGTTAGAAAAAATGAAAGAAGAAGGGTTAGTGGAGTTCTTAAACGGAGAGATTTACCTCACCAATAAAGGAAAAGATGAAATAAAAAGACGGAAAATCTCTTACTTTGATGTTAGGTGCCCAGAGTGCAACGGAAGGGGATTCAAAACAGACCCTTTTGGAATACTAAACAGATTCAAAGAGATAGTTAAAAACAGACCGAGACCCACGGCAGACTATGACCAGGGGTACATACGGGAAGAAGATCTAATGCAGAGAATTGCTTTCATATACGAAAGGGGGGACGTGGAAGGGGCAAACATAATGGTAATCGGCGATGACGACCTGATAAGCATAGCCCTTGGCCTCACAGGAATGCCAGAGAAAATTACTGTGCTGGAAATAGACGATCGCTTGATTGATTTTATAAACGACGTTGCAAAAGATATTAATTTAAACGTATCTGCTCAAAAATTTGATGTTCGCCACGACGTGCCCGAACAGTTTTTGGGAAAATACGACATCTTCATCACCGACCCCGTGGAGACCATCCCGGGGATAACTCTGTTCCTTTCAAGAGCCGCCTCTACCCTTAAAGACAACGGAGCAGGGTATTTCGGGCTCACCCACATAGAAGCATCCCTTAGAAAATGGCAGGAAATAGAAAAAATACTCCTGGATATGAATTTTGTAATCACAGACATAATAAGAGATTTTAACGTGTATCCCATGAACAACAACCTGGAGATTTCTCAAAATGATTATATAGTTTACGAAATGGTAAAAGAGCTCACGGGTAAGAAAGAAATAGATGCAGATTTCTACCGATCTTCCCTAATCCGCATCGAAGCGGTTGGAAAACCACTGCCCAAAGTGCAGGGAGACTACGAGTTAAAGCACGAAGTTTACGTGGATGATGAGTCAATAGTAACGGCAATGGCAAAGAGGGTGGAATAAATGCTAAATTTAATTCCAAGCAAAGTATTTTTCACAAAGGGAGTGGGCAGACATAAGAGCAAGCTGGGCTCTTTTGAACGCGCACTTAGGGATGCAGGAATAGCTCATTTTAACCTTGTAGAGGTCAGTTCAATATTCCCCCCCAACGCGGAAATAATTGAAAAGAGAGAAGGATTGAATCTCTTAAAACCCGGGCAAATAGTGTTCGTGGTAATGGCAAGAAATTCCTCCGACGAGCTTAACCGGATGCTCTCCGCTTCAGTTGGACTTGCCATTCCAAAAGATAGAAGTCGTTACGGATATCTAAGCGAGCACCACAGCTTTGGAGAAACATCGCAAACAGCTGGAGATTACGCGGAAGACCTTGCGGCAGAGATGCTCGCCTCAACGCTCGGATTGCAGAGCCATTTGGTGTGGGACGAAGAGCACGATGTCTGGAGGCTCAACGATAAGATTCTAAAAACTTCCAACATCACTTCAACTGCCGTGGTTGAAAAAGCCGGAGAATGGACAACGGTTGTGGCCGCCGCTGTGCTGGTGCCGTAGAGCCACAATATTACTCATTTTTCCGTCAAATGATGGAAATTTTTAAGTATGCAAATCCATATATATCTAAGGTATGAAGAAGGTTGGATGTGTTGTGGCGTTTATAATCTTCATGATCCTAATCACTTCCTCTGTTTCCATTCAAAATTCGAAAATTTTCTCTCAGGACGATTCTTTAACAAAGGGGAATGAATACACGGGGCATGTGCGCATTAAGATAGATGGTAACGGGGATTTTGATTTTGCTCACGGAGTCGTTGGTGGTAGCGGGACATACACAGATCCCTACATAATTAAAGGATGGAAAATAAATGCAAATCGGACTGAGTACGGAATACTCATCGAGAATACCTCCGCGTACGTGGTAATCGAGGATTGCTATATTTACAACACCTCCCACCGTACGGGAAATAGTGCAGGTTCAGGATTCTGGGATTTCTACGACGACGGTGGCATCAAGTTAATAAGGGCTTCAAACATCTTAATCAAAAACGTGGTTTTGAAAGATGGAGATTCGGGGATATTTATCGAGGGTGGGGAGAATATATGGGTCGAAAAATTGCGTTTCGATAATTATCTTTTATGGGCGAGCATATATGTTAACTCGTCCAGGAGGGTCACCGTTGAAGATAATACTTTTAATCTACATTTCGGGGAGATAATTATTAGGAATTCTCAGTATCTGACCGTTGAGAAAAATGTATTTAATATGGACGGTGATAATGACATAAGCGTGAAAAATGTACGATATTTAAGAGTGTCAAATAACCAAATACACGGGGAGAAAAAGGGATCCTTTACGGGGATCGATGTGGCCTCATCCCAAGATGTTGTTCTGGAGAATAACACCATCGTGGATATGGGAACGGCTATAAGGGTGGCATCCTCTGCCAATTCCAAAATTGTTAACAACACGATGGTGAATTGCAGTATTGTTGTGGGAGGAAACATATCTGATATTTCCACGTATAATCTCCACGGCAATACAGTCAACGGAAGGGATGTGGTGTTCATAAAAAATCAAAGCAACTTCACATTCTCTGGAGAGACCGGAGAGATCATACTTGCTAATGTTTCAAACTTCAAAATCACCCATGCGAGCGTATCCCGGGCGTCTTGGGCAATTGAGATTGTGCACGGGAATAATGGTACCGTGGAGTACAGTGAACTGCGGCATAACCTAAATCCAATTTTGATCACTTCCTCGGAAAACATAACTGTTGAGGGCGACACTCTGGAGTACGGTGCACAGGGAATCACTGTATCATCCTCTAAATTCATCTTCGTGGAGGGGATTTTTATCAGGCATTTCGAATCTGCGGGGTTGTCCATAGGCACTTCTACTTTTGTCTGGGTGCAGAATAACAAAATATATGATTCAGGGTACGCTATCTCTATCGGCGGCACCGGCAGATTTCTCAATAAGAATATATATGTTTTAAACAACACCTGCTATGCGAATTACTACGGGCTGTACCTCTCTGACTCATCCACGGTTGTTGTGATGCGCAATAACTTTAACAAAAACAGCGAATCTGGAATTTCAATTGATGGCATCTTGATATCAAACTCAAAGATATCCGAAAACACCTGCAACGATAACGGGCTATATGGTATAGATGTCTCCGGCTGGCTCGTAGATTCAGAGATTACGAATAACACTCTGATTGGAAACGCTGAGGGATTGCACATCCCCGACTGGGCCACACCGGAGAACTGTACGATATCAGGTAACAGGATCGTGAACAGGATGCCTTCCATGTATTACTATGTGTTAATGGTTATCGGCGTGGCCGCTACATTAGTAGTGCTGTTCTTTGTTCGTCATCATCGCAGAAAATCATGAGGATTTTTCACCTTTTCTCTAAAAATTCCTATTCCCTCCACGTTCACCTCCACCACGTCCCCGTAATCTATCTGGCCAACCCAACGCTGCGTACCCATCGCAATGATACCCCCGGGGCCCAAGTCATAATTCGGGAGATGTAAGCGATCAAGTAGGAGATTTTGAATATCATATCGCGGGTATTTCCCTTCTGCCTCCAATCCTCGTTTACCTTTAGATAGATGTCCAGATTCTCTGGATCCTATTCATCCGAAAGGGCGATTATTAAACCAATGGGTGCAAAGGTGTCGAAGCCCTTACTTACAATCCACGGCAGCCCTTTTTCTTTGCCCATTTTGAAGATCACGAGAGTTTATATCGAGAAAAATGGTGTATCCGTATATGTGCTCCTTTGCATCCTCCATCGAGACATTTTTCGCCCTTTTACCGATTATCACTCTCAACCCCCACCGATTGCTCGTCTTAGGAATAATTATCTGCGAGTTCAGGCCGATTATCGCAGATGGGAGTTTTAAGAAAATAACAGGTTCTTTAGGAATTTAGCTTTTCATCTCATTGGCGTGTGACGTGTAGTTTCTTCCAACGCATACTATTTTCGTTGGCCTTATTTCCGCTACTCCGTTCCCAACGGGCAGAGCGACCAATGCTCGTACATGAAAAGAGGAACATTATTCTTTTCCCTGCTTCGCCACTTCCTCCGCCGCTTCCCTAAAAGCCCTTGAAACACCTCCAATGCCGAGCTTTATTCCACCAAATATTCTTGAAACTACAATTGCCCTATTCCTCATGTTGTGTTTTTTCAATACCTCCAGAATAACGCGCCCCGGATGGCCTACCTCTCCATCATCATGAAATTTCTCCACATCGGCTATTGCAGCCCAACAGTGGTGCACTGCTTTTTTATACATTCTTCGATGCTCTTTAATGATTTCGTTCATCTCATCTATCGAGTTGATTTCGTAGAGATGTGCGTAGAACTTTGAATTTTTCACTTTCAGCATTCCCGCCGCCAGTTCTCTCATATCTCTCCCCTCCTGAATTTATTTGCGTATATGTGCGCGAGCCTCAGTGGCTCCGGATTTTTATATCTGGTGAATTTTTTCACTATTTTCAACGAGCTCTCCATCGAAACTCTATGCCCGGGGGATATGTAAATGCCCCTGCTTCTCCCGCTTTTGAGGAACAAGCCCACCTGTTTTCCTTTAAATATTACCTTTTCTCCCCGTACTTCACCCAAAAGGAGGCTCTTTGCCACACCCACCGTTGGCAAATTGTATTCGACGCCCACATGACTCGCGAGTCCGAAAAATCTGGGATGCAGAATCCCGTTGCCGTCCACCAAAAGAATGATATCCTCGCTCAATTCTTTTATCAATTCACCAATAAGCGGTGCTTCCCTAAACGCCAGATACGTTGGAATGTACGGAAAATCAACGCGCATCTTTTTCGTTATTATTTCTTTTTTCTCTCCCTTCACCACGACGAGCGCACCGTAAGCGTTGCGGCCTTCGTAAGAGATGTCCACGCCCCCCACAATCTCGGTGGAGAAATTATCCTCTAAAAGCACTCTTTCTCTCATTTTTTCCTGCTCTTCTCTCAGGGCTTTGAGGGGATATTCTGTCCTGAAATCGTCAAAGAAAACACGGGAGAAATTAACGATTTTTCCGTTTTTCACCTCTACTCCTTCTTTTTTTAGGAGCTCTATTTTCCTCTTCACACCTTCTGGATGGGTAAATCCTCCAAGAGAGCCATCTGCCATGACAACACGATGACAGGGTATCCGTGGCGGATCTGGATTCTGAGATAACATCACGCCGCATGCCCTCGCCGCTCTTATGTCCCCTAATGCTTTAGCCAACGCGCCGTAGGTGCTCACCCTACCGCTGGGGATTTGCATCACGAGCCTGTAGAAATAGGAGTAAAGGTTCACGGAGGGTTATGTGAGGGAGGATTTAAGGTTTTATTCCCTCCTCCTCAAAATAGCCGCGTAAATCACATCACCTGAAGTTATAAAAAACCCGCGTCTCTCCCTGACAATAAAATCCACATCGCCTAACTCTATCTCCTCGAACTCTGAATTCTCATCTAAAAATTTCTCCACCAACAAATAAGTTTCATCGGGGTTGAACGTGCACACAGAGTACACGAGGAACCCGGAGGGCTTCACATATTTTTTCGCTTCGTTCAGAATTTCCATCTGCATTTTCGGGTATTTCTGGAGATTCTCCTGATACTTCGCCTCGGGATTGCGAGCCGCCGAGCCCAGACCACTGCAAGGCGCGTCCACAAGAACAACATCAAACTCTCCAGAGAATTCAAATTTTTCTATCTCAAGCCCTAATTTTTCGGCGCGGTTGAACAGAGATTGCAATTTCTTTTCGTTTGCATCATGCACTTTCACCTTGGCCGCAGGGTTGAAAAATTTAACGGTGAAACTCTTTCCGCCACTTCCAGCACAGAAATCTAAAATCTCGGAGCCCAAAGAGGAAACTAACTTTGAAAGGTGCTGGCTTGATGAATCCTGAACTATTCCAAGCCCGTTTTTTATGATTGACGAATATTTTGCAGAAGAGTTTGCGGATATGCAGGTCTCTGGATTGCAGTAGTTTGCTTTGAAACCCTCCTTCTTGAGTATTTCCACTGCATCATCTCTCTTGATTTTTCGTATGTTCAAGGCAATATGCGTGCTCTTTTCTCTGTTAATGTTCTCGGTAAATTTAGGATAGAGCTGGAGCACCCTCGCCACTTCTTTGGAAGCTGAGAAATAGACATCAGTCATGTTATTTTTCACGGCGATTTTACGGTACTTGTTAAGGATATCATCATGGAAGAACAACCACACATAATTTTTTGGATTTCTCTCCATTTTTTCAGAGTCAAGGGCGAAATCATAAAGCTTCTTGAACCTGACCACGTGATGCACAATTGCCACTACATTCTCGCGCTCATCGTCCTTTAATCCGGAGGTGGGTAGGATATCCCTCATAGCACGCGCCATGTTTCCCTTTTTCAGCCATTTTGATATGACCTTCGAGGCCACTGATTTGACCTTGCTGCTCACATTAAGGGATAGCGCACATAGTATAATATCTTTAAACACTCCTGCGAAAATTTTAAACGGGGACTTGAGGGAAATTTTAATATGTGGTTTTTGTTTAGGTTGCGCAAATGGAGTTTGAGAAGGCAAAATGGATGCAAATGCCCCGGGAGATATACGCGGGGCACGATGTTATAGGTAAAATAGGCGAAATGTGTGAGAGATTCGGGTTAAGTGGTAAAGCACTTATTGTTACAGGAGAAAGAACCTACCAGATAGCAGGGGAGGTTGTTATAAAGGTACTCAAAAAGAGCAAGTACGATATTGATGTTATCAAGACTGGTGCAGCTACCAAAAAAAATTTGAGTGAAATTAAAAAAGTAGGTAAAAAGTACAGGTTTATGATTGGAGTCGGTGGGGGAAGCAAAATAGATCTCGCGAAGAAAGCTTCTTATGATTTGGGAATTCCATTCATAAGCGTACCAACCACGGCGAGCCATGATGGAATTGCAAGTCCAAGGGCATCAATTAGAAGCAATGGGGCTGCAATGTCCATGGATGCTCACGAGCCCCTTGGTATAGTCGCGGATACAGGCATTATAATGAGCTCACCGTACAGATACCTGGCCGCCGGGGCAGCCGATGTTATAGGAAACGTCACGGCAATTAGAGATTGGGAGCTGGCACACAAGCTAAAAAATGAGGAATTTAGCTCAACGGCATACGGGCTATCCAAATACGCTGCTCAGGAGCTGATAGAAAAGGCAGATTCCATAAAGCCCAACCTGGAGGAAAGCGCCTGGATTATTGTAAAGTCAGTAATTGTGTCTGGGATGGCCATGAGCATTGCCAATTCCTCTCGTCCTGCAAGTGGCTCGGAACACCTGTTCGCACATGCCCTTGAAAAAAGGGCTCCCGGAAAGGCTCTTCACGGGGAGATGGTGGGTGTGGGAACGATCATGATGCTGTACCTTCACGGGGGAGAGTGGAAATACATAAGGGATATTTTGAGAAAGATAGGCGCGCCCACAACTGCCAAGGAACTGGGTGTGGAAGACGAGGATATAATATGGGCACTAACACACGCTCATAAGATGAGAAACAGGTACACGATTTTGGGGGACAGGGGGCTTAGCAAGGATGCCGCCGAGAACTTGGCGAAAATTACCGGAATAATTGGGAGGTGATAAAATGACAATAATAACACTTGTTGGAAAAGAGCTTGCAAAAGAAGGCACTGAGTTTCAGTATTTTGGCTCCCTGTTAGAATGCAGGGGATGCAAACTTAGAAACGTGTGCTTCAATCTTGAAGAGGGAAAATGGTACCGAATAGTTAAAGTCAGGGACAAGGAACACGATTGCAAGATTCATGACGGCGGGAAAGTCGTCACCGTGGAGGTTGAAGAGATACCCGTACCAATGCTGATAGACCACAGGACAGTCGTGGAAGGAGAAACTATGGAGTTCAGGCACATGAACTGCAGGGACGTGGAGTGCGACGAGCAGGAGCTCTGCAATCCTCACGGGCTTAGAGATGGTACAAAAATAAAGGTCATAAAGGTCTTGGGCACGGTAAAGTGCGGAGATAAAGAATTCAAAAAAGTCCTGGTGACCTGGTAACATGGTGGAAATAGGACTCGTAGGCAAGCCCAACGTGGGCAAGTCCACTTTTTTTTCTGCGGCGACTTTGCAGGACGCGGCAATTGGAAACTATCCGTTCACCACTGTTGATGCAAACAAGGCAGTGTGCTACGTGCGAAAAAAATGTCCCCACGAAGAAATAGGGAGACCCTGCAATCCCAAAAAATCAATTTGCATAGGAGATACGAGATTCATCCCTGTAGAAATGATAGATGTGGCGGGTTTGGTTCCGGGTGCCCATGAAGGACGCGGGCTGGGCAACAAATTTCTTGATGATTTAAGGCACGCTGATGCACTTATTCACATAATTGACGTGTCCGGAAGCACAGACGCCGAGGGAAACCCCGTAGGTGCAGGACAGTACGACCCCATGCAAGATATCAAGTTCTTGGATGAAGAAATATCGTACTGGATTGCTGGAATAATTCAAAACGGATGGGTGCGCCTTGCGAGGAAGGTTGAGGGAGAAAAGAGGAAAATTTCAGAAGTTCTGGCAGAGCGCCTCTCCGGGCTAAATATAAAAGAAGGGGAAATTAAAGAATCCATACGAGCTCTGGGACTGCCCCCCAAACCGACGAAGTGGAGCGAGGAGGACATACATAACTTATCCTTTGAAATAAGAAAAAGAGCAAAGCCAATGTTGATAGCAGCAAACAAAGCGGATATGGTACCTTACGAGCAGGTAATGAAGTTTGTGAACGAGGCAAAAAATGAAGGGTACGTGGTAATACCCACTTCCGCAGACTACGAGCTGGCCCTCAGAAAAGCCGCAAAGGCGGGTCTCGTGAAATACATTCCCGGGGAGAAAACATTTGAAATAAACAATGAAAACAAGTTAAATGCAGCCCAAAAAAAGGCCCTGGAGAAAATAAGGGTGTTCATGGAAAAGTTCGGAGGCACGGGGGTGCAGGAGGCAATCGAGCACGCCGTGTTCAACATGCTTGGAATGATAGCGGTGTACCCTGTGGAAGACGAAAACAAGTGGACTGACAAAAACGGAAACGTGCTTCCCGATGTTTTTCTATTGCCCGATGGCTCCACCGCACTTGACCTGGCATATAAAGTGCATAGTGACCTCGGGGACAATTTTATTCGGGCTATTGATGGAAGGAGCAAGAGAATTTTGGGGCACGACTACAAGCTCAAGGACGGTGATGTCATTAAAATCATAGCCAGGGTGTAGTTAAAGGTTAGTGACTTTAAAATAAAGAAAAATTAAAAGCCAAATGGGAAAATTTAATACTCACGCCGCAATTACACAATCAATGCTCGAAAAGGAACTCAGTTTGGATTATTTCCGCAGGGAAGGATTCAAAAGGTATAAATGCAAAAAATGCGGCGCTTATTTCTGGAGCACAGTCCCTCGGGACAACTGCACCGAGGCTCCGTGCGGGGAGTACAAATTTCTGAGAGAAAAGATGTTTGACAGGGAGTTTGAAGTGGAGGACATGCGCCGCTACTTCATAGATTTTTTCAAAAATCGGGGGCATACACCGGTGAAGAGGTACCCCGTGGTTGCAAGGTGGCGAGATGATGTTTTCCTGGTAAACGCTTCCATATACGATTTTCAACCCCACGTTACCTCCGGTTTAGTTCCGCCACCCGCAAATCCACTCGTGATTTCACAGCCATGCATAAGGATGGTGGACGTGGATTCTGTGGGGAAAACAGGAAGACACCTAACCGGATTTGAGATGATGGCTCACCATGCTTTCAATTACCCCGAAAATCAGGTTTACTGGAAGGAGGAGACAGTTGCCTATGCCATAGAGCTCTTGGAGAGCCTGGGAATCAAGAGAGAAGACATAGTTTTGAAAGAGCACCCATGGTTTGGCGGCGGCAATGCGGGAGCAAGCTTCGAAGTTATTGTTGGAGGTCTAGAACTGGCCACATTGGTATTTATGAATCTCAAAGAATCCGAGAATGGCCCCATAGAAATAGACGGCGTGAAGTATGAAGAAATGCCGATAAAAATAGTAGATACGGGCTACGGCCTGGAACGCTTTGTATGGATGTCAAAATCAACACCTACAATTTACGAGGCCATATATCCAGAAATGCTTGAAAAGCTAATGGAACTCACAGGAGTTGAAAAGGACAGGAAGGAAGACGAAGTATTGCAGCTTTTAGCATACCACTCTCCAAAGATAGAAGAACTTGGAGAAAGGGGATTCATAGAGTACTTCATAAAGGAAGCGGGAATCACCAGCTCTTACTATCTTGAAAAAATAGTGCCCATCCAGAAGATTTACGCTCTTGCCGATTTCACGAGGAGCCTGAGCTTCATGCTAACCGATGGGATAATACCCTCCAATATACAGGCCGGATACCTCGCCAGACTTTTGATTCGCCGCTCACTCAACATACTCAAAGAATTTGGAGAGCCCATATCAATTTACGAGCTAATAGAGATGCACGTAAATCGGTTCAGAGATATTATGGACGTCACCATGCTACCCATAATCAAAGAGGAGATTGAGTTAGAAGAGGAAAGATACGATAAAACCCTTGGCAAGGGTGCGGAAATAGTAAAGCGCCTGATAAAGAAAAAGAAGAAGATAGATGTTGATGACCTCATACTTCTCTACGACTCCCACGGGCTTCTACCGGACATAGTGCAAAGAATTGCTGAGAAAAGCGGGGTGAAGGTTGAGATTCCAGAGAACTTTCATTCTTTGGTGGCGAAAAGGCACGAGAAAAGCGAGAAGAAAGGTAAAAAGGAGAAGAGAACTTATAAGCTGCCATCTACCAGAGCACTTTACTACGAAAATCCATACATGAGGGATTTTGAAGCAAAGGTAATTAGAGTGAATGGTAACGAGTTGATTTTGGATTCAACTGCATTCTATCCTGAGGGTGGTGGCCAGCCATGCGATACTGGATTTATTGAAGCGAACGGTGAGAAATACATGGTTAAAGACGTACAGAAATACGGGGGTGTGATTGTTCACTACCTGGACAAAATACCAAATCTTAGAGAGGGGGAGGTTGTCAGGGGGCAGATAGACTGGGAACGCCGCGAAAGATTGATGCGTATGCACACAGCCGAACACGTTCTCCTTGCAGCTTGCAGGCGCGTTTTGGGAAAGCACGTTTGGCAACACGGCACGCAGAAGGACGTGTACGAGTCCCGCTTTGACATAGCCCACTTCAAGCCTATAACTAGAGATGAAATAAAGAAAATAGAAAAAGAAGCGCTTAAAATAATAACTTCCTGCGTGGAGGTTAAAGCTCAATTCATGAGCAGGAGGGAAGCAGAGGACAAATACGGATTTGTGCTGTACGAGGGAGGAATACCCCCTGGTAAAGAAATAAGGGTCGTGAAAATTGGGGATTTTGACGTGGAGGCCTGTGGAGGTACCCATGTGAGAAACACAGGTGAAATAGGTTTCCTGAAAATAATAAAGACGGAGAGAATTCAGGATGGGGTTAGCAGGATAACATACACCTCCGGGATGAGCGCTCTTGAGCACGTTCAGGGAGAGGAGGACACGCTTATTGACGCAGCCAGAAAGATTAACGCGCCTTTAGATAAACTTGTCAACAAAATAGAGTCTCTTGTGGAGGAGCGCAAAGAACTGGTGAAATCACTTGAGAAAGAGAGAGAAAAGAATCTAACCGTGATCATACAAGAACTGCAGCATTCTTCAGAAAACGGTTCGGTGATATCATTACTTGACCTGGATACAAAAAGCATGCAGAAAGTAATGCGCATCCTGAGTGAGAAATTGGATAGGGTGATACTCATAAGCAGAGAAGGACACATAATGGTCTGGGACAGGGGGGGTAATGCGAGGGATTTTGCTGCTAAAATTGCCTCTGCAATGAATGGAAAGGCAGGAGGCAGAAAAGATTTTGCTCAGGGTAAAGGGGACCCTAAATTAATTGAAGATGGCCTAACGGCGGCCCGCAAATGTGTGGGATCGAAATGATATCCGGGGAGATCGAGGAAATCAATCGCTTGGTTAGAAAATACATAGACGTGTACGAGTTTAGAATATCTCCAGACCATCTGGAATTTGCGTTCGTGGTTGGAGATAATAAGCGCTTTGAGGACAACTTTGAAAAATTGAGAATTGAGCTTAAAAAGAGAGGTTTAGTGCCCGTTATTAGAAAAAACGGTGGAGAATACGTGCTGTTGATTGCAAGAATGCAGCACAGGCACTTTTTTGGAATCTGGGTTAATGTTATAATGCTGATATTAACCGTGCTATCTACCATCTGGGTTGGCATGGGCTATTACGTGGCATATTACGGCTCATCGGGGTTGTGGGGAGATATATTAGGCGGTTTTCTCTACTTTTCACTTCCACTACTAACGATACTGGGCTGTCACGAAATGGGGCACTACTTTGCGGCCAAAAAGCACAACATAGCCGCTTCACTTCCATTCTTCATTCCCGCGCCAACCATGCTCGGAACACTCGGAGCGTTTATATCTATCAGGGAGCCCATCCCCGATAAAAAAGCGCTCATAGACGTGGGCCTGTCTGGACCCATCGTGGGATTCTTAGTGGCCATACCCGTAACGATAATAGGATTGATACTTGGAAGCACAACTCCGCCCCACGTGGACATGGAATCTATGAACACTTACATGGTTTTCAATGTCCCGCTAATTTACCAGTTTTTAGAATACCTGTTTCCATCTTCATCATTTGTCAATCCAGTGGCCATGGCGGGATGGGTTGGTTTCGTTGTGACTGCAATAAATCTATTTCCCGTGGGCCAGCTGGACGGGGGACACGCTGCCAGGGCGGTATTAGGGGACAAAGTAAAGTACGTAAGCTACGGATTTGCGGGACTTCTAATTCTCCTTGGCCTTATTTATCCCGGATGGTTGATTTTCGGTATTCTGGTGTTCTTCCTCGGGCTAAACCACCCTCCCCCTCTTAACGACCTCACAAAGCTGGACAAGAAAAGGTACGCTATTGCCCTCGCGGGGCTCATAATTTTCGCCGTAACATTCGTTCCGGTTCCCGTGGAGATGCACCACGTCCACGAAAGTATAACCATGGAAGTTGATTACGGCTCCGGGATACTTATTTCCAATACCAGTGCAAGCACCACATGGGTTTCACTTAACATAACAAACAAGGGCGAAATGAGGGAAAATATAACGGTGCTAACCTCTGGAAATTTCAAAATTAAAGGAGCGTTAAATCACACACTCACATTCTCACTTGACCGGGAGCACTGGAGAGTATTCGCGGTAAATATCACTCCGAATAGTGTGGGAAACAATACCCTGTCATTTAACCTGCGCACCAAAACAGGAATTTCCTTGTGGAAGAACGTAACGTTTACCTGCCTCAAAACAACCGGTACACTATACTTCAAGCCAAACCACGTGCACGGAAGTGATTTTAATGTGACAATTTACAACAACGGGCCAAACAGGACACTCCATTTCATATCCATAGGAAACGTGCTATTCAACGTGACAAACATAAACGGCACCACTCTGAAGATGAATGCTAACTCCAGCGAAATGCTGCACATTCTCGTATTAGGGAATACAGAAATACTCGCTATAGACTACAGAACTTACGAAGTAGCCATCCTGCGGGTAAACATCTGATATCATCTTTATTTAGGTTTTTAGGAAAGCATATATACGGTTACGCGTTTATAAAGGGTATGGAAGGCACCACGATGAACGGAGACAAGCATGACGATAAAAGTACGGTTCCGAAACTCTATCTCGTAAGCGAGGGGGATGAGAGTTTACCCGTTATAACCATGCTGCCACACTCTTTCATGGAGTTTATCATTGACAACAACCCGGAATTTCTCCTTGGATGGGGAGAGGGCTGCTTTGGAGTCATCTACAAAAACGTGCTTTACCGTTCTTGTTTCCATGGCCTGCCGCTGGATTCTCGTATCCTGTTTGATTTTTACAAAATTGCAGGAATTCACGTGGACGAAATTCCCGGCTTGAACTTCAGGTCAGTAATGCGTATCTTGAAAGCTCTAAATCTGAGTACTGTTGAAGAGCTCATGTCAAAAAAAGAGATCATAGAGTTTGGTTTGAAAACAGGAGTGCTCAGAATCAGCGTTAATGACTCTGAAGTGGAAGACTTCACAGAACTGGAAGAGTTTATGTTTGAGAGGGAGATGGAAGAGGCAGTCGTGGATGCAAAACTGTCCATCGAGCAGATGGAAAAATGTCTCTCAGAAAAAGTGCAAACTTACGATGAATGTATTTTGAGGCATGGGTACGGGCTTAAATTAGAGGATTATTCCATACTCTCAAAAGTGGATGAACTATTCAGCGATTTTGACGGGGTGGAAATATATCAAGAGCCAAGAATAGAAGATAACAGAGTGATAATAGGGGAGCGAGGGTACCGGGAGCCTGTATATCTTTCAGAGCTGTTTTCTAAACTGGAAAAGCACCCACGCATAAAGGAATTCGTAGCAAGTTACAAATCTGGAAACGTAAAGACCTACGATGAATTTCTTCTGAACGTTGAGAAAGGATACGATTTGAAAGCGTTGAGCGATTTAATATCTCAGGGACTCGTGTACGTGAAACTGGATTCGCGGGAAGATAAAATCAAGAGCTACTCAAAGGAGGAAAATCGTATAGTACTCATAGGAGAGAGCGGAAGCAGGTACTCTTTACGTGACACCATTAGGAGAAAAAGCTTGAAACTACCCCTTTCTGTGAGTTATAAAAAATACCTTTCAAGGCACAATAACTACAACTACTATGTGGAATGGAAGATGCTGGATAACGTAAAATACTCCACCAACAAGGCTCCCGAAAATCTCCAGGAATTGATCAGATTCGTCAAGAGTGGTATAGTTAAAGCAGATGGAAAAGAAGTTAAAGAGGTGAAAATAGAAGGAAATGAGGTGTTCTTCATATTTGAAAACGGGGATAAGAAAGAAATGTACCATTACGTCGCACCCCAAAACAGATTCACCATCTACGGAACAATAAACAATAACCTTGACTGGGTAAGAAGATTCATAGCAGAAGGGTACAAGGATAAAAACGCACTGAAACTCGCTCTACTACTAAAACGATACGAGATGGGTAAAAAAGTCAAAAAGCTATCCATCAGGGACATTTCACGGGAAACTGGTATATCAGAGGAACAGCTTGAAATTTACTTGAGGAGCGACCTGTTTAAAAGGTTTGGGGAATTGAGGAATGGCTTTTTTTACATACATCCAGACATAAGCGAGTTTAAGAAAAAAGTTCAAGTTAATCGCGATGGAAATTACAATGTAATCGTTGTAGATGGAAGAAACGTCATGCGCGGGGGCGAGGACAAAGACAACAAAATAGGAAAGGTTGAGAGGATTCAAACGGTCATAGATTATCTCCAAAAGCAGGGAGTGCCCAAGGATAAAATTGTGATTATAGTGAAGAGCTCCGATTTTAACCCCCACAGGGTTGATGACGTAGAAAAACTCAGAGAACTTGAAAGGGAAGAGTGGATTAAACCCGTGAGCAACGACTACGATGATAAGGTTATACTGAGAATAGCTTTAGAAGAGCAAAACGGGTTAATAATAACAAATGATAATTATGGAGAATTTGTGGGGGACAACATAAAGAAAGAGGACATAGATGACAGGCTATTAAAATTCAATTTCAGAGGTAAGAAGTTCAACATAAAAAGAGAAGATAAGCCCAAATTTGACCACTTTTTAAAAATGATGAAAGAGAAAGCAGATATGGAAAATAAAGATTCTGAAAAGAAAGTAGAGAAAAACGAAGAAGAACACGAATGAAATGGGGCCGCCCGGATTTGAACCGGGGTTTCCGGCTCCCAAAGCCGGAAGGATGGACCAAGCTACCCCACGGCCCCCTGCTGGGTAAAACAAAATGGAGTAAATAAATGTTTTCTTCTACCGGGTAAGTTGAATTCCTTGGAAAACATGGAAAAGGAGAGATAAAAAAGAGGGGCGATTAAATATAAAGATCATACGCTAAGACTTTAAAGAGCAGGAGTTTAGAAGAAATATAAAAAGAATGGGCGAAGATGTAATCGCCAACTTCTCTTTTGAATGAGTGGAAAATTGATTCAATTACATTCCTATGCGAGTATTTATTTTTCCACTCCGGCGATTTGGTCTTTTTCAGGAGCATTCTACGCAATCCCCTATGAGCATTCTTACGGATTGCGATGTATGGCTCACCACCTCTTTCCAATACAAATCGTATGTTATGCAGAGAATCATAGCCTTTATCTGCATAGACTTCTTTTATTTTCTCATCTTTCAAAAGAGGGATGAGATACAGAGAATCATTAGTATGCCATTTTGTAACTATTGCATTGGTAATGAGTTTGGAATCAATATCAACAGCAGCGTGCAATTTCAATCCTTCTCTTATTTTTCCGAGTTCTCCGATTCGCTGTGTGTAGTAATACGAACGATAATAAATTTGAATACCTGTGGAATCTATGGCAAATTTATTGGGTATTCCTACTATCTTTACTACTTCCCTTAGCACAACGCGGAGCCAGCGTTCCGGTATTCTTTTACCCGTTTTAATTTGTGCTTTTATGTGGAATTTTCTTCAACTTCATTACCCTCTGTACTTTATCCATGTATTCCATAATCTGGAGCATGTTTTCTATGTTCCCAAGATACTGCGCCAGCACAATGAGCATAATGTGCTGGTGTATCGTGTAATCCTTCCGAGAATACTTGCTCCAGTAAAGTGGAATTTTAGCTCTCTTTATTGCTTTTAATCCTATCTTTACGATCTTTATCAAATCAAATTTCTTGCTCATCGCGCATTAATCTTTTCTATTTTATTTTTATGTAGGGTTGCAACTTACCCCTTTTTTCTTTCACTATTACGCAAAAATAAATTACCACTTGACTTCCCATTTTTCTCTATTGCTTCCTCTAAATGTACACTCTGTATGTGTAATGTTCACCTTAGAATTTACTATGTGCTCAATTAATCCTTCAAAGTAATAGGTTAGAAATTCACAGAATATAGGATCATCAGATATGTCATATCCCAAAATCTCTCCATCTCTTTTGTCAATTAATTTTGCTTCTAATCTTCCAAAATCATAAAATAAATGCCATAATTTATCTGCGTAGCTAAACAAAGCATCAGGATTATCTGGCCATTTTACAAAATGTTTTATAAAGCCTTCATTTTCAAAGGGTACATTTTTTGACATGCGTATGAATGCCTTTTCTCCATATAACTTCTTAAATATCTTAAGTCCTGCTATGTTGTATTCATTTGGGTACCACTCTGCGAGCTTTATTTTGTTTAGATTCCATTTAGATGGATCTTTTTTTGAAAGATCCGGTACTTTATATCCCATCTTAATAAGCTCTTTATGGATCTTTATCCCACTTTCTAATCCATATTTTTCTTTTATAAACGCCACTCTCGTTATAAGTATTCCACCTCTAAAATGTCTGCCTGATTTCATATAACATCTCTCTATGGGTTAATGAGTTTAAATTTTTTGTTAAATTGCTTATTACTGATCTATCCATATAAGACCTCTTTTGGGGGGTCCAGTGTGATTTCTTTTCCTTCCAGTTCCACGTTTCCTGTACCTGCAATTATCACCGTGCCTCTGCTTGCGAGTTTTTCCAGTACCCTGGGGTCGTAAATTTTTGACTTTACTATTACTCCTTTGTATTCCTCAATTTCTCTATCCATTTCATCTACTATGAGAATATCACAGTTTCCATGTGTGCAGACTTTTCCGGATTTTTTGTATTTTCCATATCCTTTTCCCCTGGCAAGCAACTCAACCCTTCTACCTTCCACACTGGTTGTTTCTAAATGTTTAAATATAGAGCATTCCTGTTATGTTCATATATAAAGTCAACTCTAAAACCATAGATTCTAAGAAAAAATTTAATATATCTCCTCAATAACCAAGTATGAAAACATCAAAGATTTCCGGATTTTACAATCTCCCGGCTGAAGAAAGGATAAGAATAGTGAAAGAGTTTGCTGGATTGAGCGATGAGGAGGCTAATTTTATTTTTAATGGACATCTGGACATAGAGCTTGCGGACAGAATGATAGAAAACGTCATTGGAATGACAGAACTACCCTTGGGAATCGCTACGAATTTTCTGATTAATGGAAAAGATTACCTCATTCCTATGGCCATTGAAGAGCCAAGTGTGGTCGCAGCCGCAAGCCATGCGGCTAAACTCGCCCGCGAAGGTGGTGGATTCTACACCTCTTCCACCGAACCCATAATGATATCGCAGATTCAGGTAGTGGGTTTAAAGAATCCGAATTTTGCGAAGATGCAGGTTCTTGAGCACAAGGAAGAGTTGATAAAGATTGCAAACGAGCAAGATCCTGTGCTGGTGAAAGTAGGCGGCGGATGCCGGGACATAACGGCGAGGGTCTTAGATTCGAAAATGGGCCCGATGCTCATAATCCACTTACATGTGGACGTCCGCGATGCAATGGGGGCGAATGCAGTGAACACAATGGCGGAAGCCTTGGCGCCCTACGTTGAGGACATAACCGGCGGGAAGGTTTATCTCCGCATACTCAGCAACCTCGCAATATACCGCCTCGCAAGAGCGCGGGCGATATGGAAAAAAGATGTGATAGGCGAAGAAACCGTTGAGGGAATACTCTACGCATACGAGTTTGCCCGCGTTGATCCTTTCAGGGCGGCGACGCATAACAAAGGAATAATGAATGGAATAGACGCAGTTCTAATCGCCACGAGCAACGACTGGCGCGCGGTGGAAGCAGGTGCGCATGCGTACGCCGCTATTAATGGCCAGTATACATCAATGAGCCATTACGAGAAAAACTCTGAGGGAAATTTAGTGGGAAGCATAGAAATTCCAATCGCCGTCGGCGTTATAGGTGGGGCGACCAGCACGCACCCCAAGGCGAAGATCGCGAGGAAAATATTGGGAGTGCAGAATGCGCGGGAGTTCTCAGAAATTCTGGCAGCGGTGGGCTTGGCGCAGAACTTTGCCGCAATTCGTGCACTTGCTACCGAGGGAATACAGAGGGGGCACATGAGCCTGCACGCCAGGAACATCGCGGTGATGGCCGGAGCGAAAGGCGATGAAATCGACATCGTGGCTGAGAAGTTGGTGGAAGAGAGAAAAGTGAGGGTGGACAGGGCGCGGGAGATTTTAGAGGAGATAAGGAGGAACTCGAAATGATCGGTGTTCTCGCAATCCAAGGAGATGTGAGCGAGCATTACGAAGCGGCGGAGAAAGCATCGAAGGAGTACGGAATAAACGAGGAAGTGAGGCTCGTTAGAAAGCCCAAAGATATGGAAGGAATAACACGATTGATAATCCCCGGAGGAGAAAGCACCACCATCTCTCGAATCATGGTGAAAAACGGCCTTTACGATTTAATCGTGGATAAGGCTTCGAAGAATGAATTAGCGATTATGGGCACATGCGCCGGCTCAATTCTCATGGCGAAGAATATCATTGATGATAATCGCGTGAAAAGCTTGGGATTGATTGACATGGAAATTCGCCGCAACGCCTTCGGAAGGCAAAAAGACAGCTTTGAGGCGGATGTGGAAATCGAGGGAATTGGCAGATACCACGCCGTATTCATTCGAGCTCCTCTCATCGAAAGATGCCATGGAGATTGCAGGGTTCTGGGAAAAATAGAAGACAGGATAATCATGGTGCGCCAGGGTCGCTTCATGGCGCTGGTGTTCCACCCGGAGCTCACGGAAGATCTGAGAATTTACAGGGAGTTTTTCAATCTGTGATTTTTTATTTTTACAGCAATTACTTATAGCCAAGCCTGTGCATCTCCTCGTTGGCAAATGCCACCGCGTCCCCCCAAATCGTCTGAGGAATATAATACCTCTTCTTTCCTCAGGCGGAACCAATACACATATACCTCGTATTTCCCGTTCCTTTTGCGGAGTGAGAGCCTCCCGTGGATGTATTTCCTCGTGGCCGTGTGGTAGTGCGAAGTGAAATCCATCTCCCGCCCACGGTTAATCTCATCAAAGGAGAGCATACTTTATAATATGATAGGCATATCATATATATCTTTCCACGAAATATTTCACCCTTTTGTTTTATACAACTACCACCCGAACTCCCACTTTTCCCTGTTATTTCCAGAGAATACGCACTCCGTATGCCTGGCATTAACCTTACTCTTTATAACGTGCTCAAGCAGGCTTTCAAAATAGTATGTCAGATACTCGCAAAACACGGGGTCATCGGAGATTTCATATCCGTATAGTACCCCCTCTCTTTCACCTGTAATCTCTCCCTCCAATCTTCCGAAGCTATAGAACAGTGACCAAAGCTTATTTGCGTTGGAAAACAGTTCTTCAGCGGTATCCGGCCATTTAACAAAATGTTTTACAAAACCCTCCGTTTCAAAAGGCACATCTTTGGATAGTCGTATAAAAGCACTTTCTCCATACAAATCCTTAAAAATCCTAAGAAACTCTATGTTATACTCGTTGGGATACCAGTCTGCTATCCTTATTTTATTGTAGTCCAGCACCTTGTATCCCTTTTTAACAATCTCCGAGCGTATGCTTCTGATACCATCAATACCGTATTTCTTTCTAACAAAAGCCGTTCTTGTTAAGAGAATTCCACCTCTAAAAAGCTTATTGGTGCTTACCATATAGACAGATATCTACATTCTGCTTAAAAATTTATTGGTTATCATATTTGATTCTCGAAAGGATACGGGGAGACCCCTCTATTTCCACTGGAAAGGGTAAGGAAAAAAGAAAATTATACGAGGCGTGGTTTACGGACCTCGGCCTTTATTCTCTTACCTCTAACCTCAACCTCAACCTCGGTCCCGACTTTGATATACGGACGCTTCACATATCCCAGCCCGATTCCAACATTTAGAACTGGGGACAGAGTACCGCTTGTGAGGTAGCCCACCTGCTCATCCCCCACGTATATCTTATCTCCGTGCCTTGGTATTCCACGTCCTTTCAGAATTATTCCCCTGAAAAGCTCATATTTTTTCTCCTTCTTAATTTTCTCCAGTACTTCCCTTCCTATAAATTCATGCTCCCAGTTTATGACCCAAGATATTCCAGTCTCCACAGGTGTGCGAGGCTCGTGATGCGGGTCAAAATCTTGTCCGCTTAGCAGAAGTCCCTTTTCCAAGCGAAGTGAATCTCTTGATGCAAGTCCACATGGCTTCAGTCCGTAATCTTTGCCATCTTCTAGAAGCTTATTCCATATATCTACTGCATTTGAATTAGGGAATATTAATTCGAATCCATCTTCACCAGTATATCCCGTACGCGAGATATACAGCAAATCCCCGGATAATTCGTTGTGTTCTATTTTTATACCTTCCATGTTTCCCATGGTCACATGGAAGAAAGGTACTTTATCCTTGGAGATGTCAGCATCAACCATGCTCTGGAGCAATTCCTCAGCTTTTGGTCCCTGCACAGCAATGCTTGAGAACTTCGAGCTGACATTCTTCACTTCCACGTTGTAGCCAGCGGATAGGGAGTAAAGCCAGTGGTAGATTATATCGGCTGTTGCTGCGTTGGGTACAACTAAATACCTATTCTCTTCAAGTCTGGTTACTATTGTATCATCAATCATTACACCTCTGTGATTTATGAATGTTGTATAAGATGCCTGCATTATTTTCTTTTTTGATACGTCCGTTGGAAGTGCAAAGCTCAGGAACTCAGTAGCATCTGGACCCTCGATTATTAAATCACCCATGTGGGAAACGTCGAATATTCCAACAGCCTGGCGAACCGCCATGTGCTCCTCTCTAATTTTGGTGTACCAGAGTGGCATGTGGTATCCTGCAAATTCAGTCATTTTGGCACCCATCTTCTCGTGAACATCATGTAAAGCTGTGTACTTCATACTATCACCTGAGATGTGTAATGTGGTCACAGGCATAAACTTTCCGCTCCACCGGAAATAGAGGGGTCTCACACAATTATATGTAAAAAAGTGCGATTCCTGTTATACTGCCAACCATGAGCAGGATGTATACTTTTATGTTCCATGGAATTATCTTGGTACCGTCCATTGGAGGTATGGGCAAGAGATTAAAGAAAGCGAGGAAGAAATTAAAGTACGCCACGTACCATAGAGCGAATGAGAATTGCGGGAATAGGTATCCGGTTGCTAATAGAGAGAATCCCAGAATTAGGTTCATTGAGGGTCCCGCTGCCGATATAATACCATTTTCTCTTTTTGACGGATACCCGTATACCATCACAGCTCCCGGTGCAGCAAATAAAAATCCCGCGAAAGAGCTAAACAGTGCTATGCCCAATCCAATGTACCATGCCTGAAAAGCTGCAGGAAATCCATAGCGAAACGCCATGTACTTGTGAGACATCTCATGCAGAAAAAAACCGGTTATGACGGCAAGTGAGGATACAATCAAGTATCTTGTGAAGTGCTCTATGCCACCACCCATTATTACGGACAGGGAAAATATAAGCACGGCTAAAGCTGCTATAATATCAACGACCTCTCTAGGATAGAACCTAAATCTTGCTCTGTAATAGTATCTCATAGGTACAGCCCATCATCTTTCTCTCTTATTTGTTCATCATCACTTTCCTCTTGCTCACTTTCCACATCGTTCTTCTCATCATTGTTATTTTCTATATTCTTGATAGTTTCCTTCTTACCTTCCTCCACTGGAAATTCTGGGGTCTCCCTCACCGCCCCGGTATCCCTTTCTGAATTCGCATCAACATCATCATCTAAGAACTCTCTCATGATTTTTTGAATCTTTTTAGCTTTGCATATGCCCACTTCCAAGTTTAGCATGATATTCAACGCGGATAGATTTTTCAAATCAAGGTCGAGGGCCTTCCTGACCAGTCTCTCATCTTCAGGAGTAACCTCGTCGTCAGGTGCTACTGAAAGGCAGTATTCTATGTATTTTAAAAGCCTCTTTGCTCCGTTCACGCTTATCTTTGTGTTTGCGACTATTTCGTGGAGCTTGATGTTCTCTATCTTGTTCAGTTTTTTCGCTATAACGAGCGTGGCTTTGTCATACTTCAGTTTCTCCTCGGGCTCGAGGTCTTCCACGCTCATGGGGACTTCTTCCTCTATGTACTTAAACACCCTGGGAATAATTGCAAGAGGTATGTTGAGTTTTTTGAAAGCCACCTTTTTAGTAACCCTGTTCCCGGTCCTGTTTTCCTCCTCCAACACGCTTCTCGCGTAGTTTTCAATTTCCCTTTCCTCAATCTTTCTCTCAACATCTTTGAGTCCTTCTACCGCAGGTCTAAAATCAGGATCAATGGAAATTGCCTTTTGATAAGCTCTTTTAGCCTCCTCGTATTTCTCCATATTGAGCAAAATCCTTCCCTTCGTGGTCCACAGGTGCTTGTTTTCCGGTTCAATTTCAATTCCAAAGTCCAGGTACTTCAGAGCATCTTTCTCGTTTCCAATTTTTTCATAAATGAACGCGAGGCTCTGGCATACATTTACATCGTTAGGATTCAATTTGTAAGCCTTTTCATAGGCATCCCTTGCCTCTTCGTATCTATTCAGAGCGGTGTATATTCTTCCCATGCCTATGTATGCATCAACACAATCCTCTTTCTTTTCAATGATTTTCTTGTATATTTCGATGGCCTCTTCATTTCTTCCCTCCCTCTCAAGAGCAGTTGCAAGGAGCTTCAACGCCTCCACATCTCCCTCTTTTGCTGGGGGCTTAAGTATGTTAACAACTTCCACGTTCTCTCCTGCATCTAACAGTATTTTTCCTAAGAATATCCTTATTTCTCTGTTATCCTCCAAGTTCAGGGCCTCTTTTGCGAATTTAATGGCGTTTGCACTGTCACCAATTTCCTGATATAGCTTCGCTCCGAGGAGGTAGTATTTGACATTCTTATCCTGTCTCAATGCGTTTCTTACGGCGCTTAGAGCGAGGTCATATTCCCCGAGCTTGTACTGGGCCTTTGCAATCTTGTAGTATATTTCCGGGTCCTCTGCAATATTGATGGATTTGGAGAAGTTGTTTATTGCTTCATGGTAGTCATTTTTATTCATATAGAGCTCTCCCATAAGGTCGTAAGCTTCCTTCGTTTTCTTGATGTTCATTGCTCTGGTTAGGTAATTCTCAGCTTCCTCGTATTTTTCTAGGTTCATGTAAGCTTCGCCCATGTCCAGCAGCGTGGAGAAGTCATCTGGGTTTATGGCAAGAATGCTCTTCCCGATTTCAATAAGGTCTGCATAGCGCTTTTCTCTCCTGTATATATCTTTTAGCTCGTAAAGGAAAGTCTCGTTATCGGGATAAACTTGAAGGGCCCTCTTGTATGTGGCTATTGCGCTATCTATCTTTCCCTCTTCCATATATGCCTGCGCAAGGTCCCTGTACGTGCTCATGTTCCTTCCGTTTATGTCCAGAATCTCTCTGGACACGTTTATTATGCAATCGCTATCACTAACTTTCTTGCAGCACTCCTTTTTTAGCTCCAGGTACTTTTCTTCCTTTCTGTATTTCAAAGCTTCCTCTATATCCTTCTGGCATGCTTCCACGTTCCCTTTTTCAAATTCTATGTACGCCTTCTTGTAAAGTGCCAGGTGATTATTCGGTTCTATCTTTATGATTTTGTTGAAAACATCTAACGCTGAATCCAAATGCCCAAGTTCTATGAGCGCACTTCCCTTCTCCACGAGAGCTTTCAGGAAATCTGGGTTTATCTTAAGAGCCTCATCAAAACATTTCAGTGCAGCTTCCCAGTCTCCTAACTTCTCGAGGCACAGTCCCTTTTCGTACCATATCCTCATATCTTTCGGGTCAATTTCTATTGCCCTCTCAAAGCACGATATGGCTTCCTGGTACTTTTCAAGCTTCTCCAAAATCCATCCCAAATTGCTCCAGTACTTCTTCACTCCGGGCTCAAGCTCGGTGGCCCTCTGAAAAGCGTTTTTTGCTTTTTCAAAATCGCCTAACTTGTAGTTAATCATCCCGGTTAAGTTCCAGGCGTCTGCGCTCTCTTTAAGCCTCAGCGCCTTCTCCATTGCACTTTTAGCCTCCCCGTATCTCCCCATTGTGTAGTATGCCCTCGCAAGGTCTATGTATGATTCAAAATCATCAACAATTGAAGTTATGCTCATACAGGCGGTTATTATCTCCGTGGGCTTGTTTACTCTCTTTGCCAGGTCCCTCTGCATCTTTAAAAGCTCCACGTTTTTACTGTCTATTTCGGTAGCTCTCTTTATTGCATGGAGAGCGCTCTCGTATTTTCCGAGTTTTTCGTAGCATTTTGATATGTCCACCATGGAGTCCGTGTTCTTCGGGTCTATGTCCACTACTTTCTCGGCAGTTTCTATGGCTTTCTCGCATTTATCCATGGCTATGAACACGTTTTTCTTTAAAATTAGCGTTGGTAAATGATGAGGGGTGGTGGATAGCACAGTTTCTATCACTTCCAGGGCCTTTTCGTAATCTTTCATGTTGAAGTATGCCTCCGCAAGGTCGTAGTATACATCCACATCCCTTTTTCCGAGCTCAATAAGCTTGTAGCAAGTATCAGCCATTTTTTCAGCAGAGTAATTTTTCTTGAGAATGTCTCTGAGGAGCAGGAGCGCGCTCACGCTCTTTTTATCCAGAGAGGAGGATTGCTCAGCGCTTGAAAGGGCCTCTTCGTAATTTCCCATGTAATACTCTATCTCTCCCTTTAGCTGCCATATCTTCGGGTCGTTAGGGTCTATTTTCACACCTTCCTTCACGGCCTTCAACGCATCCTCGTACTCTCCTCTTCTCTTGTAAATCACGGCCAGGTTAATCCACCCGTGCTTGTCATTGGGGTCTATTTCTATTGCTTTCTTGAATGATTTAATTGCGTCTTCGTATTTCTCAAGCTTTTCGTAAGCTGCACCCAGGTAGAGATAAGCTTCCTTGTTGTGAGGGGATAGATTCACGACGGTCTCCATTGTCTTGGCTGCACCTGCAAAATCCTTGGTGTTGTAAAGAAGAATCCCCTTTTTAACTAAAACCTTCTCGTCGTTGGGCTTGTGCTTGAGGTAACTTTCGTAGTACTTTATATCATCTGGATAGAGGTTTATGAGATTAAGGTATATTTTGAGAGCTTCGTCTATGTCCCCCATGCTCTCGTATATCTGCGCTTTCGTTTCCCACGCTTCTTTGCTCCTTCTGTTGATGTTTATTGCCTTGTCTATGACGCTTTGAGCCAAATCGTAATTCTTTCTTTTGTTGAGGGTATTTGCATAGTAAATATACGCCTTCACGTTACCGGAATCGTACTCTATTGCTTTTTTAAGGGCCAAATCCCCGTTTTTGTAGTCATCTAACTGGCTCAGCAGATAACCGATTTCTGCAAGAACGGCTGAAAAATCGGATTTTTTATCCTTAATCATATTTTTGTTTTCTTCAACCATGTTAAGTGCTTCGAGTAGAATCTCGTGAGCCTGTTTTGAGTCGCTGCTAATTAAATCATTCCCCTTAGAATGCAGCTTTTCAACCTTTTTCAGCAAACGGACTTCCTTGTTGAACAGAGAATCAAGGACCATAAACACTCACCCGAGCAGTATTTGAATCCAATAATTAAATCTTTTCCCCTCACATTTTGATACTCTTGCAAACTCCTGAATTTCTAAATAACTCAAATCAATTTGATTTGTCAAAATCTTTGTAAAACATATAAGGCATTTTCCGGAAATTTGGAAATCTACAGGGATTATCAATTGCGTGAAAATCCCTGGGTTGAATGTCGAAGTCACAGCCGAAAAATTCTTATGTATTTCGCAAAGTTTAAATATAATGTAAACATTGATTCAATAGATGGAAGAAGTGGCTATTGTTTGTATTAGGGATGATTACGTGGTGGGGCGTGTTAGCAAGGCAAGGGTTAATCAGGCCATATTAGACGACAAAAACAGGATTGTTGGTCGTGTATCCTCGGTTTTTGGCCCGGTTGAAAGGCCATACATCAAGATACGCATACAGCGGAAATGGGGGAGGAGACTGTATCTGGGAGGTGAGAAAAGATGGGAGAAGAAGAAAAAAAGAAGGAAAAGAAGAAGTGGATAGACGAAATAACGAGATGTCCAGAGTGTGGCTCCACTCATTTGGTGCGTGATTACGAGAGGGGGGAGCTGGTATGCATGGATTGCGGGCTCGTGATAGATGAGGCTTACATTGATCAGGGGCCGGAGTGGCGCGCTTTTGACTCTGAGCAGAGAGATTCCCGCTCAAGAACAGGCGCTCCGATGACATACACAATTCATGACAAGGGACTTAGCACAGAAATATCCTGGAAGAACAAGGATTCTTACGGAAAGAATATACCAACTCGTAGCAGGGCGCAATTATATCGCCTGCGCAAGTGGCAGAAGAGAATAAAGGTGAGCAATGCCGCTGAGAGAAATCTGACACAGGCTCTTCAGGAGTTGGAAAGAATATCTTCTAATTTAGGATTGCCGCAGGACGTTCGCGAGACCGCCGCTCTAATTTACCGGAAGGCTGTCAAGGAGAACATGATACGGGGAAGGAGCATAGAGGGTGTGGTTGCCGCGAGCATATACGCTGCCTGCAGGATGCTTGATATTCCCAGAACCCTTGACGAGATTGCAGCCGTGACGCGTGTTAAGAAGAGGGAAATTGGAAGGGTTTACAGGATAATGGCAAGAACTCTCAAGCTCAATATTCTTCCCAGCAAGCCGGAGGATTACATAGATAGATTCTGCGCCAGGCTAAAGCTGAGCGGGGAGGTTAAGAAGAAAGCGTATGAAATCATAAAAGAGGCGGAAAGGAAGCATATACTCTCCGGCAGGGGTCCAACTGGAGTGGCAGCTGCTGCTATATACATAGCTTCCATACTTGCTGACGAGCGTAGAACACAGAGAGAAGTAGCGGAAGTTGCTGGAGTAACGGAAGTTACCATAAGAAACCGGTACAAGGAACTGGTAGATAAGCTGAACCTGTCAGTGGATGTCTGAATTCGTGACTAAATATCTCTTGTTTTTTATGTTTTCTTATAGAATCCCATGCTAACCAAAAAATTTATATAGAAGAAGTAAAAGATAAAATTATGAATCCCCGAGAGTATGTGTACGAACTTGGCGAGCTTAAGGGCTTTGCGCCTGGTCTATTTGGCGTTCCCACGGGCCAAAATTAGACGAGATGTTCTACACGGTAGAGTACGATGAAAAGAAGGACAAATTCGTGAAGAAACCCCTTGGGGGCATCCCTCACCTTGCCGTGATAAATGTCACTGGTGTGCCGGACACCGGAAAATCCCTGTTAGCAGAGCAGTTTGCGGTGTATCAAGCTTCGAGGGATTACCCGGTGCTGTTCGTGACCGTGGAATCCCCGGCTAATTTCCTATATGCAGCGTTGAAGCAGAGGGCACAGGTTCTTGGTTTGGATTTTGGAAAAGTTGAAGAGAATGTAATAGTGGTGGACGCATCCCAGGACGCGGAGCTCAGGGAGAACATGAGCTCGCTCCTCGACACGATAGCATACGCTATAAGGAAGAAGAACACGAAGAATGTTGTAATAGATTCAGTCACAGGCCTGTACGAGCACCGCGAGGTTCTGGCGAGGCAGATTGTGAGACAGCTTTTCAACTTCCTGAAGAAATGGAAACAGACAGCAATTTTAGTTTCTCAGAAGAGATCTTCCCAGAGCAGCGAAACAGCGGAGGCAGCAGGTGGTCTTGCGGTGGCTCACATAGTGGACGGCACTATAGTCATGGACAAGGAAGTAATTGCGAGCAAATGGATGGCAAATCTATACGGGAAGAAGATAGGTGAGGTAATCCGAACTATTCGCATAGATGGCTGCCGACTTGCACCGCACGATACCCGTACTTATGTTTTCGATATAAAGGACACGGGATTGATTGAGATAAAGGGGCCTCTTAGCGAGATGGCGGGAGGTGATTGAGATGGAGGTTATAAACAAAGCAATTCACGGGAATAATGTGGACCGGCTTGCCGAGAGAATATTTCAAGAAAGCATACGCATCGCCGGAGGTCTCAGGGGATTGGTGGAGTACCGCAATCTAACGTGGCTACCGAGTTTGGCCGAAGCGGCGTATATCATAGCGCTGAAAAACGAGACAGTAAAAACGAATAGGGAGATTGCGGAGTACCTGGGGATTAGTGAGCAAACAGTTAAGAATGTGCTGGGTGCAGACGAACACGTAGTCGAAAAGTACCTCCGTGGTGAGAGGGAGAAGGCGGGGGAGCACATCGCCGGCGGGCTTGCAAAGCTTGCTTACAGGCGCATAAAGGAGAACAGGGATAACATTGACGAGAGGCTCGAAATCATGGAGGAAAGTGCTCGCTCCCTCGGGGTGGATTGGGCGGTGCATGTTCTTTCCAGCATTCGCGGCCTGGATTTCCCCGCTGGCATGGAGGAGCTATTGGAGAGGTTGCGCGGATACGCCATAATGGGGAAAACCATCGAGGAGATACTGGATGGCATTGAATACCCCGTGAAGAGCCCGGCTGAGCTGCTGCACGAGATACGCCGGAGGTTGAAGCCTTAGCTTTTCTGTGATGTTTCAATTTTTGCCTAACGGATTGCGGGTATGCGAAGCCCGTAAGGGTTTTTGGGTGAGCGGAGCGAAGCCAGATACTCGTTTGTTAGGCGAAAGATGCATATTTTTCACTCCATAAGTTTTCTATAGTAGTCATAAGGTCTTCTGGCTGAAATGTTACACTACATAGTACAATATCTACATTTACTCTAACATTAGTATAGTTTATCAAGGTAGCATATTGGTTGATTGTATCTTTGTTTATTTTAGGATATACCAAACATCCTATTCTCTTTTCTTTCGTTGAGCTGCTCATGTAAGATAAAACCTGATGAATGTCATGTCGGTGTTCTTCTAGGATTTCTTCAGGATATTTCCCATATTGAAGATACAAAAGATGTTTTTTATATTTTACCTCTAGAATCAGTGTTTTTGAGTCTTTTTCAATTATTATGTCTGGCTTTAAGTGTTTTAAACTATTCCAATCTCCAAGATTATAAAATCTTATTTTTGAATTTTTTCTTATATCTGAATAGAAACGGGCTCCTATTCTCTTGGAGAAAATGTATGCCCAATGCTCTACCCAATATTCAAATAATCTATCCATTTCCAATGACCAAGGTAAACCGTAAAAATTACCAGCTTCTATTGAAAACCTACTTTGGTGAAGATATTCTATGCAAGCCCTGATTGCTTTTTCATATTCAGTACGATAGAAATTTGGGATACTTATTTTCTTCAATATTTCAATATCAGGATTTACAGGTTTCACATCATCAAGTTTATTCTCTATACTAGATATCAATCGTTTAGCTCTATTTTTTATTTTAACAGGAACTTTTGGATCTGAAATATCATCATTTATCATTTTAATGATTCCTTTAAATTGGCGGTGAACTTCTAGATCGGTGGAATAATCAGTAATTTTACTAATAAATTGGTCATATCTTCCATATGGAACGCTTTTAGTAGAGTATGAGTTCCAATCAATGGTGCCAATAGGAACCTTTGAAATTATTTTTTTATCATCCATTCCATTCATAAAAAGATTAAGCGCTCGGGAGATGGCTTCTAATGTATTAATTGCTTTAAACCATCTTGGTAAAACACCATCGCTAACGATAGGTTCTTCATCTTTTAAGAAATTAGGCTGATATCTCCACCCTATAAGCTCTAAAATTTCATATATCTTAACCCAGCCCAGCCTGGGTTTTACAACTATGCTTCCATAAACTTCGCCCCCATATGGATTTCTTAAAGGTGCAAGTCCAATTCTATTACCTGGTATAAGTATAAAACTTTTCTTTTCGTCATCCCATCTGTAAGACACCCCTAGAAATTCAAGGTACTTAGTATTTATACGAATCCATTTCTTTAAATAATTCAGAGGATATCTTTTGTCAAACTTACTTGAGGGAAACCAACTTTTCAGATGTTCTAAAGGAAATATCTTTTCGTCTCCAAATTCCATCAACGATATTTTTATCTTCAATTTTTACTCACCTTGTACACCATCTATAAACGCAAGAATTTCATTTTTTGCAAGAGATAATCTGCCTTCATTTATGTATTCACGAAGCAGTGGAACGATTTCGTATTTTAGTTTATTTTTAAACTCTTCTTCCGACTCAGCAATAAAATAGGTATGTCCTGGTTGCAAGTGCAATTCTTCGTCAGATGCAAACCTGAAAAATAAATTTTGGATAATGTTATAATACCTTAAAATTAAGCTTTTAGTATTCTCATCCACCTGCTTCTTATCTAAAATTTCTTTCAATTTTTTCTCCGATGGCCAAACATCAATAAATGCAAATCTTCTGCGAATAGCAAAATCTAAAATTGCAATTGTTCTATCCGCGGTATTCATTGTTCCAATTATGTAAAGGTTTCTAGGCATCATTATTTCTTTCCCTGATCTTAATCTTATTTTCCTTTCTTCATTAGGTTCAAAAAGAAATATAGCTTCTCCAAGAATTTTTGCTAAATCGCCCCTATTTATCTCATCAATTATGAGCACATATCCTTTATTTTCCTTCGCAGCTTTGATAGCTTCGTTTATGCTCTCTAATAGCGGTCCCTTATATTCATTAAAAATCAACTGATTTGAATTTACATCTGGTTTTATCCCTTCTATAAAGTCTTCGTATGATACTGATGCATGGAATTGAATAATTTTATAATCTGTTATTTTAGAGGCGGCTTTAAGAGATTTAGCGATTTCTTCAGCCAAGTATGTTTTCCCAGTTCCCGGTGGCCCTCGCAATATCAGATATTTCCTTTGAAGCAAATAATTTGACAATACCTCAGAGGAGGGATAAGATCTCCATAACTCGATCAAGTTGGGTAATAATTTGTCTTCTAATATATTCTGAAAATCTTTTCTAAAAGGCCAATTTCTAAATTTTGCATATAAAATTAAGTGAGAAAGGAAAGCTTTTGCTCCTTTGTCATCTGGAGTTATAACACAAACAGAAGGTAAATATTTGCCGTATTTTCTCCATAGCTCTGTATAATCAGAGAAATTTCCTAGATTATTCTTTATAGTATCAGGAATTTCTGAATATTCATCGGTAATATCATCTTTAACGAATATATCCGTATTTTCCACATTCCAACCTTCATTATGGATAAATCTTAAAAGAAGTTTTATGCTTCTTCTAACCCAAGGAATCCCCAGCCACTCCGCATCATCAGTTATTCCACCGGTACCTATTCCATAACATAAGAGCAATTGTTTAGAATTCTCTTCGTTGTCAGGAAATACAACAAGTGAAAAATTTTCGTAAACACCACTTTGTGGAGCATTCTCATATAGTACACCCCAATACTGTATATTTTCCTCTGGGCCGTTCAATGAATTATACCTTAATATACCATTTTTATCTATCTCTTCAGCAAAGCGCTTACCAAAAATATCCTCAAAAAGTTGTTTTGCATTTTCTAGACTTTGTTCGGAACTTTTATTTTTGATAGACTCTAAAAGTTTTTTTGCAGACTCTATATGTTTTTGCTTAAACATTTCCGTTCAACCTCCTAAAGCATCTTTCGCCTAACGTTCGGCGGGTATCTGAAATCCTCGTAGAGGATTTGGGTGAGGGCTGAAAGCCCGAACCAGATACCCGCATGTTAGCAGACCCGAAGGGCGAGCCTGCAATAGCAGGCAAAGAGTTCCGCACGCCGCCGAACATCCTATCACCCTCTTTTACTTGGTAAGTGTCGTGGAATCCTGTTAGGAGGTATTTTTAGTTGTTGTACTATCTGCTGTCTCTCTCTATAGTTAATCGGATGCAAGTATGCATATTCTATTACCATAAACTTAATAACTTTTTTAGATAGATCAGAAAAATCTGCTCGTTTAATTTCCTTCGAGATCGTTTTTAAATCTAGATGTTTTAGATACCACATATAAATACCATGTTTAATCAAAAAATAAGAAGGAGTATCGATTCTTTTGCTGGCAAGTTCTATTATTTCTATTAACTTATCGGACCCCAAAGAATATATCGTTTTCTTAATCAAACCAAAAACCACTATAAAGTTCAAATTCCAAAATATAGTTTCAGCAAGCTGTCTCATTTCTTCTCGTGACATTTCTTCATTCTTTTTTATGATTTCATTTAACTTCTTAGAAATTAAGTTTATAATATAATTTTTAGTTTCTTCATGGTTTACCATATCTAAGTAAAATGATAGGATTCTCAAATGAATATTTATACCAGAAATCATTAATTCTACCAACTCTTTCTTTTCTAAAGATCCTACTCTACTTTTCAAAATACAACCAATAACTTCTCCTGTTTTTATTGCACGTCTAAGATCGGCGTCTAAAATAACATCCATATTACCATATTTTTCTTCTATTTCATCTTTCCTTTTCAATAATCTCTTCCTTTCTTTCTCTGGTGTGGTATTTGCTGGAGGTAATGAAGCCTCAATTATCTCATCAATGTGCTCATCAAAAAACCTTGTCTCTTTTTTTGTTAATGAGGCTGGTTCATATCTCTCAAATAGTTTAGATGCCATTAATCTTATTATGGTTAAAATCTTTTCATCCTTAGTATGATGGACTAAAAAAACAGTTATATATGCATTCTCCTCAACATGTATATTATTTACTATGTGTTTTATTTTTTCCCAAACCTCTTCTTTTCCAATATTCTCTGCAAGATATTTTGCTACAAAAAAGTAATAAAGATAAGGATACGTGAATGAGTAGTTGTTAAAATTGTTAGAAGAAAATATATAATCTATTTTTCTTAATATTTTATCCACTTCTATAGGAAGTGTAAATTTATTTTTATAATACTTAATGAATTCATTCATTTCTATAACACTTAGTTCCGATTTTTTCCTACTAAATAAATAGTAGGCTAATTCCGTTAGAAAATTCACATAAATATCTACCTCATCATTTTTAACCCCCCGTTTTCTCAGATATAAATAAATAAAAGCTTGATAAAAATAGCCTTGCGATGTTATCTCTTGAGATATAGGCATAGCTAACGTCTCGTAAGTTACTATGGCAGAAAGTATATAAAAGGGATATGGTGGCATAATACCCCTTCCAAATGTTTTACCCAAGGTGCTTTCTATTTGCTCTACTTTTTTATCTATGTTTTTATATAAGTATATATCTTTTGTGGTCTCATCAGATTTTAAATAAACCCATTTTTTGACTAATTCATATCTTTTGGAAGGTTTAAATTCATTAATGTGGAAATATTTAAATTCTGATAATAGGTTACTATCTATTATATTTAATGAAAAAATATCATCAACGACCAAAATGACATGATCATATTTCTTTAGTATCTGTGATATTACTTTATCTTTATTTTTTGCTAGATGAAAATCATCAATAATTGGGATTATATACGCACTCTCAACCTTCTTAATATCTCCATTATATTGCTGGTTAAAAAATCTAGAAATTATATTTTCCAATTTTCCTCTAAGTCTGTTCTGATCTCTAATATATACCGGAACTAAACCCATATCTCTCAATTTTTTAAAAATTATCTTACAAATAGTAGTTTTTCCTGACAATGTTTCTCCAGAGATCACAATTTTTGAATAATCTAAAATATTTTTCATAAAATCATTAAAATCTATTTTCTTATCATACTCTCTGGATTCATCAAATACGGTAAATTCTGGTGGAACAAATATATCTTCTAAATATACGTTTTCTTTTTGAGGATGTGCCTTCATTAGCAAGTCGGCATTCTGAAGGAATCGCATAAAATCCTCCTTTAAAGTCAGGTTTCTTGAATATGTCAAATCTTCTATAACTTTCTTTAATCCCTCATATACATTCAACCAAGCAGTATCTCTATTGGAAAAAGTTGATATTGGTTTTCCGTCTGTTGGAAGAGCTAGTGATTTGGTAAGCATGTCATCATCTTTCCACCCGCAAGGTGACAGAATTATGGGAACCACAGCAATATTTTTTCTTTTCTTTAAATTATAGGCGTCTTCTTTTTCTTTTTGACAATATTCTGATGCCAAGAAATTTGGAGATATAAAAAGACAAACGATGTCAGCATCTGATAAATTATTTTCAATTTCTTTTTCCCAATTTTTTCCCGGAACTATCTTTCTGTCGTACCATTCTTCAATTACCCCATTTCGTTTTAAGAGAGCAAGCCATTTTCTGAATTCTTCAACATATTTTTCATCCTTATGTGAGTAGGATATAAACAATTTTAATTTTGAATTTTTTTGTTCATTTATTTCCATTTTTCACATCCTCCATTTTGCTTTTACAGGCGGCGTGCGGAATTTCTGCTAACTTTAGATTATGCGTAATTCGCATAATCCATCTGTTCTGCGAGTTATTCGGAAATTTTATTACCCCATAACTCATTGAGGTGAGTATGCAATTTGAGAATAAAAACCTTACCCCGAAAGAGCGGTACGAGTTGATAGGGAGGTTAATAGAGGAGCTGAAACTTCGCAAATACTCATATCGGACGGGGAAAGCATACGTTTACATAGTCAAAAATTTTCTCCGCTCCGGGCTCACGCCGCGGGAATTTCTTCTGAAGTACTATTCGGATAAGAGCAAATCCACAATCCGCCAAGCATATTTCGCATTGAAATTCTTCTACCGCAACGTTCTCCACGAGAGATTCGACGAAGAGATACCCCTCGCCAAGAAAAAGGAGAAATTACCCGTGGTACTGTCCCGGGACGAAGTAAAGAGAATGCTCTATGGCACGCAGAACCTCAAGCACCGCCTCGTGCTAATGTTTCTCTATTACGCTGGTATGAGATTGAACGAAGTTCGCAACATCCGCTGGGAAGATGTGGACTTTGAGAGGGAAATAATCCACATAAAAGTTGCAAAGGGGGATAAAGAGAGGGTGGTTTTCCTGCATCCGAATCTAAAGAACACTCTGGAAGTCTATGGAAGGGGGCAGAAGGGGTACATCTTTATATCACAGAGAGGGAGTAAATATTCCCCGAAGAGCATTCAGTTGATCGTGAAAAATGCTGCAAAAAGAGCGAGAATAAACAAAAATGTGACTCCACACACCCTGCGGCACTCCTTCGCCACACATCTTTTAGAAGGAGGCGCGGATATACGGTACATCCAGCAGTTGCTTGGACACAAAAATCTCAAAACCACGCAAATTTACACGCACGTGGCAAATAAGGATATCAAAAATCTGGCCTCGCTCCTGTGACCATTTTTGTCCAAAAAGAAATAAATATAACCAAGCGTATGCGAGCGAGGTGACGGGCATGAAAGAGTACGATTTGATTGCGTTCGGTACGGGCAGTGCGATGAACATCGTCGCCCCCTTAATTGAGAGAAATCCCCGAATGAAAGTTGCGGTGATTGAGAACGAGAAGGCGGGGGGGATTTGCTTAACCCGTGGCTGCATTCCGAGCAAGATGCTTGCTTATCCCGCGGAATTGGTGCACGATATTCGCAGGGCTAAGGAATTTTACATTGATGCAAAAATAAAGAGCGTGGATGGCGATGCGCTTCTCAGAAGGGTGCAGGAGGATGTGGACAAGGAGAGCAAGATGATTGAACACAGTTTGAGAAATCATCCCAGCGTGGATTATTACGATAAAACCGCAAGCTTTGTTTCAGACTACACAATCGACGTCGGGGGCAAAGAAATATACGGGGAGAAAATTCTACTATGCACGGGCTCAAAGCCTCTCGTACCACCGATTCCCGGATTGAAAGAGGCGGGGTTCATTACTAATAGGGAATTCTTCTACTCACTTAAAAAATTGCCAAAGAGCATAGCCATAATCGGCGGGGGATTTGTGGCTCTTGAGTTAGGACATTTCATGGCCATGTTCGGCACCGAGGTTCATGTTATAGAGATGCACCCAGATATAATTATGGCGGAAGAGCCCGAGGCCAGAGCGCTCGTGCGCAGGGAATTATCCTCCGTGATGCATTTCCATCTTGGTTATAAAGCTAAGGAAGTTAGAAAAGCCATGGGCAAGAAGGTAGTGGTTGCGGAGAATAGAGAAGGCGAGACAATAGAGATAAAGGCAGACGAGATAATGGTCGCCACCGGCCGCGCGCCGTGGAAGGAGACGAATGTGGAGAAGACGGGCGTGAAAACAGATGAAAGGGGATGGATAATAACCGACGAATTCTTGCGAACGACCAAGGAAGGAATATGGGCATGTGGCGATGCAAACGGCAAATATCTTTTCAAGCACGTGGCAAACTACGAGAGCGAAATCGTTTATTACAATGCTTTCCGCAACGCCAACGCGAAGGTGGATTATCATGCAATTCCGCATGCAATTTTCACAACTCCGCAAGTTGCTGGCGTGGGTATGAAGGAAGAAGAAGCGAAGAAGAAACACGAAATTTTAGTGGGGGAATATAAATACGAGAACACCGCCATGGGCGAGGCGATGCGCCTAAAGGACTATTTCGTGAAGGTAATCGTGGATAAGGACACTTACAATATTTTAGGTGCGACAATCGTCGGCCCTCAAGCATCTGTGCTCATTCAGGAAATAATCAATCTAATGTACACTAGAGAGCAGGCGAGCGCAATGTATAGAGCGATTCATATTCATCCGGCAATGAACGAAGTCGTGCAGAGGGCATTCTACAATCTTAGAGAGGTGTGATATGGGCTTTGCACCGAAATTTGCTTTCTGGCTCATATGGTGGCTCGTCATAGCCTTGGTGGGTGTTTACGCACCTAATCCTCTCCCTTCGTGGTTTGGGATTATTTCAATTCCTGTCGGTACTTTCTTTTTGTTTTACGGGCTAACTCTCAACGCCATTGCAGGCAGAACCCTGAAGAAATACGGGCACTTCGAAATCACGAAAGGGATAAAAAAGCCAGAGAAATTGGTTACCGTGGGCATATACTCGTGCATGCGCCACCCTGCTCAGTTCGGCTCAATATTTTTCGGTATCGGAATCTCGTTGCTCACTGTGAACATTTATGCCATGCTCCTCGCTGGCTGGTACGCTTTTTCAGCAATTTATTTCATTTTGCGCATTGAAGAGAGGGAGACTTTGGAACAGTTTCCCGAATACTGTGAGCTTCTCCTTTCAAGAAAGCCTTTTAACTCGTCACTGTCCTGCTTGAAGAAGGGGATAAGGGCACTTAAAGAGAAATAAATACCCATTTTTGTGGAGCAACACTTAAAAATGATTAATCAATCCTTGCCCTATGAATCAATTACTCAGGCTTGAGAATTTGAAGGTATACGTGGAAAACAGGGAAATTCTTGGCGGGGTAAACCTGGAAGTTAATTCTGGGGAGTTTCACGTGCTCATGGGGCAAAACGGCTCAGGAAAGAGCACCCTTGCGCTCACGATAATGGGGCATCCGAGATACAGGGCAGATGGTGTGATGGAATACAAAGGCGAGGACCTGAAATCACTATCCGTGGATGAACGAGCTCGCCGGGGCATATTTCTTGCGTTTCAGCACCCGGCAGAAATTGAAGGTGTGAGAATAATTGACTACGCGCGACTCGTTTTAGAAAAGGTCAGGGCGGTTCCCAGGGAGAAATCTTACGATATGGTTGTGGAAAAAGGCATGGAGGTAAATCTCGGTGAGGAAGAGTTAAAGAGGTACATCAACGTGGGATTTTCAGGGGGCGAGAGAAAAAGGATAGAACTTCTACTCGCGCTCCTGTTAGAGCCAGACCTGGTAATTTTAGACGAGCCGGACAGCGGTGTTGATGTTGATTCATTATCTCTGATTTCAAAAAAGCTTCACGAGATGCAGAAATCCGGAAAGTCCGTGCTGCTCATAACCCATTATGGAAGGATTCTCCAGCACGTTGAGTCATCGGAGGTGAAGGTTCACGTTATGAGAAAGGGGAAGATTGTGCTATCTGGGCACAGAGATTTGGTAAGGAAGATTGAAGAGCAGGGCTTTGACTCTCTTTTCAAGGAGTGTGGTTGCAATGAGTGAGCTCACTATGCAGGATGCAAAGTCAATAATTGAAGACCAGATTGAGACGCTGAAGAAGAGAAATAAAGAGCCCGAATGGGTTACAGAGTTGAGATACAAAGGACTAAAGGCGTTTATGGAGGCGCCCCACAGCGACCCCGTTCTAAATGACCCGCTGGATTTCATAGTTCAGGATGAGCAGATTCCGGAGATACACGACCTTGACGAGCTACCAGAGGACATGAAAAAGCTTCTTGATTCTCTGGGAATTGCAGAGGTGGAGAAAAAATACGTTGCAGGCATTGCAGTTCAGAGCGACACAAGTATGGTGCTAAACGATTTCATGAAGGCGTGGAGAGAAAAAGGTTTGATAATGATTTCAATGGAAGAGGCCGTGCGTGAATTTCCCGCAGTGAAAGAAAAATTCATGAAGATGTTCAATCCGTACGAGAGCAAGTTGGCAGCGTATCACACCGCTGTATGGAACGGAGGCGTTTTCCTTCATGTCAAGTCAGGATTGAAGGTACCGGTGCCCATGCATTTATTTTTCATCATTCAGAACAGTGCGATGGCTCAGGCACCTCACATAATCATAGATGCCGAGCCGGGAAGTTACATTCATCTCATAGAGGGATGCACCTCTCCCGTGCTGGTGCGCCATTCTCTTCACTTGGACATGACGGAAGCGTACATTGGTGACGGTGCAAAGGTAATGCTCAGCGTGCTTCAGAACTGGCCGGAGTACGTGCACACGAGGCCCATGACAAGAGCAATCGTGGGAAAGAACGCGGAATTCATAAACACCACGGTGGGCCTGGGAACCGGGCGCAGCAACATCGCAAATCCCCGGTATTTTGTTGATTCAAATGGCTATGCGGAGATGAACGGCATCCTGCTTGGTAAGAAGGATTTTTACGTGGATATTGGTGGAGAGATTGAGCTTGTGGGCGAAGGTGCAAGGGGAATAAACACCAGTAAAAGTGTGCTCATGGACGAGAGCAAGGTCATAACCCGGGGGCTCATAAGGGCGAAGGCTCCGAAGACAAAGGGACACATAAGCTGCGATGCCCTTATTCTAAATCCAAAGGCAAAAATGGAGACATATCCAGGGTTGATTTCGGAGGTGGATGATGCCGAGCTAAGCCACGAGGCGGCCATCGGAAAAATACGCGAGGAAGAGCTGTTCTACCTTATGTCTCGGGGATTGAAAGAGGAAGAAGCAACGCAATTGATAGTAAAGGGCTTCGTTGACCCGCTTCTAAAAGACATACCTGCGGAATTTGTGATAGAGATAAGAAAAATAATTGAGATGTCTCTTGGAGGTATGTAATCACGGGTCCCTGATTCCTTCTGTGGTTATTGCAATAACGACTTCGCCATCCGGTAGAGCGGGTGAATCAATGAGCCTTGCTATTCTCTTATTTCCTCTGCTTTTTCTTATGTAAAGACGATATGTTGCATTGTGCGCCACAATGTGTCCGCCTATTGGCGAGGTCGGGTCTCCGTAAAACATGTCCGGCTTGGCGGATACTTGATTTGTGACCGCCACAATTGCATTGTTTATGTCCGCAAATTTTAGAAGGTCGTGCATGTGCCTGTTAAGAAGCTGCTGTCTCTCCGCCAGAGAGCTGCGTCCAACGTACTCTGCGCGAAAATGCGCGGTTAGAGAATCAACAATCAGTAGTTTCACCGGATATTTTTTTGCAAGCTCCATGGCCTTGTCCACTAAGAGCATCTGGTGGTGCGAGTTGAACGCGCGAGCCACGTGGATATTTTTCAGCACTTCCTGTGGATTCATCTCCAGGGCCTCGGCCATCTGCACTATGCGCTCCGGTCTGAACGTGTTTTCGGTGTCTATGAATATTGCGTGACCTTCCAGACCCCCCTTCTCCTTTGGCAATTGCACATTAACCGCTAACTGGTGAACAATCTGCGTCTTTCCTGAGCCAAACTCACCAAAGAACTCTGTTATTGCCTGACTTTCCAATCCTCCACCCAGAAGGGTATCAAATTCCTTTGACCCTGTGGTAAGTTTTGTGAGCTGGCTCCGGCGCTCCAGGATAACATCTCCTGTCTCAAAATCTCCAACGTTAGCATATTTTCTCGCAGCAGCTATAATTTTCTGAGCGGTACCTTCGCCCACTCCTGCTAAATCTGCAAGGTCTTTTGGGGAGACCACGGCAAGCTCAATGAGGTCTGTATATCCTGCCTCCCTCAGCTTCTCGGCAGTGGCGGGTCCCACACCGGGGAGATCTTCTATAGTGTATTCCTTATTTTCATCTTTTTTCTTGGCCAAATCAATCACCTGGGTGGCTTTATGCCTTATGCATATTAACTTTTTCTCCGAATCAAAGCCATTGAGATATATATTTAATCAAATCAACCACTCGCGCCGAATAGCCGTATTCGTTGTCGTACCAGGCGAGCACCTTCACTAAATTCCCGCGAACGTAGGTCTCCGAGGCGTCGAACATGGCGCTATGCGGATTGCCCTTGAAATCCGAAGACACGAGGGGCTCGTCCACGTACTGCAAAATCCCCTTCAAATTGCCTTCCGCCGCTTTTTTGAACGCTTCCCTCACCGCGTCCTCGGTTACAGGTTTTTCTACCTCAGCAACCAAATCCACGATGGACACGGTGCTTGTTGGAACGCGTATGGATATGCCATGCATCCTTCCGTCAAGTTCTGGAAGAACGAGTCCGATTGCTTTTGCGGCGCCGGTGGTTGTTGGTATTATATTCATGGCTGCAGCCCGTGCCCTTCGTAAATCTTTATGTGGCAAATCCAGAACCCGCTGGTCATTGGTATAAGAATGCACAGTCGTCATTAATGCGTACTTTATTCCGAAATTATCGTGAAGAACTTTGGTCACGGGAGCGAGGCAATTGGTTGTGCAGGAGGCATTGCTTATAACATGGTGCTTCTCCGGGTCGTACATCTCGTGATTCACGCCCAGAACTATGGTCACATCCGCCGGTTCACCCTTTGCTGGTGCTGATATAATTACTTTTTTTGCCCCTGCCTTGAGATGCTTCGCCGCCTTATCCCGCGATCTGAATACTCCTGTGCTTTCTACCACAATATCAACACCCAAATCTTTCCATGGTAATTTTTCAGGATCTCTCTCGCTGAAAACGGGAATTTCTCGCCCGTTCACGATTATGCTGTTATCCGTGCTTTCAACATCCCCGTCAAATTTTCCGTAATTTGTATCGTATTTCAATAGATGCGCCAGAGTGCTTGCGTCTGTAAGGTCGTTTATTGCCACAATATCCAAGTCTCTGTGACCTATGCGAAAAACCATTCGCCCTATGCGACCAAAACCGTTTATTGCCACTTTCACCATCTTATTATCACCAACTCTTGATGATAATGGAGTATTAAAAAATTTTGGAGAAATCACAATAATATTTTTATTTTAGATGTGTGCTAATTAAGTTTGATACACGCAACAGGGGAGCTTATAATACGTGTGGAAATCGGAGGCGTATGGGTGCGCAAAACAAAACCTGAGAAGATACTGCCCTCAGATGAAATTTTTAGATATAAACTAAAAAATCGGTGCAGTGGGAACCCTTTTATACTCTCCCAGTGATATCCTGCCATGGAGAAGAGAAAAGCGGTTCTTATAATACTGGATGGTGTGGGAGACAGAGCAAATCCTCAGCTGGATTACAAAACTCCTTTACAGTATGCAAGTACTCCAAATCTTGATAACATGGCCAGAAAGAGCGTTGTTGGTTTGATGGACTCAATAGCTCCCGGAATAAGGGCAGGAAGCGATACTTCCCATCTGAACATTTTGGGCTATGACCCGTACAGGGTTTACACCGGCCGCGGACCATTCGAAGCGGCAGGACTCGATATGGATTTAGAACCCGGGGACATAGCATTTCGTTGCAATTTTGCCACTGTTGATGATGACATGGTTGTTATTGACAGAAGAGCTGGTAGGATAAAGGAGGGTACGGATGAGTTGCTCAAGGATATTGATGGAATGGTAATTGAAGATGTTAAGATTTTTGTAAAGCCGGGTGTGGAGCATCGAGCCGCACTCGTTCTTCGAGGTCCTGGATTGAGCCCGAATGTTAGCGATGTTGACCCTCACGACACGGGAATAAAGGTTCGTGAAGCAAAACCACTATCAAACGACGCCGAGAAAACTGCCAGGATTCTCAATGAATTCGTTAAAAAAGCTCATGAAATCTTAAAAGAGCATCCTGTGAACAGGGATCGGGTGAAAAAAGGCAAAAAGCCAGCGAATATTATTCTACCACGGGGTGCTGGCATGGTGCCCCATCTGGAGAGCTTCACGGAGAAAAATGGATTGAAAGCTGCCTGCGTGGTTGGGACACCTTTAATACGGGGAATATGCAAGCTTGCAGGAATCACACCTATTGAAGTTCCCGGAGCCACAGGGGGCTACGACACGGACATGGTTGCGAAGATGGATGCTGTGTTGGAAAATCTTAGAGATTACGATTTCATCCTTGTTAATATTAAAGCTACAGACATTGCAGGTCACGATATGCAGCCACTCAAAAAGGTTGAGGTAATTGAAAGAATAGACGAGGCAATAGGTCATTTGTACGAGAATCTACCGGATAACGTTGTTTTAATAGTAACGGCGGACCACAGCACCCCTTGCACCGTTGGAGATCACAGCGGAGACCCGGTACCTATATTGATTTACGCCCCGGATTCCAGGAGAGAGGGAGAGGAGTTCAACGAGATTTCAGTCCTTCGTGGCTCATTGCGCATACGTGCTTCTGACCTGATGGATATTGTGAAAAACCACACAAATCGTGCCGAGAAGTTCGGTGCTTGAGTTTTTATTTTTTTAATTTTTAGCTTTTAGCTGGGGAAATATCATCATTTTTAAGGATAAAATCTCTTTTAGGATTGTATTTCTCCACAAACTTTTATATATCTTTTTGGAGATTACCTTGGGATGGAAGGAAAGGATGATTTGACTACTTCATTGAGACCATCTCCTGTGTCGCCTCCACCAGTTTTTAAGAAGAGAACAGGTGTGTTTAGGTGGGCGGTTGTGATTTTGATAGGTTTGCTGATATTGTTTGCAGGCTCGGTATGGGTAATTTTTGCCACATGGAACCCCCCTCCAAGTGCATCTGATTATTCCAGTTACTCCGAGTATCAAAAAGCTCTGCACGGGTGGAAGAACGCATCCATGGAGGGTAATTTTTACGGCCGTTTGGTAATGGATATTGGAGCGTTTTTCATGATTATTGCAGGAATTCTTGGGTACGTGGACCCGTCAGTGGATATTGACGAAAGAAGATTTTTGGTGGCAATGGCAATTGTAGGCGTTTTTGTATTTCTGGTTGTCAGCGTTGGTTTCTTCCAGAACTCCCCATATACTTCGTAATTTCTCGCTACTTTTTATTTCTCGGAAATTGAGGCGGTGCATAGATTTCCTTGTTATAATTGCTTTTTATAAGGTACTTTCTTTCTACAATGTTATCAAGGGTGCGATATACTTTATACCCGTATATTCCCGGTATTATAAGAGCAAATAAAAATCCGAAGACCGTGGCGACTTTCATCTTGCTTCTTGCTTTTTCGTAATTTCTACCCTGATAATGGTCGTGGGCGGATTTCACTATGAAAAAAGTAACTATGTTTATTGCAGCGAAAATGAAACCTATTATGCCCCATGGATACAGAAACATTCCCCATATTATGTTCGCACCAGCCATCACCAGTGTTAGGTATGATACGAACATTATTGAATCTTCAATTTCCTCTGTGGTCATCAAATCATTATAAAATAGTGGGTATTAAAGATTTCTCTTTAAGGGATGAGTTGAAATCCTCGAAAAACATGGAATAATGGAGATAAAAATAGAGAGGCAATTAAATATAAAGGACATAAGCGAGGACTTTAAACATTAGTGGTTTAGAAGCGGAAAGAAAAGAATGGGAGAATACGTAATCTCCGACATTTCCATGATAGTATTTTTTTCCACTCTGCTGCTCTGCTCTTTTTCAGGAGCATTCTAAGCAATCCTATATGCGCATTCTCATGGATTGCGATGTATGGTTCACCATCTCTTTCCAATACAGAGCGTATGTTGCGTAGTGAATCATAGCCTTTATCCACATACACTTTTACAATTTTTTCTCATTTTCCAAAAAGGAAACGTTCTCTGGTAATTACTATCGTGCCACATAAAACATTCATTGGTAAAAAAGGATAATAAATTTGTATTCCGAGAGACTTCACGGTAAATGCACTATTTCTCAGAACTCCACGAAGATAGAGCGTTCTATCATTCTTTTATGCCCTCTTAAATTGCACTTTGATTTATGTTTTTGCCTTTTTATTACCTTCAATCTTCTCCTTACGTCCTTTATCAAATCCAACTTCTATATTTTTTAATTCTTTTTAATAATTTGGTATATACTCATCCAAATATTACATAGGAAAAGTTTTTTTTATAAATGCCATGTAGTTGCATGCGTAAAAGAAGAGATTATGATGAGCTCAGAACAGTAAAAATCACACCGAATTTTCAGAAAAAGGCATATGGCTCAGTTCTATATCAGCAGGGTGATACTGTTGTTCTTTGCTCTGCACAGGTAATTGAAAACGTGCCAGAATGGTTAAAAAACGAGAATCGTGGTTGGTTAACAGCGGAGTACTCAATGCTTCCCGGCTCTACCGAAACAAGAATTTTCAGAGACAGGGGTCACGTTAACGGTCGCAGCAAGGAGATTGAGAGAATTATTGGAAGGGCATTGAGGGCTGCCGTTGATCTGAGTAAGATAGGACCCAGAACAATATGGGTTGACTGCGATGTTGTTCAGGCAGATGGGGGTACCAGGACCGCAAGTATAACAGGTGGATTTTTGGCGTTATACCTTGCTATTCAAAGGCTACTAAAAGAAGGTAAAATTTCGGAAAATCCTATAAGGTATCAAGTTGCAGCTGTTAGCGTTGGTATTGTAAAAGGTATTCCTATGCTCGATTTGGCATACGAGGAAGATTCACAGGCGGATGTTGATCTCAATGTGGCTATGACCTCTGATATGAGATACGTGGAAATACAGGGCACTTCGGAGAACGAGCCTATGAGCGAGGAGCAACTAAGCGAGCTTTTAAGTTTGGCAAAGAAAGGAATTGAGGAATTGTTAAAGATACAGAGGGAAGTGATGGAAAATGTGTAGATTTGTGGCTGTTGTTTCAAAAGATTACTTTGACCCGGGAAAATATGTGGATTACCTGGAAAACATGGCTAAAAAAGGGAAGAGAGCAGAGCATGGAGACGGATGGGGAATATGGATTAAGAGCGGGAGTGACGAGTTTCTCCATAAAGAGACTGTACCCGTATGGGAGAGAAAAATCAAAAATTTTCCCCGAGGAAATGTTGCGTTCATTCATGCAAGAAAGCGCGGCGAAAACGGTGCAAAAATAGCAATAGAGAATACGCATCCTTTCACGAGTCATGGTTCTGTTTTTATGCACAATGGATTCATAAATATTACTCATGAGGAGAGCTGCGGGGACACGGATTCAGAGAGTCTGTTTATGAATATAATTCATAGAGGGCTCTGGAACGTTCTCTGCGAGATTGAAAAATATGATTTTTCTTCTATAAATTCCGTGCTTTATACGGATGGTAAAATTTATGTAATTCGCTATGCTAAAAAGTTGGAGGATTATTACTCCATATTCATTGATAGAACTGACGACAGAATTGTGATTTCTACGGAAGGTGATGGTGTACCCGTTAATAACAAGAGCGTGGTTGTGATAGACGATGACCTTAATATTGAAGAGCTTCCATTTTGCCCAGATATGTTCCATTAATCAGATACACCTCAAAATCCCCAATTATTTTATTTTTAAAAAGAGGGCCTATGGGATTTGCCAGATTCGAACCTGCCAGGGGATTGAATGCGCTAACCACGAATATCCTTGGGTTTCCCTTGTATTTTTTTCTTCCTGATTTCGTGAGATGGCCAACAAGATGGCATGGATATCTGTGTGCTTTGCCTATAGAATCTCTTAACTCTATTTCGGGATGGACATGACCCATGAACACGTACTTTGCCATCATAACCTCATTGCTCGGCCATGAATGGCCATGTACAAAACCAAAATCACCTATTCTGAAACCATCAGTGCCAGATATTTTCGCATCGAGTGCGTTCTCTAAATTACCATCGTGATTGCCCTTTGCCACATAAATGTCCACGTCTAAATCCTGGAGTTTTTTTACACCCACAAATTCACCAATGCTGTGTTTCACATCCCCTAAAATTATGAGTTTGTCTGCATTTTTTTCATTTAATATGGATTCTATTTCTTCATATATGTTTATTTTCGGAATTTTTATCCCTTCTTTTCGCAGCACTTCTTCATATCCCATGTGTAAATCAGCAATAACAACCGCGTTTATATCATCTATGTACAGTGCCCTCCTATCTGGAATTATCTCTATCATTTTTTTACCTCGTATTGAATTAAGATGCCATATCCAAGTCTCTCACATGAGAGGACATTCATTCTCAGAACATCTTTTTCTTCCCTTGCCCCGTTACCGCCTACCAAACTTGGTGCAGTGCCACCGATTATTACCGGGCCAATGAACACATATAATTCGTCCACCAATCTTTCCCTTAAAAATGAAGATATAACAGTGCTGCCCCCCTCCACCATTAAGCTTCTTATTCCTCTTTTAAATAGCTCCTCCATAAGACATTTTAAATCAACCCTTTTTTCTCCGCATCTTATTATTTCTGCGTTTAGTTCTCTATGCCCTGCTGTTTTCGTGGTAGCAATTATTGTCTTTGCAGCATTGTTTAGTATCCTTACATTTTCAGGAATTCTTAGCTTAGAGTCCAATACAATTCTCACGGGATTTTTCGCATTCGGCACGTACTTTTCTTTAACCGTTAATTTTGGATTGTCATTAATCACTGTGTTTATCCCTACCAGAATTGCATCTACTCTTGCCCTAAGCTCGTGAACTCTTTTGAAATCCATCTCATCGCTTATTTTTATCCTCTTTCCACCTACCAGAGCAATTTTACCGTCCACGCTCATTGCCGCGTTTATGATTATTTTAGGTCTATTCATAAACATCATCACCCATTATTTTCATATATCCATTTTTCGAAATGTATGCGGAAAGTCTCTTTTTTGCCAAAATTTCGAAGAACTCGTCCCACGATATTTTTTCAAATTTCTTATCCTCTTTTTTAATTAACTGCACTACATCTTTGCCACGAATTTTAGCGGGAACTAACCCGTATTTCCTGGCATAGGTTATGGTTTCATCCTTGCTTAACTTTCTCATCATAACAATACAAAATATGCATTAAGATTAAAACTGTTTCTCTATATACGTTTGTGTACTTATGAAAAATAATAAAGAATTAGTGGCGTCTTATTACAAAGAACACCACCATTGGCACAAATACAAGCAGAACAATTGAACTCAACTCCGGAATTGTCTGGGTTACTGAATAAATCTGTACACTGTGTGCAGTGGTAATTAAAATCTCATTTGAAATTCCATCATGGTTGTAATCAAACTGGTTCCAGGAACTTACTTCCTTTACTGTTACAAATGCTGATATGTCTGTATCTTTTGAGTCTCCTGTGACCTCTCCAGACCACAGTAATGAGCCATCCTTTCCAGAAAGTATTTTTATGTACGTGTCCTCTGAACCTGTTACATTGTGGTAGTGTAGCTTAATTATGGCATCTCCGTACCCGTCTTTGTTTATGTCCCCGACAATCCACGAGCTCGTGCTCCAATTCTTGAAGTCACTGCTGTTAACTCCAACTGGCACATTAGTTTTCCAGAGCGTGTTTCCATTTCCAGATATTGCTGATACGTTAATGAACAAGGATGAGCCATTGTTGTAGTACTTGTATGCCACCAGCGAATCCTGTAAACCGTCATCGTTCATATCAGATATGTCATTAATGACCGAGTTACCCACAAATCCTGAGATTGCATGGATGTAATATTTGCTCCAGAGTACCTTACCGGTAACGGGATTTATTGCGGAGAGATTCACATTCTTTGTTTTTACCCCATCTACGTACGTTGTGTTCATCCCAACTAAATATATGTCCCAGATTTCGTCCCCATTTAAATCATTGGTAGAGAGTGTCACCATGTAATTATAGCTTTGATTTATCAAATTCAATTTCCAAACAGATACATTCTGTTCCACATTCCAGCACACCAAGTTGGTGTTGTTGTCCACGAAGAAAACTTCTCCATTGCCATCGTTGGTTACATCTAAACTATTGATAAGCTTATGAAAACTGCCAGTTTTCAAGTCAGTGTGAAGTGCCATAACACTTATGTTCTGAGAATCCCGGGTGTAATATCCCAAAACCAGCCCAGATGAGTCTAAAAAGTTTAAATAAGATTTGTCTGAGTAATATGTGCCTATCATTATATCCATTTTATTATCTCCGTTGAAATCAAATGTTAATGAGTTTATTCCCTGCATTACAGAGAAAAAAGATATTGGATTTAAAATTGACATTATTCCTGTTATATTTGTTTCCCAAAGCATGTTTCCGTTTGTGGTGTTGTATGCGACTAATGTTGTGCTTCCTGAATTAGATGTTAGGTTTGCAAATATTACAGTTGGTGGTCCTCCTGTAACCCCTAAACCGTTGAAATCAATCAAATCAATCCCGGTCAAGTATCTTATTCCAAAGTCATGATGCCCCTCTTTTTCTGTCCTCTCCCATACTGTATTCAAGTTTTTATCAAGTACGATAACCTGTATCTCGTTGTAATCCACCTGCCATCCATTGTCATCTTTAACCCCAGAGTATACTCCGAAATACACGAGATAAGGTTCCCCATCTATGCTAATTGCATGGAAAATCCAGTTATAATCATACACGTCAATGGTCTCTCCATCCACGGTAATTGTGGCAGGGATTTTTATGGCCAAATAAGAAATGTTTTCTAAAGAAGGGTAATCCACAGAGTACACTGAGACAATGCTATTGTTGCTGTGATTCCCGAAAACCATAAAATAATGCTCCATTTTTGGATTGCCATTATTATCAAGCACGGTAACTCCATATATTGTACCATCTTCCCCCACTTTATCTCCTGTTTCATCATATCCTACATCTGTGAAATATGTTTTGTTGAGTGTAGAGCCATCTGCACCGTTGAGCAGACACAGTGAGTAGGTATTTGCAGTGTAATTTTTAGCACTTACCATAATTTCTGCAAGACCATCCCCGTTGGAGTCCATGCTCTCTGTCGCGTTTATAGTACCAATGGAATCGTTCATGTACGTTGTCCATACCTCCGTGGGAGACAAACTCACATGCGCCATAGATGTGTTCGCCTCTGCAATCACTCCAAGTGTCGATACCATCAATATTATTACAACCCCTAAAACCCACATTTTCATCCAAAGTCACCATTATAGATATCATGTTGACACATAAAAAATTTTTTTATAAGTGTCGGACTAAAACAATAGCACATAATACAATAAAGATAAGATAAAGAGTTATAATAAATCCAGAGAAACTCTAACAATTCCTCACTCATAAAGTAGTTTTATCCCAAGTAAAAGTGCTCCGGCCGGGATTTGAACCCGGGTCGTCGGCTCGAAAGGCCGATATCCTTGGCCGGACTAGACTACCGGAGCAGCAGTGCAAGGCAGTGTAAAAAATCTTTAGATATAAAACTTTCCACTGTTTTCTATTATTTAATAGTATTTTTTGACATGTTGCAGAGTTTGGCGGCATTGCCACAGATATTTGTTCTTCTATCAAACTCTGAAATTCGATGTATATCACTACCGCAAACGAATTTCACGTTATACTTGCATGCTATGGCAATCCACTGTTTGAATGGCAAGTTGTACTTTCCGTTTATTTCCAGGAGAATATCATTTTCTTTAAGCAGGCGAATGATTTTTTCAACGGGTATTGAATATGGATCAAAATTGTGTTTTATTAAAAACACACCAGGATGGGCCCATGTATGTGCTTTTCCACCATTAATAACAGCATGGAGTGCATCAACATATGTGGCTAAATCGTCAGGAAAAGAATGAAACGCAAACACGGGGTAATCTACCTCTCGAATAATATCCTCTGAAACGTCCAGAGAGCCGTCTGGAAGCACCTTTGCCTCTACACCGCTCAGAATTACAAGCGAGGGATGCTCCTCTTTAGCACGCTCAATATCGTAAAGAAGGTCCTCAAAACTGTAATTCAATTTTCGGCGCACATGCTCGGTAAACGCAATTAAGGGTATCCCACGACGCTCCGCTTCCTCGCAAAGTTCTTCCACGGTGTTGTGTCCGTCCGTGTACGCGGTGTGCACATGCCACTCTCCACTGATCAGGAAATTCTCGTATTTTTTCCAAGTTTTCATACAATGCACACCTCGTCACCTGCAATGCCCACTGCACCCCAGTACCTTACCAGTCTTGCACCCCACACCGGCCTGAATTCAGGAAGTTCCTCACCAAGGGCTATTTTTACCGCACCGTAAATCACGTTCGCTCTGGCTATGGAGGATAGCACCATCGTTCCCTGGACCCGGGGATTTGACTCAAGAATTTTCGGCGTGCCATCGCCATCAAGCTTGAACTGAAAACCGTGAGCATACTCAAGTCCAATTTTCTCCGTTAGCTTAGTCACGTAATCAATTATGTCCTCCCTTTTCTCGGTCTCTCCAACAAAAGTTATGCCCGAGCGTATTTTGCGACGGAGCCTTGGCACCACCACATGCACCTCCTTGGAGGAGAGAACGTCAACCGTGTACTCCACGCCCGGAAGGTATTCCGTTACCAGAAGCTCAGGAAACTCGTCTCCAAGTATTCTGTGAAGAGTCTCCAGATCAACATGGGCACTATCGGGCTTATCCCTGAAAAATCGCTCACGTGCATTGTAGCTTTTGTGCACAACGCGAAAACCCCTCATTCCATTGCTCTCTGGCGGTTTTATGGCAAATGGATACCCAAAATCTTCTCCTGTATCTGTGAGCTCGTCCCATGTTCTCACGAGTCGGTATTTAGGGTATGGCACATTTAATTTTTCAGACACGCGTATTAAATTGAATTTGTTGTTGGCGGTAATTATTGCGTCCGGCGAGGAGGTTGCAACCGCAGCTCCGCTCTCTTCAAAATATTTTTTCGCTCTGGCAAATTTCAAAAGCTCGGCTGTTACCTGCGGGAGAACAACATCAACGTTTTCTCTTCTGCACACGTCCTGTACAGCAGGGATGAAATCCGAAGATGATGCAGGTGGCACCTGATAAAAAGAGTCGCACAGATATCGCCCCACCACACCACTGTCCATGTCCACGCACACAGTTTTAACCCGCCTGTTGTCAAAATTGTTTTTTAGAGAGTAAAGTGTGCCCATTATTCCCGGCGCACCTCCGCCGGTAATCAGAACCTTTATTTCTCGCATGCTGGTTAATCACAGTATCATATTTTAATGTGCCTGAATACGAGAGTATAGGGATAACAGTCTCCGTTTCATCACGTCCCAGTTATAAGTGTTCTTTGCACATTTTTTGGCGTTTTCAGAGAATTTTTTGTAAAGTACAGAATCTTCTTTAACTTTTCTTATGCTCTCTTTTATGCACTCCACATCCTCAAAATCGCATACAAGTCCGCAATCACATTCTGTAACTATTCTACCCCCCTCCGTGCCCTTTCCAGCGATTACCGGCTTTCCCGCAGCCATTCCTTCCAAAATTTTATTCCCCACGGCAACCCGCGTGTATTCTTTTTTGTTATCGGAGGGTAGCACAGTTAAATCTGAAAGCATTGTGAGCTTAGGTATATCCTTTTTGTTAACCCATCCAATGTACTTTATGTTCTTAGCACCTTTCAACATCTCAAGAATTACATCTCTGTGTGGGCCATCACCACCCAATATGAGAAACACGTCATCCATGCTGCGAACCGCTTTTATGAGTTGAGGTATCGGCTCCCAGATTTTTAGAATTCCAATGTAAACTATGACGAATTTATCTTGCACATCAAATTTCTCACGCAGGTGTTCAATTTCATCGGGGTCAATCTGATACTCGCTCAGATCCTTTGCATTCATCACTGTAACGAATTCCATTCCCGGAAACAGCACATTACCAAGAGCCTCAGTGGCTGCAATTCGTCCATCAACACGTTTGGATATGAAGAACTCAACACTCCTCAAAAATCTGGTAATTTTTTCAGGTACAACATCCTGAATCATTGATGTGTAGTGGTCATGTGCGTCGTAAATCACCGGGATTCGGTGAAGAAGCTTTGCAAAATAACCAAGGGGAAGAGTGTCAAAATCGTTGGCGTGGATTGCATCGTATCTCTCTTTCCTAAGATGTTTTAATACCCCTGCATAGTACTTAAAAAATCCGAGGGCGTAATCCCTGGGATTTCCGTAAGATGCCGGTGCTCTTATCCTCTTTATTTTAAATCCATCCACCTGCTCCTCCTCTGGATAATTCTCGCCCCTGTCCCATGCGAGGATCATTACATCATGTCCCGCCTCTGCGAGAGCTTTCGCTTCCATATGAACTCTCGGATCCGGCTTGAACGGATTTGTTAGAAGAATTAAGATGCGCATCAATACATAATGCAGAGCATTCTATTAAAGGTGTGCGCAAGTATAATATCACAGATTACGATTACTCACCATGCGCGTTCTGTTTCTCTCCCCACACACAGATGATGTTGAATTGGGTGCAGGGGGCACTCTTGCGAAGTTTATGGCCGCTGGGCATGATATATTCTGGCTCGTGTTCTCCACGCCTCGCATATCCCTTCCTGATGGCTCGCCCGGGGACACGTTGCTACATGAGTTTACAAATGCCGCAAATACCCTGGGTCTTAAAGAGGAGCATTATCGCGTGTACGATTTCCCGGTGCGCAGGGTTCACGAGCACAGGCAGGAGGTTCTTGAAGAACTTGTTACTGTGAGAAAAGATTTTGAGCCGGAACTGGTTATAGGACCTTCGCTGCATGATTTTCACCAGGACCATCAGGTAATAGCAAACGAGATGCTCCGAGCGTTCAAAAACTCATCGTCCATAATATCTTACGAGCTCCCATGGAATCACGTGAAGTTTGATGCACAGCTGTTTATACGTCTTGATCAAGAGGATATATATAAGAAAATTGAGCTTCTCAAGAATTACAGAAGCCAGATAGAGTTAGGCAGACCTTACTTCAAAGAGGATTTTATTGTTGGATGGGCAAGAATGAGAGGAGTGCAGATTCATACTGAATTTGCCGAGGCTTACGAAGTTCAGAGGTGGATAATCTAACACCTATACCCCTACTCATGCATGTCATATTGACAAACACTTCGGAGATTCACGAGAGACCATAGTTATTATTTTACTCTCTTTCAGGTGGGCATAACTTCCACTTTGAAAACGGGGTTTTCTCGCCGTAAGTGTGTAAAAAAATTAAAGGCGGTTAATCACGCTTGCCACTTTTTCCAGATCTTCATCGCTGAGAAGCGGGTGCACCGGAATCGAAATAACCTCCTTGCAAAGTTTCTCCGTGGTTGGTAATTTGGCGGTGAATCCCAGTTTTTTCATTATTGGTTGTTCGTGATTGCCGCGGGGATAGTATATACCAAACCCGATTCCTTCCTTCTTGAATTCTTCCACTAACGCATCTCTGTTTTTCACCCTTATTGTGTATTGATGATACACATGCTTTGCCCGCTCGTCCACGTACGGTGTTATGACGTGTTCTTTCAAATGCTCATCATAGAATTTCGCGTTCTCGCGGCGCTTCTCATTCGCTTTATCTAATTTTTTGAGCTGCACGAGCCCGATTGCCGCCGCTATATTGGTCATTCTGTAATTCCAGCCCAGCTCTTCGTGCATGTATCTTGCAGTCTGGCCGTGATTGCGCAGCATTGCAACGCGTTCTGCAAGGTCATCATCATTCGTTGTTACCATGCCGCCCTCGCCGGTGGTCATGTTCTTCGTCGGGTAAAACGAAAAACCGGCTATGTGTCCTATCGCACCTGCTTTTTTACCTCTCCATTCTGTACCGTGTGCCTGCGCGGCGTCTTCTATCACATACAATCCGTGTTCTTCTGCAATCTCCATTATTTCGTCCATGTTTGCCGCCTGCCCATACAGATGCACGGGCATTATGGCCTTCGTGTTCTCCGTTATTTTTCTTTTAACATCCTCCGGGTCAATATTGAAAGTTCTCTCATCAACATCCACGAAAACCGGTTTGCCGCCAGCACGGATTATGCTCGTTGCGCTCGCTATGAACGTGAAGCTGGGGACGAGAACCTCCCTGCCCCGCACGCCCACAGCTTCCAGAGCTAAAATAAGTGCCTGAGTGCCATTAGTGGTGCTAAGAGCGTGCTTCACTCCAATGTATTCTGAGAATTCTTTCTCAAACTTCTTGACCCACTCCCCGTACGCGAGCATTCCTGAATCCAGAACTTTTTCCACCTCTTTTTTCTCCTCTTCTCCGAGCCATGGTTTTGCAATTGGAATCATTTTTTCACCTCTTTTGCGTATTTCTTCAATTCGGGATACTCTTTTCCACATACTGGGCATTTGAAATTCTCGTCCAATTTCTCCCCGCATTCACAAACGAATCCAACTAACTTGGCGGGCACGCCCATCACCAAACCATGTGGGGGCACATCCTTCGTCACAACAGCACCAGCAGCTACCATGGCGTATTCACCAACGGTTGTGCCGCACACAATCGTGGAATTCGCTCCGATGCTTACTCCCTTCTTTATCTTTGTGCGACATAATCGCGAGTCGTCCCAGAGCCATGCACGCGGGTGCTTATCGTTTGTGAACGTTGCCGCGGGGCCGATGAACACATCATCCTCTATCTCCACACCATGATACACGGACACGTAATTTTGAATCTTTACCCTTGAGCCAATTTTCACATTAAAATCCACGTACACGCCCTTGCCAATGTTACAATTTTCCCCTATTTCGGCGCCCTCCCGTACCTGCGCCTGGTGCCAGATTCTCGTGCCTTTGCCTATTTTCGCCTTCTCGCTCACTTCTGCGGTGGGATGCACATAATAATCCATACCTATCACATGCTCCACATACTTTACGCTATCTTAAAGATTATCATTCTACCACAATCTCTCTATGCTCATGCATTGACTTCAGAGCAGCCTGAGCTATTTTTACTGCTATCAATCCATCTTCCCCACTAACTAACGGCTCTTTTTTCTCTTCAATGGCTTTTATGAAATTCATATGCTCTCTTCTAAGCGGCTCCTCTCTCCTCAACGCAATTTTTCTGATGTTTAAGTCTATCCCCAGATTAAATGTGTTGAATTCATCGTAGTTGATTTTCTCGTAAGAGAGCTCGATGCTCTGCCCCATGTAATCTCCCTCGGCATACTTGTCCTCGTAGGTGAGCCATAACTTGCGAATCTTCTTTGGCGTGAGCCAGTTCGTTTCAATGTACCCCGTCTTTCCGTTTTTGAAATTTAGCAATATCGAAGCATGGTCTTCGTATTTATCATTCTTGATTTTTCCGCCCCTTGCGTACACGCTGGATACCTCACCCACAAGATAGCGAAGCACATCGATGTCATGCACGCCCAAATCCATTACCACACCCACGTCTCTTATTCTCGTTGGAAAGCCGCTAACTCTCTTTGCCCCAATCGTTATCAATTTCTCTTTTTCGTTTATGTTTTTGAAGAACTCCACAATTGGATTAAATCGCTCTATGTGCCCTACTTCTAATACCACATTCATCTCTTTAGCGAGGTCTATTAGCTCTTCGCCCTCTTCTATGCTGTGTGTAAACGGCTTTTCCACAAGCACATGCTTACCTCGCGAGATTATCTCTTTTGCCATGCTGTAATGATACACGGTGGGGGTTGCAACAACCGCTGCATCAAACTCTATATTCTCTATTTTCTTGCCCCACGGCACGCTGTATTTTTCGGCAATGCTCTTTGCCGCATTCTCGTCCACATCTACAACTCCTGCAAGATGACCCAGAGATGAGAGAACCCGTGCATGGTTTCTGCCCATCACTCCCGCGCCCACAACTATAATTTTCATATTTTCACCTTCTTCCCACGCCGAGGTAAATGAATCCCAGCTCTTTTGCTTTTTCTTTATCCACAATTCCTCGACCATCAACGATTATTTTATTTCTCATTTCCTCTGCAATTTTCACTAAATTCATCTCTTTGAACTCTTTTGCATCGTTCATTACCACGATGATATCCATGCCTTCAAATTTCTCGCTCCACTTAGCTCCGTATCTCTCTGCGTCTTTCTCGCTGCACACGGGGTCGTAAGCGTATATGTTATCGCTCCACTCGCTAAGCAGTTTCAAATAAGGTACGCTGGGCGATTTTCTGAATTCGTAAACGTCTCCGCGGAAAGTTAGGCCTAAAACCATGATGTTTGCGTTCTTTGCCGAGAGCCCTGCCATGTTCAATGCTTTAAGCGTGAGCTCAACCATGTGCCTCGGCATCTCGTCGTTGAGCGTTCTAGCGGTCCGAATTAATCTTGTTGGCCTCTCTGAAAGATTCATGACAAACCACGGATACACTGGGATGCAGTGCCCGCCCACGCCGGCGCCGGGGCGATGAATGTGGCAGTAAGGCTGCGTGTTTGCAGCGGTGAAAACTTCTAACGCGTCTAAATTTTGCTCCTCACAGAATAACGCGAGCTCGTTCGCTAATGCGATATTTACATCTCTATACACACCTTCAAACACTTTAACCGCTTCCGCCGCTTTTATTGAGGACATGGGAATGACGCCTTTGGAGTTTATCACTTCGTAAATTGCTTTCACAGCCTGCAATGTATTTTCATCGCTCGCCCCAACTATTTTCGGGTACTGTCCCGTAATATCGCGAATCGCCGTGCCTGTCATCGTTCTCTCCGGACAGTGCGCAAGCCCGAACTCTCCAATTTTCAAGCCGCTACCTTCTTCCAAAATGGGTATCAGAGATTCCGTTGTGCCCGGAGGCATGGTTGCCTCTGTGATCACAATATTTCCCTTCTCTAAACCCTTTGAAATCTTCGTCGCTGCATCGTGCACAGGGCCTAAATTTACATTGCCGTGGTCATCAATCATGGTGGGCACTAAAATAATCATCACATCCGCCTTCTTCGCTGCTTCCACCCCGTCGGTGGTGGCGCTCAATTTTCCCGCAGCCACTGTTTTTTTAACTAATTCGTCAAGCCCCGGCTCTTCTTTCACAGGATTTATGCCGGAGTTTATCATCTCCACGCGCTTCTCGTCGATATCCACTCCAATTACCCTTGCGCCTTTGTCTGCGAACACCGCCGCGAGGGGCAGTCCCATCTTGCCGAGGCCGAAGAGGGCGACTGTGATATGTCCTTGCGAGAATATCTCTTTAATATCCGCTTTATTTAAATTCAGCAGGTTCATGATGAACACCAGTAAGTAAAACGTAGAGTGTTATTTAAAGATTAACTAAATCATAAGTATTGCCCCATAAAAATACTCAAAACATAAAATAGATAGTATACCACACAAAGAACGCAACGGCACAAAGCAAAGCCTCTATGCTCAGCATGGCCATGGTTACCTTCTTTTCGGTCATGTTTCCCCATGAAATTATCCAGTGAATGATGGATTTTATTCCATATTTGTTATGTATTATGCCTTTTTCATCAACATCGCCAAACACATCATATTTTATTTTTCGTGTGTACTTTATTTGTAAAAGCACCTCTATAATATGGGGTGCAAATACGATAGGTAAGACTATTTCAAAATGCTCAATAAGCGGGATTATTCCCAATGTTGCACTGATGGCAAAGCTTCCCACATTCCCCAGCAACATTTTAGAAGGAGACCAATTGTAAATTAGCATGGCAATAAGTGAGAAAAGCAAAACACCGCTTAGAATTATGGTTATTTGAGAGTTTAGAAGGTAGCCTATTATCAAATACAACAAAGAAATTAGGGTATAAATACCAGTTTCCATTCCATCATATCCAGCGATAACATTTCCTCCATTTGCAAATCCAGCTACTACAATTGGTATTATGAATAACCAATACCAAATTGAAAAGTTAATTCCAAGTATAGTTGGCTGCCACAAATCTGCTTCTGCAATAAAATTTGTGACAACAATTGGCAGTGCTGCAATTCCTAAAATGGGTACTTTTTTCCATTTTCTTATGCTTTTTAAATCATCATACAAACCAATAAAAAAAGCGAGAATTATCATTCCTGCTACACTATACGTGATATAAAAGTCGGATTTGACGATCATTCCGAACATTATATATAGTGATGTGGTAACCAGAATTACCGCCACCCCTCCACCAACAGCAACTTTCCTAGGTGTGGGTTTGTTGTGATCCTCTACATATTTACCAATACCTCCTATTTTCCAAAGGATAAAAAGAATGATGGCAGTAAGTATAAAAGAAGTTAAAAAATACAACCAGAGCATGGAAATCACTCTAACAAACTCTTTATATCCTCCTCTGACCGATATCTTATAATCTTTGCAGGATTTCCAACAACGACCGCTCTTGGGGGCACATCTTTAGTAACTACTGAGCCTGCACCCACTAGTGCGTATTCTCCTATTGTGATTCCAGGAAGGATAACTGCACCTGCACCAATAGAGGCGCCTTTTTTCACAGTTGTTTTCAGAAGTTTCCACTCTCCTCTCACCCGGGGATTGTTATCGTTTGTGAACGTAACATTTGGTCCTATGAACACATCATCTTCTATGGTTACTCCATCGCAAATAAAAGTAAATGGGCGAATCTTTACATTGTTTCCAATTTTAACCCCGCCTTCAATGTAAACAAAAGAATCTACCTTAGTGTTTTCGCCGATTTCACACCCATATAGATTTACTTGGTCATATATTTTGGAGTTTTTTCCTATTTTTGCCTTCTTAATAATTGCATAATCCGGCATTTTCACCACTCCAAGGATATTGTTTTTCCAGTTCGGATAGATTCTACCGCCGCCTCTAACACGCGTACATTTTCAGCAGCATTAAATCCATCATTTATAGGCGTTTGCTTGTTTTTTATTGCGGTAATAAAGTGAGATACCTCGTCTCTTATTGTGTTATTTTGAGTCACATCAACATTTTCCCATGTTCCCTTTTCTATGTCAAAAACCCTTATTTCTTGCTTTACAGCTTCCAGCCTAACAAACTTGGTAGAAGTCATTAATTCCACTCTTCTTATTTTGTCAGGATATATCCAGCTCACTTCTATATTAGCAATAAGTGAATTCTCAAACTCTCCATTAATGTATGCAACCTCTTCATAATTCGCACGGCGATATGCCTTTCCCACGGCAGATATTTTAACAGGCCAGTCATCAATAATGAAATTTAAAATATCAAATGGATGGGGTGCCAAGTCATATACAACATCTCTGCCAGGCGGAGAATCCATGAGTGTGCTCCACTGCAATTTAGCGTAATACACATCTCCCAATTCCCCTGATTCATACATTTCTCTAACTTTTCTGACAGCGTTATTGAATCTAAATATGTGCCCGACGGCAAATACTATGTTTCTGTTATATGCCTTATATGCAAGTTTTCTGGCCTCGCTGAACTTAAGTGCCATGGGTTTTTCAACGAGAATATTAACTCCTGCATTTATAAAATCTTTAACTATATCAAAATGTGTTGAGTTGGGTGTACATATGTGGACGCCATCTAAATGATCCATTACTTCTGAATAATTTTTGGAAAATTTACATTCTGGGCATTCTTTTTTCATAGCTTCTATATTATCTTCAATTGTGTCACAAAGAACTAACTCATCGATTACTCCCTCTCTCATCAAATCTCTATACTCCCTTGCCACTTTCTTGCCCCAGTACCCCAAACCCACAACACCTATCCTCATGGAATTCACCTACTATAGTACTCGCGTATCTTCTCAGCCACGTACTTTACTTCATCATTCTTCAGGCCAGGATGCATGGGTATGCTAAGCACGTTCTTGGCTGCCTCTTCGCTGTTGGGAAACTCGCCGCCCTTGAATCCGAAGAGCTCCTGATAAACTGGCTGCATATTGTTTGAAAGAGGGTAGTGAATGCCAATCTCTATATTATTTTCATTTAAATATTGCTTGAGTTTATCTCTCTCTCCTTTTTTAGTTCTTATAACAAAGAGGTGGTAAACGGATTTTCCATGAGTATCTTCTGGAGGCAATGCTATCTCTTCCACATCCGCCAGAAGATTTCTGTACATGTTCGCTATTTCTCTCCTTCTCTCATTCCATGCGTCCAGCCTTTTGAGTTGCACCCTTCCGATTGCCGCATTTGCTGTGTTCAATCTTGCGGTGTAACCCACATAGATATGAGTGTATTTGTCCTTTCTTCCACAATCCCTCAAGCTTCTTATTTTCTCAGCTGCTTCATCGTCATTCGTGGTAACCATGCCCCCATCTCCTCCAACCGTCATATTCTTAGCAGAATAGAAAGAAAATGCTCCAAAGTCTCCTATTGACCCTACTTTTTTTCCTTTCCACTCAGCACCATGCGCCTGAGCGCAGTCTTCCACGAGTACGAGATTATATTTTTCTTTTAATTCCATAAATTTATCCATGTCTATGGGATGTCCGTATAGATGTACGGGCATCATGCCCTCCGTATTGTTTTCTTTCAAGTAATCTTCGCTCTTTTTGGGGTCAAGAAGATAATTGTTTAAATTTATGTCCGCGAACACCGGATTCATACCGGCATGTATTATTGCATTTGAAGTAGCGATAAATGTGAATGGGGTGGTTAAAATATTACTGTTTTTAGATAATTTTGAACCCATAAGAGCCAGAAATAAAGCCATTGTGCCAGAGCTTGTGGATATTGCATGTTTTACTCCAATATATTTTGCAAATTCCTCTTCAAATTTGAGCACGCTCTCCCCCATAACCATTTTTTCGTTTTGCCATGCTTGGATTGCCGCATCAATCATCTCTTTATCTAATTCTGGCCACATTAGGTGTATTTTTGACATATTTTTCACCTCGTTGCGGTATATCTTTTAACAAAATATAAATTTTCGCATTGCATAATGTTTTTAGTATTGTTCACATTTATCTGTGGTAATGAGTAAGAGAAAAGTTTGGATAGACGTCAAGAACTCTCACGAGCCGTTGCTGTTCAAATCCCTAATTAATTCGCTTCCTTACGAGTTTTACTTTACCGCAAGAGATTACGCGGAAGTTACTAAATTGATGGATAAATACGGGTTAAATTACAAAAAAGTTGGAAAATATCACGGTAAAAACAAGATGACCAAAGCAGCTAATTTGGTTTGGAGAAGTTTTCATCTGGCTATTACCGTACCCAAATTTGATTTTTTTCTATCTCATGGCTCAATATATGGAATCTTAGCCAGCAGATTGAGAAGGAGAAAGTCAATTACCATCACAGATAACGATTTTCACAACAAAACGAACAAACTAATTTACGAGAAAAGTACATATTTGATTTTACCGAAGTTTCTTAATTACGATAAATTTAACACAAACCATGTGGAGATTTTTGATGGTTTTAAAGAAGATATCTATATTGCTGATTTCAATCCCGAGAAATGCGAAAAAGAAGTTCCATTTTCAGACTATATTTTGATACGTCCGGAGGCATACAAAGCGTATTACTTGGAAGGCAACTTTAGAAGCATAGTTCCTGAGCTGATAAAAGAGTTTAGCAAAGAAAATTACAATATAGTGCTCTTGCCCAGATATGAAGAGGAGAGAGAGAAATATAAATCAATGGAAAATGTGTTTGTTCCGGATAGCCCTGTGAATGGTCTCTGCGCAGCTTGGCATGCTATGGCGGTTTTAACAGGTTCCGGAACACTCGGACGTGAGGCAGCCTGCATGGGGATTCCTGCGGTATCGTTTTTCCCCGGAAAAGAACTGCTTTCTGTGGATAAAGAAATGGTTGAAAGGGGCTGGCTTTATCATTCCCGTGACCCAAAAGATATTTTAAGTTACGTCCTTTCTCGAAAGAAGATGAGTGCCTCTTTGGATAGATCTAAGAAAGTAAAAGAGGAAGTAATAAGGAAAATAAGGGAAATTGTGGAAGGTGAAAATAAATGAAAGTGGCAATAGTCGGTCTTGGCTATATTGGACTTCCAACGGCGGTGACAATTGCAAACGCAGGCATTCCCGTGTATGGATACGATATAAATGAAAAGCTTGTAAGCGAAGTAAAGAAAGGAAGAACATACATAAAAGAAGAGGGTTTTGTAGAAGCGTTAAAAAATGCAATATCAACTGAAATGCTTAAAGTAGGAACCGAAATGAAAAATTCCGATTACTATTTGATTGCGGTGAACACATCATTAAATAAAGAGAATAATAAGATAAACTTGCAGCACCTCAAATCCGCATGTGCTTCTGTAGGGGCGGTACTTAAAAAAGGGGATGTCATTATCGTAGAGTCTACAGTGACTCCGGGCACCACTGAGAATATTTTGATTCCAATAATTGAGGAAAAAAGTGGTTTGAAATGCTGCGAAGATTTTTATATTGCGTACTGCCCTGAAAGGGTTCTTCCGGGCAATTTGATGTACGAATTAATACACAATGATAGAATTGTTGGCGGGACCGATGAGAAATCCGGAGAAAAAGTAAGGGAGTTTTATTTGCATTATGTGAAGGGAAAAATACATGTGACCGATGTGAAAACTGCTGAGCTGGCAAAGCTCATGGAGAATACCTATCGTGCTGTAAACATTGCGCTGGCAAACGAGTTGGCACTTATAGTTGAGAAAGTCGGCGGCAATGTGTACAAAGCTATAGAAATGGCAAATTCTCATCCTCGCGTTAACATTCATCTTCCCGGACCCGGAGTGGGGGGTTATTGCTTGACAAAAGATCCATGGTTCCTGATAGAAGATTATCCCGAATCAAAAATAATAAGGGATTCTCTGGAAATAAATTCCTATATGCCCGAACATGTGGTGGAGATAGTTGAAAATGCGTTGAGAGAAAAGGGTAAAGAAATAAAGGGGTCAAATATCGCGGTTCTGGGACTCGCGTATAAGGGCAATGTCTCAGATCCTAGGGAGAGCCCGGGGTATGAAGTATATTTACTCCTTCTGAATAAAGGTGCGAGGGTAGTGATTCATGATCCGTATGTGGATGAGTATATGGGTTATGTGCCCGAGAGATCTATTGAAGACGCTGTGAAAGATGCGGATGCAGTAGTTATAACCACCGAGCACAATGTTTATGGAAATATAGATTGGAATGCACTGAAAGAGCTCATGGCTGAAAATCCTGTGATCGTGGATACTAAGAACATAATTAATGGCAGAGAATTGAATGTGTTCAAGTTGGGTGTTAGGGAATGAAAGTATGCGTCGTTTTGGGAACAAGGCCCGAAATAATCAAAATGTCACCGGTGATAAGAGAATTGGAGCGAAGAAAAATAGAGTATTTTGTGATACATACTGGTCAGCATTACTCATACAACATGGACAGGGTTTTTTTCGAAGATTTAGAACTTCCAGAGCCAGATTACAAATTAGATATAGGAGAAAAGTACCACACACATGGCTCCCAGACCGGAGAGATGATCAAGGGAATAGAGGGTATATTGATGAAAGAAAAGCCGGATGTGGTGCTTGTTGAAGGAGACACAAATAGTGTTCTCTCGGGGGGATTGACTGCTGTTAAACTACACATCCCTGTGGGACATGTGGAGGCTGGACTGCGGAGCTTCGACAGGAGGATGCCCGAAGAAATAAACAGGATTGTGGTGGATCATATATCCGAATATCTCTTCGCGCCTACGGAAGTGGCTAAAGAAAATCTGCTCAACGAAGGAATACCGGAGGATAAAATATACGTGACAGGAAATACAATAGTGGATGCGGTGTACCAGAATTTGGAGATTGCAAAGAGAAAGTCCAAGATTCTGGATAATTTCTCTCTGAGAAGAGGAGAATATATAGTTATAACGTTTCACAGGGCCGAGAACGTGGATGACCCAGAGAGGTTAAAGAAACTTGTGGGTATGCTTAATATGCTGGAATATCCTGCAATTTTCCCCATGCACCCACATACTAAAAATAGAATAGAAGAAAATGGATTGAAAATAAACAATCCAAACCTTATTGTTACTGAGCCCATAGGGTACTTAGATTTCCTTTTGCTCCTCGCCAATGCAAAATTGGTGCTCACGGATTCTGGCGGTATACAGGAAGAGAGCAATATTCTCCATATTCCATGTCTTACGCTTAGGGACAACACAGAGAGACCGGAGACTGTGGAAGTAGGCAGCAATATCGTGGTTGGCGTTGATCCAAAGAATGTGATTAACTTAGCGAACGAAATCATTGTGGATAAAGAGAAATTTAATGAGATGTCCAGCGCGCCTGTGGTGTATGGGGATGGGAAGAGTGCAAAAAAAATGGTATCTGTCCTATTGGGTGAAAAGGATGGATATTGACGGTATTTTTATGAAGATGTATGAGTGGGTATTGGCTCAAAATTACGAAGGATATGATCCGTACGATTGGGGTTGTGCGCCTATTTCTCGTAAATTACCATATCTTTTGAATCTATTTTTTTCTCAAATAAACCTTTATTTGCCAATAAACCTTAGAAAATTCTGGAAAATAAAAAAAGGCACAAGTAACAAATCACTTGCTTTATTTGCTCAGGCATATTTGAATTATTATTTAGTATCGAAGAATCAGAAGTTGTTAGATGAGGCAATAAAAGTATTGGATATGCTCGAAAAAAATAGTATTAAAACAGATGAAGGTGTAGGATGGGCAAGTTATTATTTTGTGTTCTTACGAAAAGGTCATCTCCTGTCTCCGGAGCAAATAGATATAATAGCCACTACCGAAGCATTGAAAGCATACTCTACTGCATATGCAGTAACGAAAAATGAGAAATATGACCATATGGCTGAAAACATCGTTAGGGAGATATTATCTGAGTTTGTGGAAAATTATAAAGAATGGACATATATAAGATATTTTCCTGATGAAAAAGAAAAAATTGTTTTTAACGTCACCGGTCTAACTCTCTCTGCGATATATGAATATATTAAGAATATTAACAAAAAAAAAGATCTCCTTGATTTGGGAGTTAAATTAATGGATTTTCTTGTTGAACACCAAAACGCAGAAGGAGCATGGCCCTACTCGTACTTTGTCCGTGAAAATAGGTACCATTACCAAATAGATTATCATCAGGGGTTTATAATCGATGGGCTCGTCAATTTCAATTTTCTAATTAATGATGAAAAATACCATGAGGCCATATTAAGAGGAATTAATTATTACAAAACCAAGCAGTTTAATGAAGGGGGATACTCTTATTATCGCAATCCCAAAAAATATCCTATAGATATTCATAATCAGGCTCAGGGAATAATCACATTTTCAGAGCTTTACGAGAAGTTCAAAGAAAAAGAATATCTTGATTTTGCTAATAAAATCTATGACTGGACGGTAGAGAACATGTGGGACAACAGAGGCTATTTTTACACACACAAATGGCCGATACTAATAAATAAAATCCCGTATATTCGCTGGTCGCAAGCATGGATGATGGTTGCACTTGCCAAGCTGATGATGGCTCGGAGGGAATACGATGAGACAAATAATTAACGTGAGAAAGTCCATATCCGTGGAAGAGGTTCCGGAGCCTCTTTGTGGAGATAATGAGGTTTTAGTAGCAAATGTTTACTCTTTAATAAGTGCGGGGACAGAGAGGCATTCTATAGAGATGAGATCAAAAGATATGTTAACGCTGAGTAAAGATATGAAGAAAGAGCGTCCGGATTTGGTAAACAAAGTAAAAAAAATAATGAAATCCCAGGGAATTATTGCCACCTACAAATTAGTGAAAGAGAAGTTGAATGAGCCAAATATATTGGGTTACTCCTCCGCGGGCATAGTGATAGATGTGGGTAAAAATGTAAAATCGCTGAAGGTGGGAGATAGAGTTGCATGCGGGGGCGGCGGGTACGCTGTGCATGCAGAAATCATCCGCGTTCCTGAAAATCTCTGTGTAAAGGTACCGGAGGATGTTTCTCTAAAATCTGCAGCATATACTACAGTTGGGGCCATTGCACTTCAGGGAGTTAGAAGAGCCGATGTTCGAGTTGGAGAGAATGTTGTTGTTATTGGTCTTGGACTTATCGGACTTCTCACCGTTCAGATTCTCAAAGCTGCAGGATGTAGGGTAATAGGATTTGATCTAAGTGAAGAGAGGGTAAATTTGGCAAGGAAAGCAGGAGCTGATAAAGCCGCAAAGATAGGAGATGAAGATATCTTTTCAGCAGTGGACGTATTCACGCATGGGATAGGTGCTGATGCGGTAATAATCACTGCCTCTACACAAAGCAGTGAGCCGGTTAATAACGCACTAAAAATGATTAGAAAAAAAGGGAAGGTTGTTGTGGTTGGTGCAGTAGGGATGAATCTGCAAAGGGGGCCATTTTATATGAAAGAGGCAGATTTTCTTATTTCTACCTCTTATGGCCCCGGTAGATACGACCCGCTTTACGAGGAGAAAGGAATAGATTATCCAGTGGCGTATGTAAGATGGACAGAGAGAAGAAATATGGATGCATTTGTAAATTTGATTTCTGAAGGAAAGATAAACACCGAGATACTTACCACCCATGTTTATAGTATAGAAAATGGAGTGGAAGCATATGAAACGATCAAAGAGGGAAAAGGGATAGGCGTGCTTATCCAATATGGAGAGGAACGCAAAAATATTGAAAGAAAGGTTATTACGAATCCGGAAAAAGGTACCATTAAAGAAGATGTTATACGCGTTGGGGTCATTGGCGCGGGAAATTTTGCAAAAAGATTTCACCTTCCAAACCTTGCCAAAATAGATGGTTTTGAAATATATGCCGTGGCCACGGCGACAGGTGCAAATGCAAAGTACATCGCCAAAAAGTACGGTGCAAAGTATGCCACCACAGACTACAAAAAGATAATAGAGGATAAAAATGTGGATGCGGTGGTCATAAGCACGAGACATAACACACACGCAAAAATAGCCATAGAGGCATTGAAGCATGGCAAACATGTGTTTGTGGAAAAACCAGCGGCTATGAACGAAGAAGAATTAGAAGAGTTGTTAGATGTGGCAAAAAAAAGTGGGAAAGTGCTTATGGTGGGATTTAACAGGAGATACTCACCACTTACTAAAAAAGCGATAGAATACTTGAAGAAAACTTCAGGACCTATAATAATTAATTACAGAGTAAATGCGGGCAAACTTCCAAAAGATCACTGGATATATGATCCAGAAGAAGGGGGTGGAAGAATAATAGGAGAAGGAGTGCATTTCTTTGATTACATAAATTACGTAATAGGAAGCGAACCCAAGGAGATTTCCGTGACTGCCATTGATTCTTCATCGGACAGCATCAAACCGGAAGATAACTTTATTGCAACTGTAAAATACAAAGACGGCTCACTGGGAAATCTGATATATACTTCAATAGGTGGCCCAGATTACCCCAAGGAGAGCATATATATGGAGCGGGGAGGTATGAGCATAGAAATCAATGATTTTAAAGAGATGCGCATTTACTACAAGGGCAAGAAAAAGATCAAATTGAAGAAACAGGACAAGGGACATTATAATGAGCTGTTAGTATTCAGAGATTGCATAAAGCGTGGAAAATATAAAGATGAGATTTACTGGCCACACACTCTTGCCTTTAAAATAAGCTACACGATGAGGGAAATAATATGAGAATAGGAATACTAAGTAACACAAATTACATAGATGCTCCGATAGGAGGTACTTTAACATTTTTAAAGAATTATCTAAAATACACATCAATCAACTATCTTCTATTTGGCCCCTCTGTTCATCCACAATGCGAAAGAAGGTTTGTAAATATAGACTCAAAAAAATACGAATTCCATCCTATCTATTGTGCTCACAATAGAGAAATAAACAGGATGAAAGGAGCTTTTCATACATTTAAAAATATTAATAGAATTGATAATGAAGTGGATACTCTCTATATCCACCATCCAGAGATGGGATATGTAATATCTCATTTTACGAATATAAATTATATATATCATATGCATGGGGCCAGTTATGATACATCTTATTCCAAGCATAAATTTATGAGAAACAAGTTTTTCACACATCTCTTTAAAACCATGGTTCTTTCCTCTACAAAAAATGCAAAGGCGGTGATTGGGGTAACTAAAGAATGCAAAGAGCTTGTTCCATCATCCGTACCTTTTTATTATGTACCAATATCGGTAGATACTGAGATATTTTATCCATTAGATGAAAATAGAAAAAGAGAGTTAAGAGAAAAACTCAATATACCTCAAGATGCTTTAATATGGCTATATGTAGGACGCTTGGGCAAAGCTAAAAACATCCCTTTTATAGTAGATTTATTCTATCATTTTATGAAAAAATACATCTCTGATAGTTTTCTGGTAATAGTGGGAGATGGAGAGGAGAGGGGGACAATCATTTCAAAGATAAAAAATTTAAAAATTGAGAATAAAGTACTTCTTACAGGGGCTGTTCCACACGAGGCTACGCCACAATATTACCAGTTAGCAGATATTTTTATTATGGCTTCTCATATTGAAGGTATGCCAAACTCCATCCTAGAAGCCATGGCTTCTGGATTGCTTGTAGTGGCACCAGCTGTGGGGGGAATACCTGAGTTGTTATCAACTGCAGGTGTTATTTTTAATGAGTTTGATAGGGATAATTTATTACTTTTACTAAAAAAAGAATTATCAAGATCAGATTTCCTAAGAAATAATGCTTTAAAAAAGATTCAAAAAGAGTATTCATCCGCACATGTAACTTATCAAATAGATCATTTAATAAAAATACATCTAAAAAACAAGGGGTGTTAAAATGAAAATAGGCATAATTGCACTGGGTAAATTTAAAAAAAGTGAGGGTGGAACAACTGTTCTTAGGGGATTAATAAAGCATCTCCCATTACTAGATAAAGATAAAGAGTATTTCATTATTACATGCAAAGATAGTCAGATACCTAACTGGTTAGATAAGAAATATGATAATTTAAAAATTATATATCTTAAATGCTTTGATTTTAATATTGTTCAAAGATTTTTAGAAATGTTTTTAATACCAATGTTTGTTAGTTCATATAAGATAGATACATTCATTTGTCCAAATAATTACTCAGTGATGTTAACTAAAAAGCAAGTGTATTTAATTTTTCAAAGAAGATTATTCTACTTTAAAAATTTAGATTCTTTCACTAGATTATTTAAAAATCTCTTATTACAACTCTCACTTAAAAAAGCATCAAAAATATTTGTAGCTTCTGAATTTCATAGAGACACTCTATTGAAAAATACAAGTTTGTCTCCTCAAAAAATTAAAGTGTCCTATCTTGGGGTAGATATACCTACTCCGCAAAAATCCAAAAGGTTTGATTCACTAGTTGATTGGAAAAATAATAAAATCGGGTTGTTTGTCTCCGTTTTGAGGCCATATAAAAATGTTGAATTACTAATTAAAACAATGTCAATTCTCAAAAACAAATATCATCTAAATGACTTTAAGATTGCAGTAATAGGAAATTTCCCTATTGGCAAATATAAAAATATAAATGGATATAAAAGAAAAATAGAAGATTTAATACACAGATTTCATTTAGAGGAAGATGTTATATTTGTAGGCTATCTTCCATACGAAGAGGTGATATATTCATATACTAAAAGCGATATATTTTTATTTCCTACAAAATTTGAGGGTTTTGGGTTACCTCTAATTGAAAGTATGAAAATTGGCATTCCTGTTGTTGCTTCCAATATACCCGTGATGAGAGAAATTGCAGACAATGCCGCTTTATTAATAGATCCGGATGATCCCGAAGCATGGGCATACTGGATCAATGAGCTGTTAAATAAAGATGATTTAAGAGATGATTTAATTATAAAAGGAAAGAAAAGAGCAGAGCAGTTTACGTGGTATAATTTTGTTAAAGTTATCTTTGAAGAAATAAAAGAGCAATAAAGGCTAATTAGAAAAATATACTTCATATTTATTATTCTCATATACTTTGTATAATATTGTGTTTATATTTGACAAAAAGGTGCTTTTTCTCACTCCTTGTGAATGCCACAACGTAATATTATTTCCATCTAAATAAACAACCATATAACAAATATTATATCTCTTTATTATCTGTTTGGCATTTGAACTATCTGGGTAAGAGGAAAATAGAGACATGTAATCATTATATTGTTTAATGTAGTAACTTGAATAATAAAGGTAACCAAAATATTTAGTATTATCAGAAACTCTTTTAATTCCTAATACTGAAGTATTAGAGACCAAGTGAAAATAAACGGGATTATAAAGTAGTGGACTCCCCAGCGTACCGGGTTGCTCGGGTACCTCCGAATATGCTTGTATTCTTTGGCCAGTAAGCCAGTCATTGGTAACCCAAATCTTTTTTAAGTTTTGTCTTTGATATATTCCTATTTCATAGGTTGGTTCTGAGGCATAAAAAGTATAATTTACCGCTGAGGATTCTACTGATTTTTCATAAAATTGATAATCTACATACCAAATGGTAAACATCGTGGAAGAAATGAGAAGTAACAAAATAATGGATACTTTAAGTAACTGGTTGAATGCTACGCTTGGTATTTTGATTTTTTTCAAAATCCACCAAATTCCAAATCCTACAAATATGGAACATAAAAATACCATAATTGGTCTTGAATATAGCCTATTTATAATAATCGGCAATGAAAAAATAAAAACCCAAAATAAGAATTTTTCTGCTTTGTTAAATCGCTTTTTGAAAATCACATATAGTAATCCAATCGGTAAAAATATTGGTAATAATAACCCTACGCCACCGCTGAGAGAAACCCCAATATTGATTAAAATAATTAAGGGACTAGTACCTTTTAGTAGTGCGGAGTAGGTGTATGCATCTATAGAAAATGCAAATGGCAACTCAACGAAAGTATTAATTATAAAAAGGGAATATAACGCCAAAAGAATGATGCTTATTGATACAATTGCACTAAGAAATATGTTTTTATTTAAGAAATACTTTATGCTTCTTAGAAAAGATATACGATTGGAAAGCAGGATGTATATTAACGCGAAAAATAGGCCATACAAAAATATTGACATGAGGTGCACAGTGGTAATTACAAAAAAATATAATGTCAATAGAGCAAATATACGCCCTATAGATTTTCTATTTAAAATATATAACATAAGCAAAACAATAGTGGGTATGGAGTACACCAGAAATCCCCGCTCCCCTATTGACCAAATGGTGCCCAAAACAATGATTGGTGCAAGTGCAAAAGTCAAGGTTGAGAAGGTAGTGAACATAAAATTATCTTTTATCCTGAGCGCTAAAATATACATTGATAGTACTCCAAAAAATACAATGGCATAGTCAAACAATAATACCACTTGCTCAATATTTAATCCAGATAGCATAGACATCTGGGCTACAAATGTTGGGGCGGCTGGTGAATCAGAATAGGGGTAAAGTCCCCAAAATGAAAGTGGATGGATCCACCATGTGAAGGTGTGATATGACATCAAAACATTTGCTTCAGAATGGTAGAAAAAACTGTCAACGCCGATTTCATGTGAAACTCCGTTACTAATAATAATATAGTATCGTAGGGTTATCGCAAATAAAGCTATAAATGTAATTGACAAGATATGTGTTTTTGATTTGTGCATATAGGTGTGGAATGAACGCATTATTAATAATAATTTTCATTTTTTGTTTGAAGCAAACCTTTTTTTAAAGATTAAGTTTGATTTAATTAGCAAATTAGAAATGTATTTTCTTTTTAAAAACAGATATGTTCCAAAAACACCAAGTGACAGAAGCAAGACCAATAGAAGGTCATGGTTAATTAAAAAGGGTACAAAAATCAATGAAATCCAAAGGTATCCCTTAACCAGACCGCTTAAATTTAAAGAGTAATACTTTTTAGAAAAAATCAAAATGATCATCATGTTGCACAATACACCTATATAATATCCAACGGCAGTTCCTATAACGCCGAATACGGGTATGAAAAAGATCCATATTCCTATGGTTATTATAAGGGCTAGCAAACCTCCAATATTGGGAATATGTATATACTTCGTTCCTGAGAGCACGGAAACCGCCGGGCGCCCCACCATGGTGAACCAGTATGCCATAAGCAAAATTTGTAATAGGAGGACAGAATTCATGTATTTATCGCCGTAGAAGATCCATACAATTAACCTTGCAAAAATTATGCCTAAGGAGTTGATTATCGTGACGAACACTGCAAGATATTCAGTGGATTTGTTCAGAAGACTAACTAATTGCTCTTTGTTCCCTTTACCGAAATTATATGAGAACTCTGGCATTAGCACGCGACCAAGAGCGTTTGGAAACAGAAAAAAAATCGCACTGATAGAGAAAGCAGCAGAGAGAAATCCAACATCACTTGCAGGAATGTATATACTACTGATCATTATAGAGAGGCTGCGCATCGCCATGGATGAAAAGGTTCCAATAAAAGAAATACCAGCGAAAGCAAAAAAGCTTTTTTTGATTTCTTTTTTTCTCTCACCTGTGCTTTTTAGTTTCATATTAAAAAATCTCATTGCCGAAAATATGAACACCGAGTACAATACGAGATACGGTAAAAAAATGTATGTGTCCCATTTAAAAATGATTATTGCGCCCAAAGCAATGAAAAACAAAGAGTCAGCCACGAGCTCATTTTTAAAATATTTCTGTACGTTTCTGTATCCATAGTAGGCCATCTTTAGGATCATATAGATTCCATAGAGTGATATAATTGGAACCGAGAGCAAAAAAATAGTTTTTGACATATTAAATAAATCACAGAGATAATCGGCAAAAACAACAGCAAAGATTGTCATTGCGATTGCGATTATTGTCCCGTAGTAAAGAGCCAATTTTAGAACGTAGTTTGCATCGTTTTCTCTTTTTCTTCCCAAATATTCGCTAACATATTTTGCCACAGCGCCCGGGAAGCTTGTGGAAATTGCATAAGATAGGAGAAGAGATGTGGATAATGCAGTCCAAACCATCCCCAAGTACGCACTTCCATATACGCGGCCCACAACCACGTTAAATATGAAATTTGTGGAGCCAAATACCACAAGGGTGATGAGAGTTAGAAGAGTGTCTTTAAACAGCCTCTGGTGTGCCATTTCCCTCGTCTCCTTTTCTCAGAAAAAGCCGATCCAATGCGTACCAGTATCCCAATATGAACAGAAGAAACATTATATTTCCAAGCCATTGATGAGATAGATCAAGTCCCTCGTGACCCCAGTAATACGCCGCTACGAAGATAAGTATTAATCTAAGCACGTTTATGAAGAACATAATAATAGCCGCGATTGTTATTACCATTGTTCTCCAGAGGTATTTCATTTTTGATCCCATGAGCAACCCGATGAGCATCACTGCGGAGAGGGTCATACCTTCGATGCCGGAGCACGCGCCGGCCACGGTCGCGGAAACTGGAGTGCCATCTTGGCTTATTATGGTTATCGTAGTGCCGGATATGCTTACAGGATAGCCAAGCCAATCGAGGAAAGAATATGCAAGATGCGAAGCTATAGGGGCTATGTATTCCTTCGCAAAGTCATTGACTACGAATCCCCACGTGCCGTTGAGGGTCACGATTGCACCATAGAATATCAAGAATGGAAGAACAATGCGATATTTGCGAATACCGTAGAAAAGAAGAAAATAGCCGATTATGAAAATTCCGCCGTTGAACACGCCGAACCATCTCGTTCCGGGGACAAAATGCCATTTAATAGGAGTAACGATGGTAAAAGATGCAATTATCGCAATTACCCCAAGCAGAAATTCCCACACACAAACCTCTTTTATCTCGTAGAATTTCTTGTCGTTGAGCATAAGGGAAATTCCAAATATGAGGGTGTAGGAGAAAAACACCAGATTTTCTTCCATCACATAGAAATCCAGTATAAATGCAATTAAGATGAGTGAATAGAAGAAAATATCAAATTTCATCTTCTCGGAGAGCTTATACCTCTCAAGTATAAATCCCCAGATGTTGTAATTCAGTGCGGTGGATATTTTACTCTCGTGTTCAGATTCCACGCTATGTGTAAAGAGCAGAAATTAATTAACTTTTGCCCGCAATTTTTCCAAAAACAGCCATCCCATGTGGCACTGCAGGTGGTACCGAGGGCTTTCTTAAAATGCGTGACGATTTTTCTTAAAATTTTAAGAAAAGTTTCTTAAAAAATGGCATTTTTTTCTTAAAATTGTGATGCACTTTTTAAGAAAGAAAATTTATCTGCTAAAACAAATTTTTTAACGGAATGTGTAAAATAGGGAATTCCCATTGTTCTTAAAATCTTTTTAAGAACGCTCGGCAAGGTAAAATGTTGAAAGAAATGCCGAATTATACAGCATCTCAAATGCATTCTCCATTCCAAATTTCTTCTTAAAAAGAAAACATTTTTCTTAAAAAATACGCCTGTATATGAGGATATACAATACATCAGATACCCCTATTCCTTCGAAAAAATTACACTCTTTGATATCTCCTTGTGCATTCTGGTCGGTGCTTGCCTGGAGGGTTTCTTAAAAAAAGATGTTGCTGCTGAGTTTTTGATTCCAAATTTCCCCCAAAATTTGTACATTTCTTTTCCTAACAACATGGTTAAGGTAATAACCATGATTCACCTTACCTACCTTATGATTCTGATCACCGGCACATCGGGGCAGTTAGGCTCGTATCTTGTGGAGAATGTGAAAGAAGCAGTTGGAATCGACATTATACCCAGCAGGTATACCCAGATTGTGGGCGATATTCGCGGAGATATAGAAGCGATGTTAAAAGATTACGAGATAGACGCAATAATCCATGCGGCGGCGCAGGTGAGCGTGGTGAAAAGCGTCGAAAACCCAAAATTCGACGCGGATAACAACGTCATGGGCACAATCAATCTTTTAGAATACGCGAGAAAGCACGACGTGGAGCAATTCATATACGTGTCTTCCGCAGCCATATTCGGAGAGCCGCAGTATTTACCCATTGATGAGAAGCACCCAAAAGCTCCAAAAAGCCCGTATGGGTTGAGCAAGTTGACAGGCGAGAGGTACTCTTTGCTCTACGGAGAACTGTACGGGATAAAAGTTGCATCTGTGCGGCCTTTCAACATATTCTCCCCTCGGCAGGACCCTAACAATTCGTACTCCGGTGTGATTTCAATATTCGTGGACCGTGCAAAAAAAGGAGAAGAGCTGATAATTTACGGGGATGGAACGCAGACCAGAGATTTTGTGAACGTGCACGACGTGGTTCAATTGATAAAATTGGCACTGGAGAAAAAAGCAGAGGGGGAGTACAACTGCGGAACGGGGAGGGAGACGAGCATAAACGAGCTTGCGAAAATAATCATATCTCTCAGCGGGAAGGATGTGGGAATAAAATACGCTCATCCCCGTGCAGGGGATATCAAGAGATCGTATGCAAACATAAACAGGGCTAAAGAGATAGGTTTCAACCCAGAGACTGATCTGATGTCTGACCTAAGGCGATTTTTCTTCCAGTGAATTCCTCCAAATCAAATTTTAATGCACAAAAACATTTAAGTAATCTGTATCCTTGCTAATCCCGGTGATAGTGATGTACGCGGTATTCAAGTTTCCAAAAGGTGCGAAGGAAATTGAGGAGATGTACAGAGATGACACCATTTCCCGGCAGACAATAATAAAAAGAGACGGTGCGTCTCTCGGTTTGGATGAATCCCTGTACGTGGTTGTGGAGGGTAGTGAAGATGCTTTGAAGAGAGCGAGGGAACTGGCAGGAAAATTCGAGTTGCAGGGCAGTGATGCGGAAAATATATACACGAAGATAAAGGATGCCGAAGACGCGGCATCTTTCGGAATGGGGGCAATATTCGGATGATGCACTTAATACTGGGAGATGCGGAACTGGAGCTGGTGCCTCAGGAGATACAGGGGCATCCTGCGGTGGTTAAACACGCGCGTTTGCGGAAAAAAAGGCCCTCTAATCTGCTTTTAGACTCAACCTATCATCATCAGGCAATTCGCAGCAAGTATGGAGTGGAGGCAGAAAGAAGGGGGCGCCCGGACATCGTGCATTTTTTCCTGATGAACGCACAGGAATCAATACTGAACAGGAGTGGCAGGTTGAGAGTGTACGTGCACACCCGGAACAATGATGTGATATACATCTCCCCGGAAACCCGGCTTCCAAAATCATATCCCCGATTTGTTGGGTTAATGGAAAACCTCCTTCACAACGGATGCGTGCCAAACTGCGATTCGCCTCTCATGCGAGTTGAAAAGATGTCTCTATCATCTCTGGTGAGCAGCATTGGCAACAACGCGGTTCTTCTATCAGAAAAGGGAAGGAAAGTAAAATTATCGGAATATTCTTTTACTGAGGATATGATTTTTGTTATAGGGGGTTTTCCGAAGGGCGATTTTCTGAGTAACACGGGTTTCGCTCAGGATGTTGTTTCCATATATCCAGATACCATAATGGCATGGGTAGCAGCTTACGAAGTAATATCAAATTACGAAGCCAGAATTTTGTGAGGTGAGCCTTTCAATTTCAATGCATACCTTTTTATCTTCTTTATTAATGTGCTGTTATGCCCACGTTAGTTAGAAAGAGAAGCGGAGAGCTCGTGCTTTATGATAGAAAAAAAATCGAGCAGGCCATAAAAAAGGCGCTTGAAGAAACGCGTGAGGTGGATAACCCCGGGTCCGTGGCAAATACCCTTGCCGAACTTGTGGAGAAAAAAATGAACAAAGAAGTTCCAGAAGTGGAAGAGATTCAGGACATGGTTGAAGAGGTGCTCATGGACTCAAATTATCCAAAGACTGCAAAAGCGTACATACTGTACCGGGAAAAACATAAAAAACTCAGAGAAGAGAAAAAAATACTGGGAATAGATGATGATTTAAAGTTAGGTATTAACGCTCTGAAAGTTCTGGAGTCTCGCTATCTGCTCAGGGACGAAAAGGGAAATATTATCGAAACCCCAAGGGAGATGTTTTATCGCGCTGCTCGTTTTGTTGCGTTAGTGGACATTCTATACTGTGAGGAGGTTTACGACCCGAGGGGCAAGCAGAGCAGAAAAGATACTGCAATTAAAAAAAGCAGGCTGGAAATTAGCGAATACGAGCTTGAGATGCTTCACCGCGCATTTTCGGAGTTAAACAGGAATGGGCACATGAGAGTGCCATTCGGGGAGTTATTATCCATATTAAAGAGAAGGTGGGACCTCGTGGAAGATACGATGAAATCTTTTTACTCCGTGATGGTAAACAGGGAGTTCATTCCCAACTCACCCACTTTGATGAACGCAAACACGAAATTAGGCCAATTGAGTGCGTGCTTCGTTCTACCCGTGCCAGATAGCATAGAAGGGATTTTTGATGCTGTGAAGTACGCGGCAATGATTCATAAAAGCGGCGGCGGAACAGGATTTTCGTTTTCTCGATTGCGCCCTAAGGGAGACGTGGTGGCAAGTACCATGGGCGTGGCATCGGGCCCGCTATCTTTCATGCGCGTGTTTGACGTGGCCACTGACGTGATTAAGCAGGGAGGCAAGAGAAGAGGAGCGAACATGGGCGTGCTCAACGTGCATCATCCCGATATTGTGGATTTCATCACTTCGAAGGATTCCGAGAATAAAGTGCTCAGTAATTTCAACATCAGCGTTGCAATAACGGATGAATTCATGGACGCGTTGCTTAATGATGATTATTACCCTCTGAGAAATCCCCGTACTGGGGAAGAGGTAAAAAGAATAAAGGCGAGACAGGTTTGGAACCTGATAGTGACGCAGGCGTGGAAGACCGGGGACCCGGGAATAATATTCATAGACGAGATTAATCGGAGGCATCCTGCGAAGCATTTGGGGGAGATTGAGAGCACCAATCCCTGCGGTGAGCAACCCCTGCTCCCTTACGAATCGTGCAATTTGGGCTCGATAAACTTATCCCTGTTCGTTGAAAACTCAAGAATTAACTGGGATAAACTGAGAAAGGTTGTTCATGTTGCAATTCATTTTTTAGATAATGTTATTGACGCAAATAATTTTCCGCTGCCCCAAATAAAGCTTGTGACCAGAAGGACGAGAAAAATAGGTCTTGGGGTAATGGGCTGGGCGGAGATGCTGATAAAGTTGGGCATACCGTACGACAGCGAGGAAGCGGTGAAGTTAGGGGAGAAAGTGATGAAATTCATAAACGACGAATCGCACAGGGCGAGCATGAAACTTGCGGAGAAAAGAGGCGTGTTCCCAGCGTGGGAAGGCAGCGAGTGGTGGAAGAAAGGAATAAAAATAAGGAATGCAACCACAACGACGATAGCGCCCACGGGCACGATTTCAATAATAGCCGGCACTTCTTCAAGCATAGAGCCTCTATTTGCCATAGTCTTTGTCAGAAAGGTTTTGAACGGTGAGGAATTGTTGGAGGTAAATCCCTTATTTGAGGAGCTTGCCAAGAAGCAGGGTTTTTACTCGGAAGAACTTATGATGCAAATAGCCAGGACCGGAACGCTAAGAGATGTTAACGTGCCAGAGCAAGTGCGCAGAGTTTTTAAAACTGCCCATGAAATTGCGCCAGAATGGCACGTGGCCATGCAGGCGGCGTTTCAGAGACATGTGGATAATGCAGTTAGTAAAACAGTTAACCTGGCAAACAACGCCACGATAGACGATGTGGAGCGCGTTTATACTCTGGCATACCGGTTGAAGTGCAAGGGAGTTACCATTTACAGGGATAAAAGTAAAAGCGAGCAGGTTATACACCATGGTACCAGAGAAGTGGAATCCCTCTTCGAGAGAAAGGATAGAGAGATGACACAGTTGAAACTGTTTCCAGATGAATATTTGAAGATGAACGCCACGGAGAGCGCATCTTGTCGTGAAGGAACCTGCGATTGAGGTGATATCATGAATCCTGAAGCTGCTGTTAGGAAACTGAACGAAAAATTTGGTAAGATGGACGAGCACCTGTTTGAAATTAAAGAAATTGCAGAAAATTTCTTTGGAGAGTACGTGGTTGCGGTGAAGGTTACAAGAATGGTAAAGGCATCTTATGCCATTCTTAAAAAAATAGCAGATGTGACAGGTGCAAAGGACATACTAATCGAAGAATGCTCGGGAGATAATCTTGTGGAGATAAAGCTTTTAATTCCTAAAAAATAGAAATATGGCCACATACTTCTAATTATTTTTATTTGTTTTTGTATTGCCATTTAAATCGCTCATGTGGATATTTCTGGCGGTGCTGATGATTTTTCAGCGGAAAGATAATATCTGTTCACATAATTACCTTTGATAGTTGAATATGGGCCCGTAGGCTAGCCAGGATAGACTGTGGGTCTTCGGAATCCACGACCCGGGTTCGAATCCCGGCGGGCCCGCTACTTATATTTTACCTTCGTATATTTTTTCCATTTTCACATCCCTTGCCAGGATCAGCAGCCAGATTCCACCAACTACAAAGTCCAGTGCTATGAAGAAACCTATTACTGCCATGCTGCTATGGGGCCAGTGCGCGAAGACCAAGATAGAGAACATGGAATTTATTGCCCCTACCCCAATGTTATTGCTGCGTCTCTCTTTATTTATATAAGATGCTATGAACGCAATGAGTGCATATGCAGCGAAGAAAATTCCAATTATCAACGTGATTAACGAAGCCATAATGTCTGGAATAGCCAAAGCTAAAATGCCCGTGATGAGCGAAAATATACCGATTCCCAAAATCATTTTACGGTATTTGTTAGAGGGGTGGTAAATACCATATATCAGAAATAGGGCACCCCCAATCAATAATAAGAGTCCAAGCAAAAAAATCAAAACTCTTGCAATGAAATCCATAACAAGAAGAAAAACTGCGCCCAATATTACCATGGCTGCACCCATGTACACCAGCAATACATGGTCTTCTCGGAAATTTGCGGAACTTTTCTCGGTGCGAATGTCCATACTGTACATTAAGAAACTATAGTATAATATTCTTTGCTTAAAAATAGAAGGATAACGCACTATTTAAATTTACTTTGTTTACAGCACAAAGCGCACGGCTCCCCCGTCCACCTGTATAGTTGTACCTGTGATGAACGATGCGTCTTCACTTGCCAAAAATGCTGCCAGTTTTGCTACTTCCACCGGTTTTCCAAGGCGTCCCACTGGAACGTCTTTGACCCATTCTGAAAGTGCTTCCTCGTAAGTTATCCCGTCTCTTTCTGCTTTTGCTCTGCTAAGCTCTTCGAGTCTCTCCGTCCTGGTTGGTCCTGGAGCTATGTTGTTAATCGTTATTCCATATTTTGCCCATTGAGTTGATAGTGTTTTTGCCATACCAACAACAGCTAAACGAAGAGAATTGGAGAGCAGGAGATTGTCTATGGGCTGTTTCACGCTCATGGATGTGATGTTTATTATCCTCCCCCAGCCCTGCTTTTTCATGTACGGCGCCGCAAGCCTTGTTGCGCGAACCACGCTCATTAGAACGAGGTCTATCGCATCGAACCAGTCCTCATCTGTGAAATCTTCAAAGTACCCCGCCGGTGGGCCCCCGTGATTATTCACAAGGATATGTATCGTGCCGTAATTTTCCACTGTTTCTTTGAATACTCTCTGCAGTGAGCCATAATCGCGAACATCAGCAGGTATGGCTATTATCCTATTAACCGCATCCCTGTCATGAAGCTCGTTAACTGCCCTGAAGCTCAAGGAACGCATAACATCCAGCAATCTTTCTTCGTTACGGGCACATATGGCCACCTTGGCACCTCTCATGAAGAACTCTTCAGCTATTGCTTTGCCAATTCCCCTGCTCGCACCACAAACAATTGCTACTTTATCCTTCATATCTGCTCACCTCGCTTAGAAATAACTTGAAATTATTCTCCAGCTTCAAGTCCTGTATGAACGAAAAAGCATCTTCCACCTGTGCAAGCTCGTTCAAATCATCGTGCATGTCACTACCCACAGAGATTGGAACCCTGTAATCCCTCAGCACTGCAAAAAAATCTTCAGCCAGGCGATAATACGGCATGTCCAATTTCGTGTAATTGTAATTTGTGTTCAGTTCTACCCCGATGTTATCCGACTCCATTACCCTTGCCAATGAAGTGTAATCCACATCTTTGAAATTTCTGCTTATCTCGTTGTGCGCCAGAATCACGGGCTGCTCGTATTTCTTGCGGAGATCAAGGAGCATCCAGAGCGGGTAACCGTCCCACAGCTCGTCCTGCACATACTCAAAAAGTAGAAAATCCACGTCCTCAAATTCAGGTAGATTCTCTATGTCCGTTCTTGGTGAAAAATCTATCTCCAGGCCTATGTATATGTCTATATCCCCCCCGTACTTTTTCCTGAGTGCTTTTATGTCCTCAACGTACATTTTCAGGTACTTGGGTGGCAGTGATGCCGTTTTGGATGTCTGGTAATGGTCGGTAATTGCAATCTTGTCTATCTTTCTCTTTATGGCTTCTTTCACTATTATTTCGGGGGTGTAAACGCCATCGCTCCATGTGCTGTGCAGGTGAAAGTTCATGCAGCCGTTAAATGCAATGGACTATTATATATGTTCCGATTAATTCCATGGTTAATCAATATCACCGCTGATCCCCGTTCTTTTTATCTTCTTCCGTATGAAGTGGCCAATATTTTTATATTTTCCATCTTTTCACTTCCCATGCGCGCATTCATTTTAGCCGCTGGGGAAGGTACGAGGATGTGGCCATTAACGGATACAAGGCCAAAACCGCTGATTCCTGTTTTGAATAAACCAATAATTGAATACGTGTTAGATGCCATTGTAGATGCGGGAATAGATAAAATAAGCGTGTTGATAGGGTACGAGGGGCGCCGTATAGTGGAAAGATTTGGAAACAGGTACAGAGGTGCGAAAATAGATTATGTTTACCAGGAGCAAAGAATGGGTACAGGACACGCCGTGCTTTATGCTGAGCAATTTGATGATGACAGATTTTTGGTGGTTAACGGAGATTTGCTTTTTGATGGGAAAATTATAAAAGAGGTTTTGAAGTACGAAAATGCTCTCGTGGGTGTGTATAAGGATAACGCAGAGCGATATGGGTTGCTGGTAGGCTCAGAGAATTTGCGGGAAATAAAGGAGAAAGTTCCGGGCTCCTCTGGATTGGTTAATGCAGGTATATACATTTTCACCAGGGACATATTTGATAAGCTGCATTCTGTGCATGTGTCTCCCAGGGGAGAGATAGAACTTACAGACGCCATAAACCTTCTTGCAAGGGAGAAGGTGGTGAAAATTGTGAGATACAATGGGCTTTGGATGGACTTGGGAATGCCTTGGGACATACTTGAAGTTAGCAGAAAACTGCTGGATAATATGAATTGTGAAATTCGCGGTGAAGTTGAGGAAGGTGTGACGATTCACGGCAACCTGTGCGTTGGGGAAGGTACAAAGATAATGAGTGGCACTTACATAGAAGGTCCTGTTTTCATAGGTAAAAACTGCAAAATAGGACCAAACGCGTATATACGGCCGTACACTGTAATTGGAGACGACTGCCACATAGGCAATGCGTGCGAGGTGAAAGCGTCCATAGTGATGAGAGGTTCAAAGGTTCCTCATTTTAACTATGTTGGAGATTCAATAATTGGTGAGGGATGTAATCTGGGTGCTGGAACAAAAATAGCCAATTTGAGATTGGACGAGAAAAACATCAAGGTGCCTGTAAAAGGTAATATTGTGGATACTGGACGCAGAAAGCTGGGAGTTATCATGGGTGATGATGTGCATACCGGCATAAATGTGAGCATTGATGTGGGAACAATGATAGGTGCACATACTGCAATAGCGCCGGGGGCCCGGGTAAAGGGAGTGGTGGGTACTGGCAGCCGTGTTTTTTAAATCTCTTATCTTCTCTTTTTCCATTATTTAGCGCTCAACAAAGATGGTGGAGATTTTAAAATCAAATATTATTTTAAATACACAAAAGTTACGTATTTCCACAACCCATCCACCAGCATGTACTTTTGCTCCACGTAGAATGCCTGGGTGTGTGTTCTAAGAGGCCCTTTTGATACCTGCAGCTGGTAAAGCATCTCACTGGTTACCTTTTTCCCATCTAATATCTTTGGATTAAACGTGTAAACCTGAGCGTGAATGTATGCTGTGTACCCATACGTGTTTCGTCCTTCTAACCTTATCGTTACTGCCCTGCTACCAATGTACAGCGTGTAGTACTGCCCTCCAATTCTCGGGGGTAGTTGTATCCCCTCGCTTGAGTTGTACACAAACAGTGCCTTTACTTCCATGTTTTGAGAGGCTATCTCGTCAATTCTAGACGCTACCATGTTAGCTATTTGCTGAGCCTGAGTATCGTATGCTGCTTCGTCAATGTATATAAAGTATCCAATCGCCAGAGCTATCAACGACAAAGATAGTATAGAGACAGTAATTTTAGAAAGCACAAAATCAATCATACTTTCCTCACCTGAATATTTATGTAATAATCATTAAGCAATCCATCGCCATTCAAATCAATAGGCGCTTTCATTTTGGTAATGACCAGATTGTACGTTCCGCCCACGATCCAGAGTGTCTTGCCATTATCCGTCATTTGAATTCCCAGATTTCCGTAGTTGACCACAGTGTATCTTTCCACCCCATTTCTCATTTTATATTTTATGAGGTGCGCATCCGCCGTTCCCAGTTTTCCTCCAATTTTTACAAAATCTGTACCATAAGGAAATGATACCCTCACGACCATCGAGGCATTATCCCCCTGGGCGAACACTATTTTAATTTGCTGCTTTAAGTAATTGACACCTGCAGCCAGCTGCTCTTCATCTGCTGCTGCGGAGTAATAATTAACAACGCCCAGAACAACAGGTACTGTGAACACGAGTATTGCTGCAACAATTAAAAGGCGCATTGGCAAATCAACGATGCCTTCCTCTTCCATGGGCAATCATATTGGCAACGTGCTATTTAAGATTTGTGATACTATGGGGCAAGTTGAATTCCTCGAAAAACATGGGAAAAAGAGATAAAAACAGGGTAAAGGTACGCATAAAGATAATAAGCCAGCTCTAAGTAATAGAAATCCCCTGAGGTTCCTGACTTGAATTCTCTCCTGTAAAGTGGAATTTTAGCTCTCTTCATTGCTCTTAATCATACATTTACGGTGTTTATCAAATCAAACTTCCTGCTCATCTTTTATTAATTTCCACTATTTTATTTTTCAGCAGGGTTTCAACTAACCCTAAGATTATGACAACTCTAAATTCCGAGCATTTAACATTCAATCCTGAGAAATCAATATGTCAAAGAACTTGAAACTAAATACAACCTCCGTTGCAGAAAGTATATATAGATATATCTGCTTACATATCTGCAGACATATCGTAAGGGTAGTGATTGCATGAACAAGGAGCGTAGAAAAAAGCTAATGCTAATTATGCTGGACATACTAAAAAGTGGCGATATTCATGGATACGGTATTGCAGAAAAAATAGAAAAAAAGTACGGGGTAGAACGGCCGAGCTCGGGGGTCATATATCCAACTCTATCAACCATGCTGAGAAAGAAATACGTGGAAATAAAAGAACATGGTAGAAGGGATAAGAAAATATACGGAATAACTCCGGAGGGGAAAAGATACCTTGAAGAACACAGAGATGAGGTGGAAGAAGCAAAAGCGGTTCTGAGAAACCTTGGAGTTTTCAGAGAAATGGGTGGATACAGACTAATAAAAAAATGTGAGTTACTGATAAAAAATCTGCACTACATAAATGGTGAGAAAAAGAACGAGCTTGAAAAACTTCTCTCTGAAACTGAAAAAAAGATTGATGAGATTTTGAGGGATGTTGATGAAAGAAAAGCATAGGAAAAACGTGGAAATACTAACTGGCGACCCAAAAAAAGCAATAATAAAAATCTCCGTGCCGATAATGATTGGAGGTTTGTTTCAAACACTATACAGCTTCGTTGATGGAATTTGGGTCTCCGGGATTGGCCCGGATTCGCTGGCTGCGGTGGGCTTGTTCATGCCTTTTATGCTCATACTCACATCCATAGCCATGGGTCTGGGGGTGGGAGGAAGCTCTGCAATATCCCGTGCAATAGGTGCCAATGACAGGGTCCGGGCAAGTAACGCAGCGGAACACACGCTAATTGCGGGAACTGTTATTGGGAGCGTGATTAGCTTTTCAATACTTCCATTTTTACACAGTGTATTTACAATCATGGGTGCCGGAAAAGATGTAACCGCACTTGCAACCGCATACGGAACCGTTATCATTGTTGGGTCACCGTTGATATTCATCTCAAATCTTGGCAGTGCAATTCTCAGGGGAGAAGGAGACACGAAAAGGGCAATGTACCTCATGCTCATATCTTCTGCCCTGAACATGGTTCTTGACCCATTTTTCATATTCACTCTTAACATGGGCGTGGTTGGTGCTGCGATAGCCACAATGATAGCTATATCCACAAATTCAATCATAATCCTCTACTGGTTAATTCATAAAAGAGACACGTACGTGCAGATGAACCTCAGGTATTTTCACAGAAATTTTACCGTGTTAAAGGAAATTTTTTCCGTTGGGTTACCCTCCTCTTTATCTCAAATTTCCATCTCTTTAACCATGATAGTGCTTAACACGATAGTTATAATGGCAGGGGGAGACTATGGGATGGCTGTTTTTTCAAGCGGTTGGAGGGTTATAATGCTCGCAGCAGTGCCCATGATGGGACTGGCCGCAGCGGTAACTTCAGTAACGGGAGCTGCTTTTGGAGCAAGAGATGCCGCAAAATTGAAAACAGCCTACTATTACGCTGTGAAGATAGGCGTCATAATAGGCATTGTTATAGGAACGCTCATATGGATATTTGCACCCCAGCTCACATACCTGTTCACCTACTCAGAAAGCTCTTCCAGTTTGGCACCCGGCATAATAGAATTTCTCAGATACGTGGTTCTTTTCTTTCCGGGCATGGCTGGAGGAATGCTAACATCCAGCATGTTCAGGGGAATCGGAAAGGGAATGTATTCTCTCGCACAGAATATAATGAGAACAGTTGTTCTGCAGATACTATTTACATACGTCCTCGGCATATTGTTGGGATACGGTCTGGCGGGGATATGGATAGGGATAGTTTCTGCAAATTTAACCTCTGCAGTGATAGGACTTACGTGGGGCTCAATTGTTTTGCGAAGATACGAGAAAATGTGGTGCGGGAAAAATTAAATATCCCGTTAGGTATAACCTAACGATGCTCAGTGAAGCGGCCGGAAGGTACCTCATCAAAATCTACGAAACGGGTTCCGCGATAACTCCCAAAACTCTTGCAGAGCAGATGGGTGTGAGCAGACCCACAGCTTTTGAAACTATAAAAAAATTGGAAAAATATGGATTTTTAGAGAAAGCAGGAAAGGAATACAAACTGACCGATGAGGGAGAGCATGTAGCTAAAAGGATAATAAGGAATCACAGAATTATTGAGACCCTTCTCTACAACACAGGCATTGGTTTGAGCGAGGCATGTGCCTGTGCAACAAAAATACAGGGGCTAATAGATGACTCGATAGTAGATAAAATAGGGGACTACCTCGGAAACCCGAAATTTTGTCCCCATGGCAAGCCAATACCTCCGGAGGAGAGTGCATGAACAGTATAGAACTTAAGAATCTGACTGTAAGGTATAGAGAGGGTATTGCGATAGAAAACATAAATCTTGAAATCCAGCACCCTTCCTTTGTTACCATAATGGGCCCAAACGGGGCTGGAAAAACAACGCTGTTAAAAGCAATAATGGGAATGGTTCCGTATGAGGGGGAAATTAAGATCATGGGAAAAAATCCAAAAGAGGGAAAAAGGGTAATTGGCTACCTCCCGCAGAGAGAGAGGATTAACACCAACGTGCCTGTAACAGTCAAAGATGTAGTGCTTATGCCTCTGGTATCAAATGTTCGTGGGGTGAAAAAAGAACATGTGAAGAAGGCAAAAGAAGTTCTAAAAATGGTTAACATGATTGATTACTGGAACAGGAGATTTGATGCGCTAAGCGGGGGGCAGCAGCAAAGAGTTCTGTTTGCAAGAACATTAGTAACCGACCCAGATATTCTAATTTTGGACGAACCATTTTCAGCAACTGATGTAAAGACAAAGACATCTCTCATACACCTGCTCCATAGCTTTAAGAACGAAAAAACAATTTTGATTGTTATCCACGACATAAATCCCCTTGTAGAATGCACGGACTATGTGCTTCTCTTGAAAAAGAAAGTGCTGGGATTTGGAATGGTCAAGGATGTGATTAATGAGGAAAATATGGAGCGGCTGTACGGCACTCGTGTGCCGGTGATAAGAACTCCTGAAACCTGCTATGTTGTGGGAGGGGATAGACATGTTTGATATCCTGGTCATTCGAGGGATAATTGCAATGTTTTTGATTGCTATCGTGGCAGCCACCATTGGCAGTTTCTCTGTATTTAGAGGAAGCACATTTTTTGTATCTGGAATCGCCCACGGTGCGCTGGCCGGTGCAGCTCTTGGCATATTTATATCTTTATCCTTCTTTCCCGCGGATCCGTTAATCGTGGCAATAATATTTTCTGTGTTTGTTGCCCTTGCGATAGGGTATGCATCTTACAAAAAGGAGGATGTTGATATTGCCATTGGTGTCATGTTTGCGTTCTCGATGAGCATAGCTGTTCTATTTCTATCAATGATAAGAGAGTACGCTTCTGTGGCGTGGGGATTGATAATAGGTGATGTTCTTCTTCTATCCGAAGAGGACATTAACATACTTCTAATATCCGTGATAACACTGCTTATTGTTTTTATAATATTTTACCGCAAGATGCTCTACGTGATTTTTGACCCGGAAAGTGCCGAAGCAAACGGGGTTCATGTTTTGCTTTACGAGTCCCTGCTATACGTTCTAATAGCCGTTGGAGTGGTTGCTCTTTTGAAATGCGTGGGTGCGATTTTAGTTTATGCCTTACTCGTAGTTCCCGCCGCGGCATCACGCAGGATTTTTCAGGGAATGGCAACAACAATAGCCGGGGCGTTTATCATCTCGTTGGTTAGCGGTCTGGGAGGCATATGGCTTTCCATGTATCTGAATGTGGCCCCGAGTTCTCTTGCAGGGCTAATTGCCGCGAGCATATACGCCGTCACCCTAACAAAAAAGTAATCAAAAAGTTATTATTAATCACAATTATTCGGAGAACATGAAGGCTCTGTTCGCACCATGGAGAATTGAATACATAAAAATGGAAAAACCTGACGGGTGCGTATTTTGCACTCTGCCAGAGGAAAACAATGACGAAAAGAACCTTATTTTGAAAAGGGGAAAGCATGCTTTCGTGATAATGAATAACTACCCGTACAATCCTGGGCATGTTATGGTGGTACCTTTCAGACACGTGGGGAACTGGGAATCTCTAAAAGATGAAGAGGTTATTGAAATTAACATGCTTGTAAGATTAATGATTAAAGCAATTAAAAACACAATGAACCCAGAAGGATTCAACATGGGTGTGAATATGGGCAGAGTAGCAGGAGCGGGAATAGTGGACCACGTGCATGTGCACATAGTACCCAGGTGGAACGGGGATACTAACTTCATGCCAGTGCTATCGGATACAAAAGTGATACCCCAAGCAATAAGAGAGACATATAATATGCTAAAAGAAGAAATAGAGAAAATTAATGAATCTAATGAAGCGCTTTGAGCTCGGGCATTCTGTTGAGAGCAAATACAAAATCCAAACCCCGTATCTCAGCAAACCCGGGATTATCACCCAGAGAGTTTAAATCATCAATCTGCTCTTCAACTTTCTTTGCAATTTCTTCAGATGTCAAACCCTCAAATTTACCGGACATGGATAGCAGACTTGCAAGATAGCTCATCTGCGACTCTTCTCTCAGCGCATGGTTTCCCTCCAATCTCACCGGCCTCGATAACCTCCGTGCAGTTAACCATGACCCTCTAATTTTTGGTTTTTCCAAGCGGGGTATCCTGACAATTTTTCTAACTGCTGGAAAACTGTACTCCCCAAAAGCTGCGTTTTCATTTATTTGCAACACACGGGGCATGTAATCTTCCATAATAATCAGAGTGTCAGCAACCTGAATTATGGGTGCAGAGCCACTGGAAACCATCACCAGTGATACGCCCTTTTCCCTCATTGATGATGCGTTTTCCACAACCGTGCTAACTGTCTTGTGTTTGAAATACTTTGAAGTTCTCTCGTCGTAAAACAGGAGATTCGTGGCGGAGGTATCTTCGTCAATCAGTATAAGCCTTGAACCTGCTTCTACGGATTCTTGTATGGATGCAGCCATGCTCGTTGAGCCACTGGCATTATCCGTGTTAAAGCACACGGTATCCTTGTTGTTTGGAAGGTTATATATAAAAGAAGATATGTCCACGCACCTAACTGCCCTGCCATCTTCTGCCCTGATGTTTACTGCGTCTCTTCTCGTGACTACTCCTTCTCGCCCATCTCCGGGAACGTGATTGTAGATTCCATCAAGCAATGCATTTAATAGTGTGCTCTTACCATGAAACGCTGTTCCGGCAATCACGGTAATCCCTTTTTTGATTCCCATTCCCTCAATATCCCCGTGCTCGGTTTTCATGATAACTTCAAGCTCTGGTGGAGATTCAAATGGAACCGCATTCCTCAACGGTTCTTCGCAATCTCCACACTTTCTCGGCAGCAATGCACCGTTTGGCACGAAACTAACCAATCCCATGCTATCCAGTTGATTCCTTAAAGAATCCTGCATCTCGCAAGAAATAACATGCTCCTTAATGGAAGAATGGGGAAAAGACATGACCTCCCGAATAGCAGAAGGTATCTTTTGATATATAATTCGCTCAGCTTCACCACCTAAAACTCGCCTGTGCCTGGCTGGAAGACCAACCCAAAAACGAAACTCTACCCTATCGTCTCTGGCAACTACCCCGCTTCTCTTTATCATTATATTCTTTGGCTTTGGCACACCCAGAAAACAGCTGTGTCCCTCCCCACACCTCTCCGAGTATTTCACAAGTGCTTTGTGCAATCGCCTGTACAGGTAATCCTCAACTCCAAGTCTGCAATTTCCATAACTTTTCCACCGGAAATCAATAGATACCTTGACGACGCTCGGTGATGCAAAGGGGTCTCCCTGAACACGAAGGATTTTTAACTCAAAATTTTCAATGTTCTCTTTCTTTCCAGTAAGCTCCCGGTATCCCTTGTATCCCTTCGAATCTATCTTTCTTATAATTTGCGATATCAAATGCTCACCTGTACTCAGGATTAGGTATCACCCTGAATCCTCCCTCTACTTTTACCACTATTTTTGCAAATCCACGCTCGGCAATGCTCCCGTAATCATGGCCTGCATCTCCAGGATAAATGGCCAAAAACACGAAATCATCATCACCGGTGTTTATGCTCCTGTGGGCCCAGTACGGAGGAACGTAAACTATCGTGCCTCTCTTCATCTCCACCCATTTCACTTCATCACCTTTTTGCATGAGCAGCAAGCCATTTCCTCTAATTCCGATATATATCTCTGCCCTGTCCTTTTTCTCGTGGTAGTGTCCCTTAGTCATGTAGAATTCGTCTCCCACAATGCCGGAATGAAGAAAAGTCACACCGTAAGACAACTCTCCTTCCCCCTCTTTTGGCACGGCGTAAACCTCGTATATCACCGGGTTTTCTTTTTCTATCAATTCGTTTAGGGCCCCGGAATCCCTGTAAAAACCTCGCATATCCGAAGCTCTCCTGATAACCCTGCTCGAGTGCTCGTTCAAAATTCCAGACTCGAGGTCTATCCAGTTTGAAATCATAGTTCTCAAATTGCAGATGGGTATTTATACGTGACGCTTTCAAAAATTTAGATCTCCACAAAAATCCAGTAACTTCAATTTTTTATTTATGTTTTATTAGATTTTACAAGCAATACACCATCATATCATGCTGATAGTGCTGGCGGAGTATATGGTCAAGACACGAAAGGAAATGAAACTAAAGGAAATACCAGACGAGAGCACAAATCCATGGGTATAAGAAGAATTCCCAAACAATGGATTCGCATGGTTATTGAAGAAGTAGTAAAAGAGCTGGGAATACAGGGCAAATTTGCGGTATGCGGATAAAATAGAGGAGGGCTATGCCGATAATGGCTACGATTCCATAAGAAATATCCGATTTGTGCTGAGCAGGGGAGGAAAGCCATACATTGCAATCCGTAATAAAGCGAGAAGAGGATTGCGAAGGAGGATGTTAGAAAAAAGCAAATCTCCAGAGTGGAAAAAGAAGTATTCGCATAGACATGTAGTTGAATCCGTGTTCCACTCCTTAAAAAGAGTGGTCGGTGATTACATATTCTCCCACTCATTATACATTGCTTCTAAGCTCCTTCTTTTTAAGGTGCTCGCTTATCACCTTTATATTTAATTGCCTCTCTATTTTTATCTCCATTCTTCCATGTTTTCCAAGGAATTCAACTCACCCTTGCGTGCAAAACATTTTTATATACCTATTCATAAGGAATGACATTTATCATGATGCGCTTGTGAAATTCATAGATGCTGTTCCCAAGGCAGAGCTGTACCTTCACGTAGGGGGCACATTAGCGCCCGAGCTAATGTTAAGCCTTGCGAATAAGAAAAATATGCGCAGGTGGAGGACATCAGAGATGCGTATAAATTCGAAAACTTACAAAGCTTTTTGTATATATAATATGAGGGCATGAAAACTCTAAGACTGAAGAAGATTTTTATGAGATTACTATCGCGTACTTGAAAAGAGCAAAATCGGAGAATGTTGTGCATGCAGAATTATTTTTTGCTCCTTAAGCGCATCTACACAGAGGTATAAAATTTCCCACAGTTATTGATGGCATACTTAGTGCCATTGACGAAGCAAAAAAGAGCATGAACATAAGTGCAGAGCTGATTTTATCATTTCTGCGACACTTGCCTGAAGAAGATGCCATTCACATGTTGGAGGAGGCAATGCCATATAAAGATAGAATTATAGCTGTTGGACTCGATTCTTCCGAGCTTGGCAATCCTCCTGCGAAGTTCAAACACATATTTGAGATGGCAAGAGACGAGGGATTTCTGGCAGTTGCCCATGCCGGGGAAGAGGGACCTTAAGAGTATATTGGGAAGCTATTAAAGAGCTCAAAGTGAATAGGATAGACCATGGAGTGAGAGCAACAGAAGACTTGTCATTGCTCCATACTCTATCGGACAAGAAAATATCGCTCACAATGTGCCCCTTGTCTAACCTAAAATTAAATGTTGTGCGGGACATTGGAGAGTACCCTCTTCGAAAGTTTTTGGATAGAAATATTATAGCAACAATAAACTCTGACGATCCTGCATATTTTGGAGGGTACATTAACGAAAACTATAAAGCCATTCAAAAGTCGTTGAATCTCTCCATAGATAACATTATGTTCCTTGCTAAAAATTCGATAATGGCAAGTTTTATCACTGAGGAAAAGAAAAGAGAATATATCAATGAGATTGACAAGGGGGTGTAGCATGTTTGTCGGCGTGGAGAGGTAGCCTAAGCGTATATTCGATATACTTTTAGATGGCGGTTGTGTATGTCTTCGAGGGATATGGAGCGAGAGTGACTCTTTGTGTCATTTTTCTATAGATTGGGAGTTTTGGGTTCTTATATATTTGTGTTTTATTTATGATGCAAATCAATAGAGTTCTTTGTGCCCATAGCGCGTTTAATGCTGATATTCAATTTTTCTAGTGGCCAGTGCAGCGACCGCTCTGTACCAGTTAATATACGAGAGTGCACATATTCGATTAGAGTATCGTCAACGTCGAATATCAAGCATAGCACTACATTGGCAATGCGTTGCGTGCTAAATAGTTTTTTACATGGGATTGCTGTGTTGTTTTAGTAAATTATATTTAGGTGTACAAATTTAAGAACAAACGTAAACTTTAAAATATAAAAAATCATGGCGGCATGCCAGAAGGGGGTTAATCAAATGAAAGTAATAAAAAATGTAAAGGTAATAGCAATACTATTGATGATGATAGTACTGATGTCAAGTTTTAGTGGGATAACATACGGGCGAAAGCCGAAGGGAGCGCCGTGTTATACACTAAATGAAGACTACGAAGTAGGTAATTACACGGGCAATTTAGCCATTTATTACGACAAAGGATTAAAAATAATGAGTGGAGACATAGAGTATAGTGTAAGAAATCTAACGCAGTTTAGTGAGCAGGGTAGCTATGGAGTGTATAGAGAAGGAAGAGGATGGTGGTTTTACGAGTACAGAGGAGAGATGTACATACATAGTGGTGGATTTAGCAAAGAGCTAAGGAGCTATGGTAAATGGTGGTTAGGAGACGGAGAGTTATATGTAAGAGAGGGAGATGGGATATGGCGATACGACTTAAGTTCGGGCACTGTTAATAAAGAAGGAATCAAAGCGGAGAAAATAGAGAGAATAGGGAACATAATATATTATTTGAAGGATAGAAACGTGTACGGTGAGAACATAAGGACGAAAACGAGATGGTTAGAATTAAGGGATGTGGAAGATTTCAGCATTTACGAAGACAAGGTTGGGTTTACTCATTATGTATATGCACGAGATGGAAAGATATGGTATGGAAATAACATAGGTAATGTGTACGGATTGCTAGGGTTGCTTAATGTAGATAATAGCACATACAAGAGATGGAAGGGTTATCTTGATTATGACCAGTATAGAGAGCTATTAAATGAGAGTAATCGATACAGTGGGTATATGTTCAAGATATTTAGGGCGAGAGTAAATTATACAGAGATAGATCCGATGCTACCTACAAGCAAGAAATATAATCCCCGGCCATCAATTGAGTTTACGTTTCCGTGGGTAGGGGTAAGAGGAGATGGAGAGGTAGAGCTAAGAGCCAGTGGTTTTGGGAAGGTAGAGGAAGTAAGTTATAAGAGAGTATTTGATCCAACATGGGGAGTATTTCGGCTAGAGAGAGTAGTAGAGTATGGATACGTGCATATGATAGTAAGCATAAACGGGCACGAAGTAGGAGATTACACAGGAGCGAATGGAGAATGGTACACAGAGCGAGTGAAGTTGAAGAGTGGATATTTATACACAGACAAAAATCATCTAAACGGGTTAGAGATAAGCTTTGAAGTGAGAACAAATAGCAATACATATGGATATGGAGGAGGCGAGGTAGAGTATAAATCATTGAAGGCAGGAAATACGGATGTATTTAGCGATAGAGATAGAGATGGATTAGGATACGTATGGGAGGAGTACTACGGTACAAATCCAAATAATAGCGATACGGACGGAGATGGGATAATAGACGGCACAGAAGTATATGGGTGGAGCGAAGAGATAAATGGGCACAAGGTAAAAGTGCACTCAAATCCGGTAAAGCGGGACAGTGATGGAGACGGGCTAAGTGATGGATTAGAGAAGAGCATAGGTACAAATCCGGAGTTGCAAGACAGTGATGGAGATGGTATGCCAGATGCATGGGAACACAAGTATGGATTGAATCCGGAGAGTGATAGTGATAAGAACGGAGACAAGGATAAAGACGGGCTTACTAATTATGAAGAGTACAAGCATGGTACGAATCCGGATAACAGAGACACAGACAATGATGGCATGCCGGATGGCTGGGAAGTAGAGTATGGACTTAATCCTACATACATGTGGGATAGGTATGGCGATAAAGATGGTGACAATCTGATAAATTTAGAAGAGTATAAATATGGAACAGACCCGACAAAGAAGGACACGGACGGAGATGGACTGAGTGATTATTTTGAGGTAATGGAAGGCTGGAATGCATATTGGTATGATTCTAAAGGGGTATTTCATAATATTACCGTACACTCAAATCCACTTTTGGCGGATAGTGATGGAGACGGGCTCAGTGATTTTCAGGAATACAAGATGGGATTGAATCCAGAGAACAAGGATACAGATGGAGACGGATTAGATGATGGAAATGAGAAATACACGAGAGTGTATGAATATTCCGATAGGGTATATATAAGTGGAGGAAGTAAGACGTTGTGGCTCAAATGGAAAGAAGATCCCGCCACTGTAAAGGTGGATAGTGCAAAGGTAATGATAGGAGTTAGGGGTAACAATGGCAATATAAATGTGAATTTGTATTATGGAAACACAAAGATAGGAAGTAAGAGCGGAAGTGGAGTGTATTACATATCGGAAGACTTAATTAAATATGTAGGGAAAAGCGACAGATGGGTACATGCGGTAGTAAGTGGAAAAGGATGGGTAGAAGAATTTAAGGTAATTTTAGTGGAAGAGAGCGATGCGCACAAATGGGACACTGACGGAGATGGTCTGAGCGATGGCTATGAAGTTTCGGGGAAAAGCGGATACATAACATCGCCGGTGAATCCGGACACGGACGGAGATGGAATAAGTGATTACTTAGAGATAAAGGGGTGGTCATGGGAGTATATTAAAGGTGTATCTGGACCTGGAACTCCATCCATCGGAGTAGAAAAAGCGGGAATAGGGAATATGCAGGGTAATAACAGAAAAATGGTAATAACACAAAACAGCAACGGATTCCACACGAACCCGGTGAATCCGGACACAGACGGAGATGGATACAGAGATAGTGTGGATGCGAATCCGCTTGGAAACATCGTATTAAAGATGGAAGTTATAAGGTATCACTGGCAAGGCACGACAATATTCGGAGGTTTCTATGTAAAATGCGGAGATAGAAGTGCAAAATACTACACTATGCATCATGATACAGAGATAGATAATTATGTATATTATTTTGATGTACCGGATAAGATAGGCACAGCAGTGGATGTAAAATGGGGTGCATTCTACACCAAGCCGTTGGCACAAGGTGGAGGAGATGGAAACAAATGGGAAGGAAGCAAGACATTCAAGGTAGGAAACATAGACTACAGTGAGGGATATGCGGACGGAGGAATCAACTACAATATAGTGATAGAGCAGGCAGTGCTTCACCGGGTGCACACGGTGGCCGTATACAATGGAAGTGCGTGGGAGAATGGACGTTACGAGTATAAAGGGAGGTACTATGTGATGTATGTAGATAGTTCATCATCTAAAGGAGCAATAACTAAAGGGCTCAACGTAATCCTTGTCCCGGATGCATTGTTTGTAAATTCGGAGCTGTATAAAAAGATAGAAAATAATGATATAAGATACATAGTAGGAAGCGATGCGAGCAAGGCGAAGCTGGGCGCAATAACCACCAAGACGAGCGGGGTGCACATAGTGGGCATGTTTTTCTTCAAGAGCGATGGAAATAAACTTATCCAGCTTCTCACGCTCCTGAGCAGGAACGAGAGCGGTGTGAAATTCGCCAACTACAAAGCAATCATGCCAGCGCTGGCGAATTTGCCGGAGGACGTTCTCCGAGCCATACCGGTACAGGGGATAGAGAACTCGGCGACGGGAGACAAGCCGCAGAGCTTGTGGCAGCAGGTAACAAGCCAGATAACTAATGCGGTGATAAGCGCAACTAAATTCATCTACAACGGTCTGGTAGGTGTTGCGAACCTAATTGAAAAAGCGGGGGAAGTTGTCGGGCAGTTCTTTTTGAAGCTGTGGAACACGGCTGTGAGCGTTGTTAAGGCAGCGGTGGAAGTGATAAAGAAGGGTGTGGATGCGGTTATTGGATGGGTAAAGGAGATGGCGGCGAAGGCGTTTGATGCCATAATAAAAGGAATAAAAGATGCAATGCAGGGATTAATAAATGTTTTTAGTAATATCAGTGAGTCAATATATAATGCAATATTTAAGGGGGAAATTGATAGTGCTGTATTTGGTAAGATAGAGGAATTTACTTCATCTCCGCTTATGACTACTCTGATCACTTTGCCTATAGTAATATCAGGAATTTATTTTGCAGCTACTGCAGCAAGTATGGGTATAGGAGCGCTTATTATGAGCGTTTTACAGGGCTACATAGTGCAGTTGATAATAAATGCTATTGTAAGCAGTCTTTCGCAATTACATCTAAATATTCCGATAACAGATGATGTCTTGAGCATTCCAGGCAGTTTACTCATAACTATTGGAAGCGTAGAATCGCTGAACAAGATAAATGCTGCGGTAGCGGCGATGGGTTTTGCAGGAACGTTGTTAGGAGCCATGGTTGGGGCATGGATCTATGGTGGACCTAGTATGGCACAGAAAGCTATTGTGAAATCGACAAATTTACTAACTGAAGCATTTAGTAAGTATTCATCAGGAATTATAACTATAGAAGAGTTTAAAAAGAGAATCTCTGAGGTACAAAATTATTTAGAGAAAAATAAAGGCTTATTTGGCAAATTCCCAGAGTATAGCAACAAGCTATTCACCACACCTATAAGAGATTTGAAGCAGAGCATAGGTGCAGCAACGAAACTGTTGGTAGTGGGAATCAGTAGTTTGGCGTTGGAGTTGGCATCTTTGTGGATGTATAATCAACACAAATCAAAGATTGTGGAGGGATTCTTAAGCGGAATTTCTATAGGATTGTCTGCGTATTCTCTATTGATATCATTGGAGAACAAAGTTTATTTACCGGTGAATTTCGGATTAATAAATGTGATAGGATACGGGGCGACAATAGCATCGTTATTTGGGGCGGGCTGGCAGATTGGAGAACTGATAAAGTAAAGAAAAATGGAGGTAGAAAGATGGATGTGGATGTTTCAAGACACAAAGAGATATACGATAAAAACAGCATTGAGAAATTAGGAAGGGCATGGCCATTAGGCATGAGTGTAATCCCTATAGTGCTGTGGATTTCCGTGATTATTGTATTCATCTATGCGTTTTTGCCTGCTATTTTCGAACCCGATCTGGATTTAAGGTGGATGCCTATAGTCCTTTGGATATTTCTACTGCTATTAACGACATATCTCTCCTACGATGTGTACGGAAATTACCTGTACTACAAGGGGGTGTGGAAAGATCCACCTTTTGCGAAAAGATCCGTAAAGACATTCTGGAAGGATTTGAAGAAAGGGAAGATACATGGGATGATACTGTGGGGAGGGGGAAGTAGAAGGATGGATTTCCATATAATTTATCAGGGGTTGGGAAACAGGGGGGTGGTAGTGAAGATAGGTAAGGAAGAGAAGTTAGGATTAGATAGTTTTTTAAAGGAGAGAATAGAGAGAGGAGCAAAGAGGGTAAGATTTGAATATGAAGGTATAAGGGTTAAAGATGCAATAATAGAATATAAGAGCGGAAAGAAAGAGAGGGTTGGAAAGGAGACAGCAGAACTGATGAGATTCTTCTATGTTATAAGTAAAGATAAGCTGGCTTCAGGAGGACTTTATGCAAGTGAAATAATGAGGAAGTTAGTTGAGGGTTGATAATGGGTGTTTACTGGGGACTTGTGATAGCTGTTAATGCAAATCCTGTTGTAGGTATGATTATAACTGGACTGGTAAGCGTTGCGTTTATGGCCGTATTCTATTCTCTGTATCCAGAGGAGTATAGGAAAGCAGGAGAAGAGATAATAAGCGTGGGAGATTTACTTCTCAAGCCTGCAGATGAACTGTACGATTTTGATAAGCAGTATGCAGGTTCGCTTGGATGGTTTTTGACAGCAATAACAGCGACTATGGGGACGGTTTGGAGTGGTGCGATAACTAATAGTGCAGTGTCGGCGTTCATAACTTGGTCTCTCGGCATAGCAACACTGTTTGCGGCACTTGTTGGATGCGAATTATCACGATATCACGGTGAAGAAGGTAATTGTAGTGGGATTACTGGGTATTGCATCTTATGCACTGGTGAGCACTGTTACAGCGGGAATATCGGGGCTTGGAAGTGTAAAAACCGGTGCGGGCATGCTTGTTTATTTGATATTGTCTGCTATCTTCACGATTATTTCAGCATATAGTGTGCTTACTTTGCTTGGGTATCTTCATAAGGGGTGATTCAATGAAAGAGAGAAAGATATTTGTGAATTGGAACTATATTCTGGGGATATTTATTGGTTTTTTAATAGGTTATTTTATCCTTGAATTCGCATTACAACCAATATTTCACTCTTCATACTGGGTTGTAATGGGGAGTTATTTAATAGCTTTACTCATAATGACAGTGGGATTTACAAAAATATCTCCTATTATGGTATTTATAGAGAGGAAAGGACAGATTACTTTTGTTGGTATCCCATGGATTTATAGATTTAAAAGAATGATGTTAGATAAGATAATAATGGAACCCGTAGGCATAATTTTTAAACCAAAACAGGAATACACAAATATTTTCAGGCATGTATTAAAATATACTGTAGAGCCATACGCTGGATATAAAGTAATAAAATTTGGAAATTATAAGGCAATAGGAGCATTAATAGAAGCATTACAGCCAATAACAGGCACGGATTCATTTGATAAGATTAGAAATCCCAAGTGGAGAAAATATTTAGAAGAAAAACTATATGGAGATGTAAAATGAGCAGTGTAAAAATCGCTAACCACAGGGTAATCACACCCGAGCTGGCGAACCTGCCGGTGGATGTGCTGAGGGCGATACCGTACGAGCCTGTAGAGAACTTAAAGACGGGAGATGCACCGAAGAATCTGTGGCAGCAGATTGTGAGTAGATTCACAAATCTGGTGATAGGAGTAGCGAATTTCATAAAGAACGGGCTGATAGCAATAGGTGAATTTATAATACACGCGGATATAGTAGTGACGAAGTTTTTCTTAAACTTGTTCAAGACTGCGGCGAATACTGTGCAGAAGGCAGTGGAGGCTGTGGAGAGGGTTGTGAATGCTGCTGTGGAGTGGTTGAAAGGTACTGTAAAAGATGTTGTAAATAAATTTATAAATTCACTACTCTCGAATATGAGAACATATGTCGTCGATTTGGGCACAGGATCTCTTAAATCATTAAAAGAGGGATCTTTTGATACCTATTTCTTTACTAATATTCTGCCAGTTGTTATGGGAGTTGGATTAGCTATTTTTGGTCTGGCAACAGCGTTAGGCTATCTGTTAGATAGTATGCCATTAGTGGGTGCGGTAGCGTTGGGGGTGATATCTGCGGTATTGGTGAGTGTAGTAACATCAATAGCTATGGAAAAATGGTATTACAATAAAGGACAGCATATGGCACATAGTAGTGAAGATGAAATAGAAAGAGAACTTAAAAATTTCAGGAATAGTTACGGAACAGCGGCATATTTTTTCCATGGCTTATTTAATTTACTACCTTCTGCATTCGAGAAATACTTTATTGGTGGTTCGGATTTTAATATAGTGTATACAATAGGCACATTTTATTTTGGATTGTTATCTGGTGTGGTATTTATGGCAATGGAACCCACACCTACCACGGGGATGCTGATGACAATTCCACTGGCATTCGATTTTGCAGCGATCGCAGGTACAATAATGGATTTTACGAAAATTCCCAATCTCATATCAAAGTATGGTTTGGGATCTGGAATAGCGCTTGCAGTTGTCCTTATGGACATTATGGTATGTGCAACTATTTTCACAATATCTGATTTAGGATATATATATGCGGCATTTGGGAGGTGATACAATTGGCAAAAATATTTAATAACATTTTTTTCTATTTTTTTAATAATTATTTTTCTACTTGGATTTATAACCTCCTATTTGCTTGTGTATTTTTTAATTGTAATAGGAAGGGTCTATTTGCCTATAAATTATAATATTTTGTATATCACTGTATTTGTGTTTGCTTATTTGTTGGCGCTCATTTTAATAAGTTTCAAGACAATACTGTGGATATCTATCGACCGTCGGAACATAGTTATGAAATATCTATTTAAAACAAGAAAGCTATCTTTAACGAGAATAGAAAAATTATACATTTTATATCCTCTCCAGCGCAAGCCTATGGAAAAAAGAAAACCCATAGGATTGGATATATTGCTTAAAGATGGGCACAGAATCACAATAGGAATATTGGATAGTAAAATAATCAGAGAAATAGTAAATGTATCCATGCAACATAAAATAAGTGCGGTCAAAAAATATCATGTGGGTGAAGAATCTTATCTTGAAGATCCTGTGTCTTCACAGGATGATTTCGGCACATAGCTGTGATAAGATAAATATGCAAAAAATGAGGTGTAAAAGAGTATGTGGTCTAACTCATGGGATAAATATGGTGGAGGTGCTTATCAATATGAAGGGTAAAATTGTTGTGCTAAGATATAGTGTTTCTCTTTACTTAGTTAATGTTGTAGGCTTGCTGTCGAGGTGTTTGAATGAGATGTAAAGAGAAATATTGGAATTTTTTTGCGATTAAAATATTTTTAATTATTCTTTTTCTATCATTTATAACAGGGTATCCTCTTGCATATATTTCATACGGTATTGGTGCAAAGTATCAACCGGTATCATTTAATGTTCTTTTTGGTGCGGTATATGGTTTTATAATGACAATATTGTTTATTCTAATTGAATATTATGCCCAGATTAAGATTATAATTGGAGATGATAGGATAATAATAAAAAGTATTTTTCGTGCGCAAAATATTAGATTTAAGTCAACAAAAGAAGTGCATCTTATTAAATATGAAAGAGAGGGAATTGTAAAAAGGATGGGTGTGAACTTTATACTGGATAACGGAAGTGAGATATACGGAGGTACTACCGCCAATACAGATATGATTAACTGCATAATCAAAAAGGTTCGTGAGAAGAATATACCTGTATCTGTTAAAATACGTGCCAAATAGAGATATTAAATTAGGGAGGCTGCAGTAATGGAGATTAATAATGTTAGGGGTATTAATTAGGTGGATAATGCGGTAGCATTACTGGGCTTTGGCTCAACGCTAATCGGGATGTTCATATCGTATGCGTTCTACCAAACAGCGATGGATAAACTCAGGGAGGCGATACTCATAGCAAAGAAGATAAACGCCATATATCGCCAAGGGCAGGTAACGAAGGATGTATTCTTTACGAGTATAGAGCAGTTAATGGAGGAGTACAAAAAATTAGGGGGAGTGATAGGAGAATTCAGCAATGAGAATATTAACAACGAGTTTGGAGACCTTGGAACAAAATTGAAGGCAATGACTTATTTGTCCATTGGTATTGGTGGGATTTCTATTATTATATCAGCTATATCCTTTGTTGCAAACCACATTGATAAGAGCACACGTATAATTTTAGCAGGATTAAGCTTTGGTCTAAGTCTTTATAGTCTATGCAAAAGCATAGTAAACAAGCTGACGATACCAGGGTTACCAAGTACACTAAGTGAAATAGGATTGGTATTGAATGGCATATCTGTTGGTGCTGGTGCGTATGGAGTTGTTAGGGAACTTGCAAGTTGATGGGGGATCAAAATGGAAGTAGAGTTTACTCACAATATTCATCCACTTTCCGTATCTTTAACTTATTTTTTTATTGGTCTGTTGGCAATAGTAATTGGTGCATATCTTTTTTGGATAGATTACATAGCAAATACAACTCCTGATTATGTGCCATTGTTGCTGTATTTGCTTCTTGATATTTGGGGAATAGGTTTTTTAGCATGGGGCATAGCGAACCTGAGATTAAGGAAAACGGGTAAGTTTCCATTAGGAGATTACGCAGTAAAGAAATTATTGAAGAAGATGTATAAACCGCATGGATTACCGAACCCCATAATGGTATATCTTAGTAAGGATGGAAAGGAAATAATTTTTGTGTTTGGAATAGCATTTCCTATACCACTCATGCCTATCGAAGTGCGTTTGAAATACGAGAATATAAAAGATGCAATAAAGGAAGCGGAGATATTAAAGGCTCTTATGAAGAGAGAAGATGTGAAAGGGATAAATTATGAGAGAGATAAAAACAATAGATTGCAAGGTGTGAAAATAATAAAGAAAGATGGGAGCGAGGAGAAACTAAAAAACGTTGATATAGAAAGGATGGAAGAGGCAGTGTTTTTAATGGGATTAAAACCGACATACATGGAGAATACGAAGGAGATATATCGACAGATAACCCATAATAGAAAGGAAGAAAGTGTGGAAGAGGAGATGGAAAGAGTATGGAAGGATTCAATGAAACTCAATTTATGAGTAGAAAATTCGATGTGGTAGGTATATCATATTGGTCTATAAGGGTAGAGGCTGCACCATTTATATTCTGCGTAGATCCTCTAACCAACGCAGTTGTAAGTTTTGCAAACTTCATTTACAGCGGTCCGGTGGCGCTTGCGAACCTGATAGAGCATGCCGCGGAGGTGGTGGCACAGTTTGCAATGAAGTTGTTAGATGCGACGAAGCAGGCAATACAGACAGTGGTGGAGGCGGGAAAGAAGGTCGTGGATGCTGCTGTGGAGTGGATAAAGGAGATGATGGCTAAGGCAATAGAAGGCTTTGTTAATCTTATAAATGGACTAAGTAATAATGCAGGTACAAAATTAGGAAATGCTGCTAAGGAGATGGCTATGGATATAAGCGACAATCAAGGTGAAGTGAACACGGAAGCAGTAACTGTGGATGTTATGAAAATATTGGAAGTTATAGATGGCTTAATGACAGGTGTGCTAATAGGTATATCCGCATTTGCCGTAGCGGAACTTCTGTGTTATGCAGCCACGGAAGGAGTCGGTGCTGTAGTCAGTGAGATAATA
>JALVVV010000026.1 GCA_027023265.1 DHVE2 group archaeon
GTGCTTAACTTGACATCCTTCAGAAACCATGGGAAAAAATTTAAAGAAACGCTGTCATGCTTAAATGTGCGAATTCCCACTAAAGATGATATTCTGTTTATGTGGTACTATTCAACGCTATGTGCTCAAAAACTGTACATTAAAAAATAAAACGGCTCAGAGTGTCAATGTGCCCATGTACTCGAGTATTGCCAGCAGCATACCCGTTACTACTATCACCTGTGGGAACGATGAGATGAAAATCAATTTCCTGAATCCCTCGTCCAGTCTGATGTTCTCCTCTTCGAAGCTTATCAGAATATTCCTCACAACCAGTCCGTAAACAATCCCACCAATGAATGCGGCGATGCTCATTATTTCAATCCCGATCAGGAATGCGTGCGGAGAAACGGGAAGACCGTTCCAGTCGTTTGCCGTATATGCAATATATCCGTGTAGGTACATCACGAGTATAAAAATGCTTCCGTTTTCTGACGAGGTATTGATAACCAGAGCCTTACCCTGAACCTTCGGATTTTTCTTCACTTCACGAAGTAATTCGGGAAACATAATTGCGCGTCCGAGATTCCCACCGAGCACGCCGATGGAGAAAAAGAAGATTACAGTGCCCAGATAGTCGGGTGGTATGATTTTCAAACCTATTACATATGCCAAGAGAACATAGGTTGCGGACGGAAATCCCATAACGGCAAAAACAATGTACTTCTGAGTTAACCCTATCTCTTTCTGCGTGATCAGGAACACCAGAAACGCGGATACATACGCTATTACAATCCCGCCCAGTGCAAGTATCATAAACGATAATCAAAATTATAGATAAAAATTTTACCTTACTGTGTATATACCCTTCGCTGGCAATCATATTTAAAAGCCATACATGGAACATGGAGACAGCATAAACATTAAAATACAGAAATATCTTTCACTGAATCGGGCCGGGGTTGCCGAGAGGTAAGGCGCCAGCCTGGAGAGCTGGTTCCCGATTTAGGGAGCGTGGGTTCAAATCCCACCCCCGGCGCTATGGATCTATGGATAGGCATATTGCTCTGGTTTGCAGTGTTTATGAGTGGAAGTATTGTAGGCGGATTGTGTTCATCCAAAAACGCAAAAATCGGTGCTGGATGCACATCCGCAGTTTTCATAATACTAAGCCTGATAATTTTTCAATTCACTGGTGGATTTGAATACTACGGATTGAAAATAGACATTTTTTACACAGTGATATCCATTTTCACAGCTTTCATAATTGCTTTTCCTTTTTCACTGATTGCGTCCAGAGTTGCGGAAAATACCAATATGCAGAATGGTCCCTTTGATTTGGGCAATCTCAATATTTTTTAATTTTCATTTCTGCTTCTCTTGCTCGCTCCACTGGGAGAAGAGTTCCTTTTCAGAGGGATCCTCGAATCTTCCTTGCTTGAATACGGAATTCTAATTGCCGTGATAGTTCCCGCACTGCTATTCTCTCTTATACATCTCTTACCTTTCAAAAACACGCCACGTAAATTCTTGGTTACCATTCTGATCTCTGCGTTTATCTTGGGATTACTTGCAGGTTATTTTAGAGCTATCAGCGGTTCGTTGCTTCCCGCATATGTTACTCACACCATATTCAACCTTAATGGTAAAATTACTGAAAAATTAACGCACACCAAATAAGGAAGCTGTTATACTCTATAAATAATACTGGAAAGGTGCGGCATTGGTTTGTAGCGCTGGTTCTCGATTCAGTGGGCGTGGATTCACGAGCATCTCTGATGCGAGCCAGCTTTAAACAGGGCGCTGAATCCATCCCCGGCGCCTATAAGTATATTCATTTCAACGCCTTTATTATTTTCTTTACCCTTCTATTTCTGGGATTTGCTTTTTCGTATTCCTCGGCCAATTGCAATACTTCTCTCTCTTTCCCTACTTCCTTGGCTACTCTCGCCAAGATTTCGAGGGAAAACACGCCCTTGGTTCTTTCGTGAATTTTCTTGATTATTTCATATTTTAACTCCGGTTTCATATCAGCCATCATAGCGGGTATGAATGCCCCGTGTTCCTCGTCACCTAAATCAAGGCGCAAGTCCATTTCAATAAAACTCCACATATCATTGAGCTTTCCTTCTCGATATTTCACATAGGCCATTGCACCTAAAAAGCTAGGATCACTTGGGGAATTCCATTTCTCCAAGCATCCCTTCAGCTTTCTGTAATCTGCATCAGCCATTTGGAACCCTGAGTTGAAGTATCTGATTATTATTTCCTCCACACACTCTTTAGGGCTCTTCTCCTTTCTAAACAACCCACACATAACAAAGGATATTTATCAGAAGTTTTTAATCTTTGCTCTTTCCATCTCCGACGTTTTTTGTAATTAATCATATAAGGAGCGTGGGTTCACGAGCATCTCTGATGCGAGCCAGCTTTAAACAGGGCGCTGAATCCATCCCCGGCGCTTATTTTCTGGCAGCAATCACCAGTCGGGGAGCGGAAAGTGAATACTATGCGCTGCTGTAATCTCCGTAAATTTT
>JALVVV010000027.1 GCA_027023265.1 DHVE2 group archaeon
GGATATGAGGTAATATCCAAGAGCCTTTCCCCCCGGGTATTTTTTCATGACTTCGTCAGGTATTTCTTCTATCTTTATTTTTTTATTACTCAGGTTTACTCTAACGAGCTTTCCGGGGTGCATGGTTGTAGAGTTTATATGATGTATATTAATTTTTGGTAGTATTTGGAAGTGGTAAAATCATCAAGACGACAAAGAAAAATAATATATATATTGTCTATTTTTCACAGCTATGTTTTCTCAATTACGTGACCTGTTAGTTTCTAAGTCCCTGTTTTTAGCAACAGCCGAATCATGCACTGGTGGATTGCTCGGAAGCCGTATAACTGATGTTCCCGGTGCGTCACGTTATTATGCAGGAGGGATAATTGCTTACAGTAACGAAGCCAAGATAAATATTCTCGGCGTATCTCCTGAGACCATAAGGAATTACGGGGCAGTTAGCGAAGAATGTGCCAGAGAGATGGTGATGGGCGTGGTAAGAATTTTCAGAGCAGATGCGGGAATTGCCATAACCGGAATTGCAGGCCCATCCGGAGGAACCCCTGAAAAACCCGTGGGAACAGTTTACCTTGCATATTATTTGAAGGGACATGTAACGGTAGAGCGAGTTTTTTTCACGGGCTCACGAATTGAGATAAAGGAAAAAATAGTGGAACACGCTCTTGAAAAATTCTTTGATATAGTGTCACCTTTATTTTAAATTTTTATTGGACATTGTTTCATAAGTGGTGAATCATGGAGTTTTGAGAAATTTAAGAAAATAGTTTATACCTTGAAAATATGAGGGTTTTACATGAAATTTATAATCGTTACAGGTGGCGTTATTTCTGGGTTAGGGAAGGGAATTACTACAAGTTCAATAGCGAAGATACTAAAAACGAGGGGATTGAAAGTTACCGCTATAAAGATAGACCCTTACCTTAACTATGATGCGGGTACCATGAACCCATACCAGCACGGTGAGGTTTTTGTTTTGGACGATGGTGGAGAGGTGGACCTTGACCTTGGTAATTATGAAAGGTTTTTAGACACTAATTTAAGCTTCGACCACAACATTACCACCGGGAAGGTTTACAAAACGGTTATAGAACGGGAGAGAAAGGGCGAGTATCTGGGCAAGACTGTGCAAATAATTCCTCACATTACCGAGGAGATAAAGAGGAGGATAAAGAAGATAGCCGTGGAAACAGGAGTAGACGTAACCATCATAGAGATAGGTGGAACGGTGGGCGATATTGAAAGTATGCCCTTTCTGGAGGCTGCCCGTCAGCTCTGGATCGAGGAGGGTTTTCGCAATGTACTTTTTGTCCATACAACCCTTGTTCCCATAATGGACGTGGTGGGTGAGCAGAAAACAAAGCCCACGCAGCACAGCGTCAAAGAACTGCGCTCTCTGGGCATTCAGCCAGATATAATCATTGGCCGGGCAAAGGAAAAGCTTACCACAGAAACAAGAAGAAAAATCTCCCTGTTCTGCAATGTGCCCTACGAGGCTGTTATAAGTGCGCCGGATGCGCGTTCTATATACGAAGTTCCATTGATATTTGAAGAGCAGGGTTTAGGGGAGTACATTATGGGCAAGCTGCAGCTATGGGGCGAGAATCCGGACTGGAAATCCTGGAAGAAGTTTCTTAATAATCTCTACAACCCGAAAGATGAGGTGACAATTGCAATCGTGGGGAAATATGTGCATTTGAAGGATTCTTATATTAGCCATAGTGAGGCCTTCACCCATGCTGCGGCGAAACTCAAAACAAAAGTAAATCTCAGGTGGGTGGATAGTGAAGATATTGAGGATAAAGGAATTGAAATGTTAGAGAATGTGCACGGAATTCTCATACCCGGTGGTTTTGGAGCTCGGGGCTCAGAGGGTAAAATCCTTGCTGCCAGGTACGCAAGGGAGCATAATATTCCCTTTTTGGGAGTTTGCTTCGGTTTCCAGCTTGCAGTTGTGGAATTTGCCAGAAATGTGTTAGGGTACGGTGACGCTAATAGCACAGAACTGCAGCCCAGCACCTCGGCACCAGTTATAGACCTTCTCCCGGAACAGAGGGAAGTGGAGAACCTGGGTGGCACTATGAGATTGGGTGCTCAGAAGATAATTATTGAAAAAGATAGCATGGCTTACAAGATATATGGAAGAAAGGAGATAGAAGAGCGCCACAGACACAGATACGAGGTGAATCCTGCATATATTGAGGAATTTGAGAAGCACGGGCTGTATTTCAGCGGTAAAGATACAACTGGTAAAAGAATGGAGCTTTTCGAGTTAAAAGGCCATATCTTTTACATGGGCTCTCAATTCCACCCGGAGTTTAAATCGAGACCACTAAAACCATCGCCCCTGCATCTTGAGCTGGTAAAAAAGGCAAGAGAGTACAAAAAATCTCAGTGACTCTCCCTTTTCATGTATCCTGCAATAAACTCCCCCACGAACTTTCCCAGGTTGCGCACGTCGTGAAACTGAGAGGTCTCCGCATGGAGATACAGCATACATGCCCTGGTGCAGTTGTGCATGATTTCCCTTGCTTTAACGGCTTTTTCTCCGGTGAGTATTGTCTCCAGGTCATCTTGAAGTAAATTACCTACCCGGTGCGCAAGCACGGCACAAGGGTATATTATGTCTCCGTTTGCATCAATTGTTACTGAAAATGAACGACACCGGTAATCTTTTACAAGTGCGTCTATAAATGCCCAGCTTGTTTCAATGGTGCTCCCATACTCCTGCTTCAAGTCAACAAGTAAATCATGAAGCTCTTTTTTGTCCGGAGACACGTTTTCCGCTCCTGGCAAGTAAACAGCGCTCATTATCAGAATCCTTGCTCCTGCCTCGTGTGCCTTCTCCACACGCCAGCGGAGAGATGATATGTCATTCTTGGTAACTACAGTTTGTACGGTTATTTTCATCAGTTTGGTGTATTTTGGTAGCTCGTCGAACATGTATAGGTTGTTGTGTCCCTCGTCGATGGATATGTGCATAAAATCCAGGTACTTTGCAAATTCTTCAACGGGCATCTTGTGCAGGAGGGTGCCATTTGTTGTCATGAAAAGGTAAAATGACCGCTTGTGTGCGTATTTTATTATGTCAAGTATGTCTCTTCGCAATGTAGGCTCTCCCCCTTCCAGACTTAGGACAGTCACGGTGCTTTCCGCCAGTCTGTCTATTATTTTAAAGATGTCCTTTGTTGGCAAGTCTTTCATGCGCTGGCGCCAAACATCGCAGAATGGACATGTCAGGTTGCACCTGTGCGTTACTTTGAACGTTCCGTAAACTGGATGCTCAAAATCCGTGTAACTTTTGAAGAACCACTTAACTGCCCTTAAATTACGCGGAACTATCATTGTGGTTGGCAAGTTCTCTTATTATTTAATTTTTGGTATTCCATGTAATGGTGACGATTAATTCTACGCCGTTTATGTTGGACATGTTGGGCTATGCAAAAAATATAAATTGTGAAGTCCATTAACCTTGCGGTGATTTGGATGAAGGTGTTTAGAGTTGAAGGTCTGTACTCTCCAAAGGGTAAGAATTGGTTTAAGTTCACAAAGGAAGTAGTTGCAGATGATGAAAAGCAGGCAGAGGAAAAGGCTTACTCACTCATGGGGAGCAAGTACGGGATAAAGAGGCGACTTGTAAATATAAAAGCAATTAACGAAATAAGTGTAGAAGAAGCAAGGGACCCAATAGTTCAGTATCTCATGAGGGATACGAATGAATGAGCAGGAGCTTGAGCAGGGAATAGCCACGCTCGAGACTTTAAAAGCCCACATTGAAAATCTACAAAAGCAGGTGGAAGCGCTTGAAATATCAATTCAGGAGCACGAGAGGGCAATAGAGACCATGGAAAGTTATCGAAATATGGATGGAGACGAGATTCTCATTCCCATAGGCGCTGGGGTTTTTATCAGCGCCAATGTGAATTCCAAAAAATCTATGATATCCATAGGAAATAATTACTTTACAGAGCTTTCTCCAGAAGGCATAGTTGAAAAGCTGAAAAGTAGAAAGGGAGATATGGAGAATTTAAAGTCAAAGCTCATTCAGGACCTTTACAAATTGCAGGAAAATTATGCGGTTTTAAGCGCAAAGGTTGAAGATGGATACAAGAAATATTTAGAGGCGAAGGGCAATGTTCAAGCTCCTTAAGGAGAAGATTAAGAACCTGCGAAAAAAAGCAAATGAGGACCTCGGTGAGGATTTCGCCGCCTCTGGTATTGGTAAGAAACTGAAAGAGGAAAAAATAGATGATTTTCTGTGGGACCTTGAAATTTCGCTTATGGAAGCCGATGTTGCAGTTGATGTCATTGAAAAGCTTAAAGAGGATATAAAAAAGGAGCTGGTTGGTAAGAAGGTGAAGATTGGTGCTGATGTGGGTGCCATTGTTGAAAGCACTCTCAAAAAATCTCTCAAAAAGATACTGGATACGAAATTTGATTTTGATGAGTTTATTGCTAATTGCGAGAAACCCTGTGTTATTATGTTTCTTGGGGTGAACGGTACTGGAAAGACCACGGTTATAGCAAAGCTTGCAAAGTATCTTATGGATCGTGGCCGCTCGGTAGTTATTGCCGCTTCGGATACTTTTAGAGCGGGAGCCATAGAGCAAATTTCCGTACATGGTGAGAATTTAGGTGTTAAGGTTATAAAGCACCAGGCTGGCGGCGACCCGGCGGCAGTTGCCTACGATGCAATAGAGCATGCTAAGGCGAAGCACAGGGATGTTGTTCTTATAGACACTGCGGGCAGGATGCAAACAAATCGCAATCTTATGGACGAAATGAAAAAGATAAAACGCGTAGCAAAGCCCCACTTGACCGTTTTTGTGGGTGATTCCCTTGCTGGAAACGATGCCATCGAGCAGGCCAGGGCGTTTGATAGCGAAGTTGGCGTTGATGCCATAATACTCACCAAGATAGATGCTGATGCAAAAGGCGGTGCTGCTGTTAGTATTGCTTACGAAATCGGCAAGCCCATTCTGTTTTTGGGCACCGGGCAGGAGTACGATGATTTAATGAAATTTGATGTAGACTGGTTCATAAACCGCATATTTGGTGAGTAGATGCCCCTTGTTAATTTAATAGGTAATACCCCTATGGTTTACGTAGACGGTGTTTATTTGAAGTTGGAGTATTTAAATCCTACAGGTAGCCATAAGGACAGGACCGCATATTACATGGTTCGTGATGCTGAAAAGAATGGGTTGAAGAATGGGGATTTGGTTGTGGAATACACTTCTGGGAACACGGGGATATCCGTAGCGTGGGTTTCCCGGCTTCTGGGATATCGGGCTGTAATTCTTGTCCCCGAAGGAACAAGCGAGCAGAAGATGCGGCTAATACGCATGTACGGGGCTGAGTTGGAAATTGTCCACGAGGGTGAGGATGGCCACGGCATTGCGGAGGATATGGTTAAAGAAGAAGGTGGCGTTTATTTGCATCAAACGGAAAATATGGCCAATTTCAAGGCACATTACGAAACTACCGGGCCAGAAATAGCCAACGAAGCAAGGCACATATCTTGCTTTGTCATGGGTGCAGGTACAGGGGGTACTGTTTATGGTGCTGGAAAATACATGAAAGAGAGGTTAAACGCAAAGATTTTTGCTATGGTACCTCGTGGCTCGTATGTTCAGGAGCTGCTCACTGGGAAAAAAGAAGAGGATGTGGCCATAATGGAAGGTTTCTCATATTTTTCTTTCAGTGAGCTTTTGCATCGCGCGTTGGATGAAGTGGTGGATTCCCTAATATATGTATCCTCTCAGGAGGCAATAGAGGGCATGAAGCAATTATGGGCCCGGGGAATTCCAGGGGGCCCAACTTCAGGGGCTAATTTTTACCATGCATTGAAGTTAAAAAAAGAAGGCTGCATCCCTGCAACAATCGTGGCCGATTCCATCACAAGATATCCAAAAATTTTGGAAAAAGTTATTGATTAGTCCATATCCGGCAGGTACTTGTCTAAGTGTTCCCTGTCCAGCTTTTTAAGATAGCTTCTCGGTATCATTGCAAACAGGTTCCATGCTATGCTGAGAGTATCTTCTATGCTTCTGTCTTCGTCTGCACCCTGAGTTATGAACCTTGCCTCGAACTCATCTGCGAATTTTAAGAGTATTCTGTCTATCTCTGTAAGTGCTTCTTCACCTACCACTGCAACCAAATCCCTTAGCCTTAAACCCTCTGCGTAGGCTGCGTAAAGCTGATTTGCCACTCCCGCGTGGTCTTCCCTGGTGTGTCCCTTTCCTATACCTTCCTTCATCAACCTTGACAGAGATGGTAGCGGGTTAATTGGAGGATATATTCCTCTGCGATGCAGTTCTCTGCTTAAGACTATTTGTCCTTCTGTTATGTATCCTGTGAGGTCAGGTATGGGGTGTGTCATGTCATCATCGGGCATTGTCAGTATGGGTATCTGGGTTATGCTGCCCTTGTTGCCCCGAATCCTTCCCGCTCTTTCATAAATTGTGGCGAGGTCTGTGTACATGTATCCGGGGTATCCTCTCCTTCCGGGCACTTCTTCCCTGGCCGCTGAAATTTCTCTGAGAGCCTCGCAGTAGTTGGTCATGTCAGTTAGAATAACTAAAACGTGCATGCCTTTGTCAAATGCCAGATACTCTGCAACGGTCAGTCCCATTCTCGGGATAACAATTCTCTCTATAGCGGGGTCATTTGCCAAATTTATGAAAAGTACTGTCCTTTCCAGCGCACCTGTTCTCTCAAACTCCCTTCTGAAAAAGTTTGCCTCCTCTGCGGTGATGCCCATTGCCACAAATACCACTGCGAATTTTTCTCCCTCTCCGCGAACCTTTGCCTGTCTTGCTATTTGGGCTGCAATCTCGTTATGAGGCAATCCAGAACCTGAGAATATAGGTATCTTCTGCCCTCTCACCAGTGTGTTCATGCCGTCTATAGTAGATATACCTGTCTGGATGAATTCGCGGGGGTACTCTCTTGCTGCAGGATTTATCGGGTATCCGTTTATGTCTCTCATTTCCTCTGGCACGATTTCGGGCCCTCCGTCTATTGGCTTTCCTGTGCCGTTGAATACCCTTCCAAGCATTTCCAGTGAAACACCTATTTTAAGCGTATCTCCTAAAAACTTCACAGTGGTATCCCTTATATCCAACCCGCTTGTGCCTTCAAATACCTGTACAACAGCCATGTCTTCTCTGGCTTCAAGAACCTGCCCCAGCCTTTCCTCCCCGTCAGGGCCCCGTATCTTAACGACCTCTCCATATGCCACGTCTCTTGTTTTTTCTACTATTAACAATGGCCCCTTGATTTCCTTTATTGTGCGATACTCAACTTCCATTTAGCTCACCTCTTTCATAAGGGCACTTATCTCATCTTCCAGAGCTTTCTCTATTTTATCAAATTCTTCCTTGTACTTTTCGTTTGGTATTCTACCCATGTAAGCTATATCTCCTTTGACTTTCATCTTGCGTATCTCGTCTATACTCACTCCCTTTTCCACAGCTTCCGTGGCAAGATGGTGGAATTTCAAGATTATCCTGAGCATATGATACTGCTTGTCAGCAGGGCAGTAGGTGTCCACATCATGAAACGCGTTTTGCTGCAGGAAATCTTCCCTTAAGGAGCGCGCAGTCTCTAACAGTGCCTGCTCCCTTGCTGGCAGTGCATCGGGACCAACCAACTGCACTATCTCCTGCAACTCTGCTTCCCTTTGCAAAATTCCCATCGCTTCCCTTCTTAACTCGTACCAGTCTTTTGATACGTTCTCTTCCCACCACCCTCTTATGGAATTCAGATAAAGAGAATATGACCTCAACCAGTTTATTGACGGGAAATGGCGCTTGTGAGCAAGATCAGCATCTAATGCCCAGAATACTTTTACTATTCTAAGTGTGTTTTGAGTTACCGGCTCACTAAAATCTCCTCCCGGGGGCGAAACAGCACCAACCACAGTGACAGAACCTGTTTTATCTTCTGTGCCGATTACCTTAACCTGCCCGGCGCGCTCGTAGAATTCTGCAAGCCTCGATGCAAGATATGCAGGATACCCTTCTTCACCTGGCATTTCTTCAAGTCTTCCTGAAATTTCTCTCAAAGCTTCTGCCCATCTTGAAGTGGAATCGGCCATGAGTGCCACGTTGTACCCCATGTCTCTGAAATACTCCGCAATAGTAATTCCTGTGTATATGCTTGCTTCTCTTGCCGCCACCGGCATGTTTGACGTGTTTGCAATCAGTATTGTTCTATTCATTAACGGTTCCCCTGTTTTCGGGTCTTTTAATTTTGGAAAATCTTCCAAAACCTCTGTCATCTCATTACCTCTCTCACCACAACCCACGTACACTATTATTTCCGCATCGCTCCACTTTGCCAGCTGATGCTGCGTAACGGTCTTTCCCGTACCGAAACCGCCAGGTATAGCCGCAGTTCCTCCTTTTGCAATGGGGAAGAAAGTATCCAGAACCCGCTGACCGGTTACCAGAGGCTCTCTGGGGTCTCCCTTTTCTTTAAACGGTCTTTGCTTACGCACGGGCCATCTCTGGTACATTTTTATTTCCTTGCCACTTATCTTTGCTATGATGTCTTTAATAGTGTAATCCCCCTCATCAACCAATTCTTCTATCTTGCCGGATATGTTTGGGGGTACCATTATCCTATGCTCCACTAATTTTGTCTCTTTTACAATTCCCAATACGTCTCCACCCTGGACAACATCTCCAACTTTTTTATTCGGGATAAAATGCCACTTTTTATCCATATTTAGCGGGGATACGTTTGCTCCCCTCTTTATGAAATCACCCATGCTTTCTTTTATGTCTGGAAGCGGTCTCTGTATCCCGTCATAAATCTGTCCTATTATTCCAGGCCCGAGTAACACGGATAGAGGAGCACCTGTTCTCTCTACCGGCTCCCCAGGTTTTATTCCAGAAGTCTCTTCGTAAACCTGAATGGTTGCGTGGTCTCCAGAGAGTGCTATAATTTCTCCTACCAGTCCCTCTTCACCCACGCGCACCACTTCGTACATCTCGCTACCTTTCATGCCATCGGCCACGACCACCGGTCCGGCAACACGAATTATCTTTCCCATTTCTTTCACCTCTTGTTTAAATCAACACCAATTGCCCTTTTTATAATCTCACTCATCGGGTCTTCATATTCCTCATTATCCTTGTGATCAGGAAGCTCTAAAATTATGGGGTATATTCCTTTACTAAATTTCCACTCATTTATGTAATTTCTTAGTTCTTTTGCAAATTTTCTCTGTATTAATACTATTGCAACGTCTTTCCTCTCCTTGATTTTTTCCAGTGCATTTTTCGCTTTTGAAGCGTCATTTGATTCGTACACCTCTTTTACTCCCGCGAGTTGAAATCCGGCTATGAAGTCAATGTCACCCACTGCCACTACTTTCATGATGCAACACCTACCAGCAACTTCCATATCCTATCTTTATCCAAATTCTCCTGAAATCCCTTGATTATAGCTTTAAGATTTCTTGCTTCGTATTCCTTGGATATCAAAAACATCATTGTTGGCCCTGACGATGTAGAGTACACCATGCCCAGTTCTATTGCTTTATTTAGCAGTATGCGGTCCAAAATCAACTCAGCTTCAAACGCATCCTTTGCATCTCTTATTTCAGCATATGAAGTACCTTCTAAATTACCTAACAGTTCTTCCATGCTTCTGCTCTCCCCCAATGTTTTGATTTTCCATGAATCTATTTCGTAACCTTCTTTTATAAGGTACTTTTCAACGTTGATTCCCATTAATTTTCCCCTTATCAAAACCTTAAGGTTGTACACGTCAATCACAATGCCCATGATTTTGTTTATGGCTTCCATGCTATCCTCGTCAAGTTTGCTTTTCTCATCTATCAATTTTTCAAGTACTATGGCATCTATTGCTGTATCTACCGCGTGTAAGTTGTTCTTTTCGTTCCATACATCTATTACCTTGCTGAACGGTGTGGCATCAAGAGCAGATATGGAATCGTCTACGCTTGTGGCTTCTACCATGTGATTTATCACTATATCGCTTATATGTTTGCAACTGTAAATCGTTTCATAAATTTTTTCCTTTGGAACGCTCGCAGCCTTGGCCCTCAAAATCCTTTTTATTACCTGTGCATCGTATTTTAGCATATAACTTTCTGCAAATTCCTGGGTGCCTTCTGGCAGCATGGCTATCACTTCGTTCATCATCTCAATCATCTTTTTCTCTATTTCAACGTCTGCATTCTCCAAGTTTTCAATGATATAACCTTCTTTTTTTATGTCGTTTATTACTTCCGCCACGGAACTCATTTCTAATATTTTCTCCATGTTTTCTATTTCAGTGTACTTTGAACCTATTGCAAATATGGTAGCGTTGGGCCCCATGAAAGAGGCAATGCTCAGAATCTTTCTCAGGTATCCCATGAACACTACTACTGCTATCAGTATTGCAATGAACGCCGCCGAAATTCCTATTAACATCATGGTGTACGCGTCAAGCATACTCTCCCTCGAACAGTTTATTTAGCATTATCTTTCTTATTTCGTTTATCTTTCTCTCTACAAGAGCATCTATGCTGTAATCCACGCTTTTAATCCCTTTTACGTCCTTTGCGATTATTCCCCCGTGTTTCACTTCTCCCATTTCTACGGTTGCTTTTGGTGCGAGGCTTTTAACGATGTTATCTACCTTTCCCTTATCTTCAGGGATGCACACAACCACAAACTCTTCTCCAAACACGGTTTTTGCATCCTTAACCATTGTTGCCAGGTACTCCAGGTATTTCTCGGAGCTTCTTGCTTCCCTTTTAACGTTCTCTATTACCTTGTTCATTATCTCTTCTCTTGCAGCCATCAATTCTCTTTTGCCTTCAAGGTTAGCATGCGAAATTATGAGACTCCTGATACTCTCCAAGTCCCTATCTCTTTCCCTTTCTATCTTTTCCTTTTCGTGTTCCCATCTTGTATGTTCATCTTTTTTTATCTTCTCAATTTTCTCGCTTGCTTCCTCTTCAAACATCTTGATTTTTTTCTCCACATCTTCGTTGATCTTCTCTATTATTCTCTCAATGGCATCCATTACAATCATCCTCCGAGTATGTGGAGAGCCATCATTATCAGAATAGCCATCAACAATCCGAATATGGCGTAAGTTTCGCTCATGACGGATAGCACGATGCTCTGGGTCCTCGTGCCCGGATTTTTAACGTATGCCGCAGCACCTGCACCGGCGGTTATACCCTGTCCAATACCGCTTATGCCTGCCAGACCAACTGCAAATCCTATTCCCAGCACACCTATGCCTATCAACATCACCTGGTACGCAGATTTCATTGGTATTGTTCCACTCATAAGACCTAAATTCATTATCACAAGTATTGCTGCTAAAAGTGCGTATATTGATTGTGTTTCAGGGAGAACGGCAAAAATCATAGAACTTGCGAATGCTCTTGGATTCTGTGCAGTTGCTGCAGAGCCCGATGCCGCCGCTATACCCTGTCCTATTGCCGTTATCCCACTAAGACCCATTCCAAGGCCAACTCCTATTGCTGCCACACCCATCCCCATGGCGTATGTAGTTGGTGCGCCGTTCTTTATAATTATTGCCATTCCCTGCAGGAGAAGTATTGCAATAAGCAAGCCGTAAATAGCCTGAGTTTCAGGAAGCACGGTGAATACCACCGCTTTGCCCATTGTCCCCTGTTTCCTGGTCACTCCTATTCCCGTGCCTGCCACTATACCCTGTCCAATGGCACTCAATCCTGCAATTCCCACGGATAGTCCTGCCCCAAGTGCCATTAACCCTGCTCCAACAGGTATGTTTGATGATGGATTTAAGCCTCCCCCTGTGAGAGCGCCGGTGTACAATAATATAAGGATTCCTATGAGCAATCCATATATACCCTGAGTTTGCGGGAACGCCTGGAATATGAATGCCGTTCTGAATCTATTTTTGTTTTCAGCTATGGCAGCTGCTCCGCTCGCTCCCGCAATACCAACACCTATGGCTGCACCCATGCCAGATGCGCCCACCGCTATACCTGCGCCTATTAACGCGAGAGCCATCCCAAGCGGACCTTCATTTACCTTCACTTTTTGCGGGCCGTACACTACTTTAGAGCCTTCTTTCACAGTTATTTCATATTCTCCAGATTCTTCAAAATTTACCCTTACAGGATTGCCCATGTACACGTTTTCCGTTCCATCTTTCTCGTTTTTTATTATCCATGTTACGTTTGTAGATGTAGCTCCTCCATTGTACTCGAATATGTAATCCGTACCCACAACTAATTTTGCTTTTTCAAGCGCGGTGGTTGTGTATCCATGTCCGTTCCAGCTCCCCTCCTTCACGTTGACCGCGCCAAATGCCGCTCCGCTCATTATGATCATCAACAGCAGGGCAAACAACAGTTTTTTCATTTTTTCACACCTCCAGCTTCTACAATTCTTGAATTTTTCCTTATCTCCTTAAACGGTTCAAATTTCACACCATCTCCTTCATAGAATTTTGAGAAGAATTCTACATACTGCAATCTCAGGGAGTGCACCAAAGACCCTAATGATTGCAGTAACGCGTTTCCTATATGGGCGAGCACCATGTAAACACCTATAAACAGCCAAAGTGCTGCCTGTATGTTAATCACACCTATGATTCCTAAAATTACTACAAACGCGGCTATGCCGGACATCCTTTTGTCCCTCTTTTTCCACACCATGGCCAAAAATGCGAAACCTATGATTACCAGTGGCATGCAGCATACCATGCTCCCCGTTGCAAGCACCATGCTGCTCATAATTCCTGCGAACAGGTTAATCGTGAGTGCAATTCCCGATGTGCCCAGATCCAGTGCAAGCAAACGGGAATAGGAAAGCCAGTCTCCAACCATTCCCGTTATGTCAAAGAATGCCATTGCGTTTATTTCAGAATCTCTGTTTATCATGTGCCCCGGCACTCCGCTCAGGAACACAAGACCTATTGCTAAAAGCAGCCAGCCAACGTTCATCAGCATTGGCTCTACGTGCCACCAGTTAAACATAGCACCTATTAGTATTGCGCTTGCAGGTAATATTAAGAACCAGGATAGTTCTGAGGTTAAAAAGTCCCCATATTTTTTGTATTTTAAATGATGATATGCTCCAAGTATCAGTCCAAGTGATATCTGGGCAATACCCACTATTAGTGCTATTGTTAGCACGTATACTGCGTTTGTCATAGGGTCCATTAAGGGTGTGTAATGAATGAATTGAGACATGGGATTGTGCGAGTCAAGTGGTCCAAAAATACCTCCCTGGATAATACCGAATATTATTGCAGATATACCTGATGCAAACAGGATTTTTCCTAAAGTTCTGTTTGTCCAGTCGTATTTTCCTATCTTAAACCAAAGCAGGTATCCCAATACAGTTATTATGAATCCATAACCTGCGTCACCGAGGGTGAGTCCAAAATATGCTACAAACAGGGGGGCTATTATCGCTGTTGGGTCTATGTACCCGTACTTTGGGGTGGAGTACATTTCCACAAATGCCTGGAAGGGCCATAATATTCTTGGATTGTTGAACATGACTGGAGTATCCTCCCCTTCAGCGTCTTTCCATTTGACGATAGCAAGGCCTTCAGATGCTTTATTTATATCTTCAATTGCCGCATCCAGCCTTTTTTTAGCTATGTATCCCCTTATCACTGTGGTATAATCTGTCTTTCCAAATCGGTTGTGATAGTCTTCTTTAATTTTTTCGTTTTCCAAATCGTCGTAAAGTACTGCAAGGTGCCCGTAATGCTCATCTCTCATTTTCTTTATTTTTGCTTTGATTTTTTCTTTCTCTTCTTCAAGCTCCCGTATCTTTTCGTTTGCCTTTTGTATGGCTTCATTGGGTTTTCCTTCAAAACCCTCTAAATCAAATTCAGAAAAATTTGAAAATCGCAGGGCGGATTCCACATCTTTCTTGTCATGAAGGAGATATGCTATGACCACTATGTAAAGCAAGCTCTTTTTCTTACCTCTTGTGCTGTACCAAATAGCGATTTTTCCCTCACTTTTCAGCTTAAGCAAGTGCTCTATGTCCCGGGTTATTCCAGCGGAAACCTTTACGTATGTTCCCTCTCCCAAATATTTCAAGTTAAAATCAAGCCCAGTTAAAAGTCTCAATTCTTCTATGTGCTTTTTCACATTTTCTATTGAGGTATTAACTCTTTCCCACTCCCTTCCTAACTCAAGAATTTGTGATTCAAGAGCTTCAAGGGTTTCATCTGCATCCTTTATAATTTCATCTCTACGCCTCTCTGTGGCATCGTATTTTTCAGGTGCCGGAGGATTAAGAAGCCCCTTTATGCCCCCATTGCTCTTCTCTTTTGCAATGTTGAGTATGCTCATTAACTTGGAAATTCTAAAGCTTCTATCCACTATACTCCCTACATCTCTGGAAGGTTTTGCCTGCTCAACATTCTCTATACCGTGCTGGACTATGTGCATGAATCCCTTTCTCTGCATTGCTCTGAGCACATCGTATTTTACTGCATCGTGAACTAAAATCTCGACCTCAGCCATCTTGGCCGGGAAAAGCATTTGATTCACCCTATAATATCGTTAACAATTTCACGAGAGACCTTCAAAATCTTTTCCTCGGGTATGCTCCTTATCTTCTCTGCTTTTTCTTTGTATTCTTTTTTGATTTTCTCTGCCTCTATGGTTGCCTCTCTTTTTGCCTCTTCTTTCATTCTTCTGATCTCTTCAAGAAGGGCATTTTTCTCATTTTCTATCTCAATAGCTATTTCCTTCTTCGCTTTTTCCACTCGCTCTCTTGATTCTACCCTTGCCCTCTCTATTCTCTCTTTTGCTCTCTCTTCAGCATCGCGAATTTTTTTGATATCATCCTCTATCATTCATCGGCATATTGCTTTTCTATTTATAAAGTTTTGTTATTTGCAAAATAATACATTGTGAGGCACAATACCACTTATTGTTTAATTTTGCTCGGATTTACCCAATATTTTTTGATGTTTTGAGGAAAGTTGTATAAAAAAGTTAATTTACTTGTATTGTCTGCTCTTAGCAGGTGAATGTATGGGCGAGGGTGAATGGCAATATGGAGTTGATTTTGAGGGTGTGGCCAAGAAGTTTAAGAGACGGATGTTTTTTGCGATAACTCTCATAGTGGTCTCGATAATAATCTCTGCGCTCTTGCTCATGTCATTTTTTATGTCTTCTTCACCAGTGGTGGGAAAATGGCATTTCACCGAGGAGAAGGAGATTTTGCACAGGGAGAATATCACTAATCCCTTAGACGAATATATGGTGTTCAACGCGAGCGGAACAGGATATACTTCTTACAACGACCCGGTTGTGGGTACCGAAACTCACTCTTTTTCTTGGAAAGAGTTGAAGGACAGCAGGTTGGAAATCACATACTATGGGAATTCAAGCGTATATTCATACATCGTGCAGGGAGATAAAATAATCTTAGAGTACATAGATTTGCAAGGGAACGAATTCATAAAGTACGGAGAGCGGGTTAAAACAATTCCTCCACCTCAAGGTGGCATGTTGTTAGGCAGTTTGATATTCAATGAGGGGACTTCCAATTTATCCAAGGGCTGGATAAATATGACTTTGAATCTAACGCATCCGGAAAGCATGGTGCCTTCGTGCATCTCGCTGCTGGTGAACAATACCCCACTTCGCTATGTGAATAAAATCACGGGGGATAGGCAGTGGAGCTTTTTGGATTTGGATGACAACGGAAAGGTGAGCAATGGAGACATAATTGAAATCCATTACACGGGGGTCAAATCGGACGATACAATAATCCTAACTTGCAAGGACCACGAGGGTAATATCTATGGCGAGACTTCCAAAGGCGTTCTATATGGGAGTTTGATTTATGATGCGGACAGCTCGAACATCGCGGCGGGCTGGGTGAATTTGACTATATCCCTGACGAATCCAGATTATTTGAATCCTCCATACGTCCATATTACAATAGAGAATTTGGGAGAATTGCATTATGCAGAAGAAATAACAGAAGACGGGCAGTGGAGCTTTGTGGATTTGGACGGGACGGGGACCATAACCAGCGGGGATAAAATTGTGATTCACAGCACATCCACCATGGATGGGGACACGATAAAACTAACGTACGATTTTTACCAAGCGTCCTTTGAAGTGACGGTTCCATAACTTTTACTCATTTTTGTCCAAAAAATATGATATATAAGTACCCTTATCCCTCGCAAGGTGATGAAAAATGGGAGCACCTATAGATCCAAATCAGGCCAAGGCTATGGCAGAGAGAATAAAGCAATCGAAAGAAACTGAAAAGAGGATAGCTGAAAAGATGAAAAAAATAAAGCACAAGCTGATGGTGCTTAGTGGGAAGGGCGGAGTTGGAAAAACAACTGTGGCCGTGAATTTAGCTGCGACACTTGCGCTTAAAGGATATAAGGTTGGCCTTTTAGATGCAGATATTCATGGTCCAAACGTGCCCAAGATGTTGGGGGTGCAGGATGCAAAGCTAATGGTTAATGAGGAACAAAAAATAGTTCCTGTTGAGCCAATACCCAATCTAAAAGTGATATCCATTCAAATGGCGCTTCCGCAGGATGACTTGCCTGTGGTGTGGCGCGGTCCTTTAAAGCACAAGGCCATTCAGCAGCTTTTGGATGATGTTGCATGGGGCGAGTTAGATTATCTCATAATAGATATGCCCCCGGGCACGGGAGACGAGTCTTTGAGCGTGTCCCAGTTAATTCCAGATTTGGATGGCATGCTAATAGTGGTGACACCACAGGAAGTAGCCATTCTTGACGGAACAAAGGCCATAAACTTTGCAAAGCAGATGAACAAAAAGGTGGTGGGCGTTATCGAAAACATGGCCGGTGAGATTTTTGGACACGGGGGTGGCAAGAAGGTTGCAGAGAAGTACAGCGTGCCGTTTTTGGGAAGCATACCCATGGATAGCAATATTGTTAAGTGCGGGGATACCGGTACTCCTTTTGTTCTTGAGTACAAGGACAGCGAGGCGGCAAAGGCTTTTGAAGAGGTAGTTACCAACCTTCAGAAAGTGCTTGAAGAGAGCTGATTTTTCCCAGGGGAATTATCCCCACTTTTTCATCTATGCCTATTATTTTGAAATCTCTTGGATTTCTCCTTAAAATAGGGGATATGTAATCGTTTTTGGTAATATCCGTTCCTGAGGCGTATATGCTCATTGCAGGAATAACCACAATATCTGATGAGTGTAGAAAGCATGGAATCTTTATTGTTGCCGCAATCTTATCTCTAATGCTAACGCTGGGGTGCTCGTGGCCAATAATTGTTACCCGTGTTTTGTCAATTTCCAAGTTATTGTGCCCATGGACGAATATGTATTTTCCAATTTCATGGCTATTTCCCATTGAAATACCTCTTTTTCTGAGTATGCCTGAAAGAAAGTTATCATGGTTCCCGCGCACAACTACGAGATTTGTTCTCTCCAGCAGGTAATCTAAGACATATTCAATTTCGTTCCATTCCTGTCTCATGTTCTTTGAAAACTCGTGCTTGAAATCGCCGTTGATGATTAATTTTTTCGGCTCGTAGCTTTCAAAAATTTTGTCTAATATGGACAGTATGTGCCTCTTTTGTATTTTCGGTAGAAAAATTCCCTTGGTGGCCATGACCTCTTCATACCCTAAATGCAAGTCTGCAATAACTCCTGTTTCGTATTCTTCTATATATAGCATCCCGTACTTGGTGAATGTTAAATCTCCTATCTGTAGCTCTTCCACAAATCCATTATGCAATTCTGGTTAATCAATTTAAGGAATAATCTCCGTGGTGTTGTTGAATGGTGGATAGTAAAAATCATCTTTTTTATACATTCCTTCGTCTATTAGCTTTTCTATCTCTTTCTTTGCCCAATCCATCTCATTTACGAGGTGCCTAACTGTCCCACATATTTTGTAAAACCCGTCCATGCCCCACAATCTTTCTTTATTTGCAAAGAGGCATCTGCCACCGCAGATTGGATACAAATCGCAAGATAGACATGGCTCGTCTATGCCCACTGAATTTCTTAAATCTTCGGGATTCTTTTTTCTTATGTCTCCAAGCTCGTTCCATTCAAACTCTCCCCCGATGGGGCATGCGAGGATTCTTCCATCTGTGGCGATAGCAAAGGAATCCCTTCCAGCACCGCAGGGCACTCCGTTTTCTGGCCAGAACATTCTCTTTATAACCCCCTGAAAGGGTACTATTCCGGGTATTTGTCCCTTTTTAATTTCTTCAACCCACCACTTTGCAAGCTTGGTAATCCCTGGATTATATGAATTTTTAACCCATGCATCAAAATCAGTCCATGAATCGTCAGGGGCCCACACTACGTTTAGCTGCCAGTGCACGTGGTCGAAGGGCAAGGATAACAGATGCCTGACGTCCCTGTAAATATCACTTTTCTCGCTTACGGCCATTCTTGCTATTAAATCTCCACTATATCTTTTTCTTATCTTTTTTACTCTATCTATCACAATTTCGTATACTCCATTGCCCCTGTAATAGTTAGTTACTTCCCTGATTCCATCAATGGATACAAGTATGGAATCAATTCTGTTAAGGTATTCATCTGGTATTTTGTGGAGGAAGAACCCGTTTGTTTGAATAACAAATTTCTTTGCTTTTACGCTATCCATTATTTCTTTCATCTTGTCAATTCTCAAAAGTGGTTCTCCTCCGTAAAATGCAATTATTGCGTCTTTATCTTTTTCCACGAAATTTTTCAGGTCATCTATTTCATAACTGATTTCGTGAGGCATCACTTCAGCAGGTATGGTACCTCCACAGTACCTGCAATTCAGGTTGCACACTCCTGTGAGAAAAACTATGTAGAGCATATTCCTTCATCCCTGCAAAGAAATAAAGTTTCTCATGTGTAAAAAAAGTAAGTGTTACTTGTTTAGCTTATGGCTGCGCTCTCTCTTATCTTTGAAAATCTTTCTTGAAGCCTTCTCAGTGCGTAATCTAAAGTATCCTTTGCGCTCAGACTTCCATCGGTCTCAAACTGAAATATGAACCAGTTGTTATCTTCCTTTATCACGGGATTGTCGAATGACAGGAGCTTTGCCATAGTTTTACATTTTCTATCATCGGTAAATGTTATCTTATCCTTGTCCTCGTAAATCACGTTTTCTGGACACGTATTCTTTACTTCTTCCCAGTAATCACTATCGTCTTTTTTAACGGTAATCTCTCTGTGGTACTTGTAGCTAACACCGCTTGTTACCTGCCATTTGGCATGCTCTCTCGCGGTGCCCATTATAGCTTCAGCTTCAAGTAATATTGCCTGGTTATCTTTTAACTTTACTATGGGGATGAGCGAATCTACTGGCCTGAATTTCTGGTCTCCATGGGGAACAAGGTCCCCTGAATAAACAGTGGCTGGACCATGTTTGTTAAGGGTATATGTTACTGTACAAAGAGGACATCCTTCATCTGGTGGATGGTCACAATCCTCCCTGAACTTCATGTTTAAGTCAGTTGGAAGGGGAATCAGACCCAACCTGTGTGCTATTATTTCGTCAAACAGGGGGGTGGTGGAATCGTGAACATTGCCATTTTTGTCTCTTATCTGTCCGTGATGAAATATTACCTTGTGTATGGCGAGCTTGGGTATGTCGTTTATAAGGGTCCTTCTAAGAGCGTTGGCCATAGAGGGTGTTATTCCCTTTATTTCAAACTTTATGTATTTTTCTTCCATCTCCAGTATGTTGAGCTCCATTTAAATCCGCCTACCTCTCTTCCCACCCTTCTTTCTTGTTGTGTCGTGAGGTATAGGTGTCACATCTTCTATTCTCAGTATTTTCATACCTGCTCTGGCAAGAGCTCTTATTGCCGCCTGAGAACCTGGACCCGGAGTGAGGGACTTGTTGCCACCAGGCGCTCTTACCTTTACGATGATTTCCGTAATTTCCTTTTCTTTTAGCTGCTCAGCAATCATCTCTGCTGCGCGCATTGCAGCATAAGGAGATGATTCTTCTCTGTCTGATTTTACTACCATTCCGCCAGATGCTTTTGCAAACGTCTCCGCTCCTGTTATGTCCGTTGCAGTAATTATCGTATCGTTATGTGAAGAATATATATGCACAACACTAACTTTTGAAGCCATTACTCACCACTCTCCTCTTTTTCTTCATTAACTGGGCTTGCCTCTATAACCTGAGGCCTCATGGGGTGCATCTCATCTGATAGGGGTGACCTCTCATTGTACTCTATAAATTGCTCTTCATCTTTTCTCACCATGTACCCGGGTATTGTTATCTTCCTTCCGTTTATGGCTATGTGCCCGTGAACTATGAACTGTCTTGCTTGTTTGGGTGTTCTTGCGAGTCCTTTCAGATAAACTATGGTTTGCAACCTTCTCTTAAGAATATCTTCTTCTGAAAGGGATAGCACTGCGTCAAGTGTGGCATTCTCCTCGTTAAGTATTCCCAAGTGAGCAAGTCTTCCAAATAGCTGTTTTTGTTGTTTTTCAGCCTGAGGATCTCCGTATCTTAACTTAGCTTGGAGATATCTTGCCTGGGACCTGAAGTTTCTAAGCATAGATTTTGCCTTCCAAATCTCCCTTTTATTCTTCAGGCCATATCTCTTCTTTAGCTCCCATTCCTCCTTAATCCTTTCGGATTCCCATGGGTGCTTTGGTGTCTCGTATGTTTTCCTGTTCTTTCTTGGGTCTCCCATATCATCACCTCTTATTCCTGCTCACACCCACCGCCAGTCCTCTGCGACCGTTGGAGCGCGTCCTCTGCCCCCTAACTGTCAATCCGCGCTCATGCCTTATGCCGCGATAGGCGCGCATTCTCTTGAGCCTGTTTATATCATCCTGTATCATGAGGTCTAAGTCCGTGGATAGCACATGCTTATCGTCACCAGTTATAAACTCTTTCCTGTGATTTCTCATCCATACTGGCAAAATATCTTCCAGCTTTTCCTCTACCAAAACCCTTATCTTTTCTATATCTTCATCGCTAAGATTTCCTATCTTCTCCTTAGGGTCAAGCTGCCCGTACCTCACTATGCCCTCTGCCACTCTGTACCCTATACCTTTTATACTCTGCAACGCGTAGAGCACAGGGCGGTTTCCATCTATATCCGTATTTGCAATCCTGACAATGTACTTGAACTCGGCCATGGTTATCGCCTTAATCGCCCTAAAAACATTCCCATATATATCTATTTTCCCCTGAACCAACCCATGCTTCTCCTAACTGCCTCCTTCCAAAGGTTGTACCTGCTTTTTCTCCATGCTTTGTCCTTCACAGGAGAAAACGCCTCAAATTCTCTGACTTTGGGGACATCTTTAACATCTATTTTATTGTTTCCAATAGCGCCAATAATCGCGGCCCCCCTTACTGTCATTTCTTTTATACGAGGAACTATTATTTTCTTTCCAATAATGTCTGCCTGGAATTGCATCAAAAATCTATTTTTGGTCATGCCTCCATCAGCGTGAATATTGCCAATCCTATTTATATCCATCATTTCAACTACATCTCTAACCATGTATCCTATGGATTCCATCGCAGCCCTTGCTATGTGTTCCTTTTTGGTGTAGGGAGTTATTCCAATCAACATTCCCCGTGCGTCCGGATCCCAGTATGGTGAGCCCAGCCCAGAGAATGCTGGTACAAAGTAAAGCTCTGTTTCATCACCTATGTCCTCACTCCAGAGCCCGTTTTCTTTAAGCCACTCAACAACTGTTCCAGAGGATAATATGCTTCCTTCTTGAGCGAAGGTCCTTTTTTTTATGCTCCAAGCAACAGTGGTGAGCAATCCCTTATTTTTCAAAGGTTCTTCACCAGTATTTTCCAGCAAAAACGTACCAGTTCCATACGTAACTTTCATGTCTCCAGGGTTAACGCACCCGTGTGCAAGAAGTGCCGATTGCTGGTCCCCCAAAACCCCTGTTATTTCAGAGTTTAATATGTCTATCTGGCCATAATCTCCTCCAGAATCTCTTATCTCTGGAAGCATGCTCTCGGGGATATTGAATATTTCCAGGAGCTCATCATCCCAAACTCCTTTGTTGATGTTGTAGAGCATTGTCCTGGACGCGTTTGTATGATCAGTGGCGTGTACTTTGCCATTGGTTAATTTCCATATGAGGTATGTGTCCACAGTTCCAAAAAGGAGCGCTCCTCTTTCTGCCATTTCTCTGGCGTTTTTCACATTTTTCAGAATCCAGCTTATCTTTGAAGCAGAAAAGTATGGGTCCACTTCCAATCCTGTTTTTTCCCTAATTTCTTTTTCGTATTCATCTTTTATTTCTCTTAGCATGTTAGCTGTTCTTCTGCACTGCCACACTATTGCGTTGTAAATAGGCTTTCCTGTTTTTTTATTCCACACTATTGTAGTTTCTCTTTGATTTGCTATACCTACCCCATCTATCTTTTTTCCAGCCAACCAGTTTTTGAGATGGCTTATTAGTATGTAAACGGTGTCTATGATTTTTTCAGCATCCTGCTCGACCCACCCTTCCCGGGGATAGTATGTTTCCAGTCCCTTTTTCCACATTTTAATCATGTTAAAATCATCATCAAAAACCCCGACTTTTACGTTGGTTGTTCCCTCATCAATCCCCACGTACATTTTCATCACTTCTTTATGTGGATATCTACCTGCTGATATGGTATCTCTATGTTCATCTCCCTGAATTTATCCACAATTGATTCCCTTAAATTGCTCATCACCTTCCATTGGTTCTTCAAATTGTCAATCCACACGTATAACCTGAAATTTAAGCTTGAATCTCCAAACTCGGTGAATACTACATTTGGCTTGTAATCTCCTTCCTTGAGAACGTCAGGGTTTTCCATGGCGACCTCGTATAATGCTTTTTTAACCTTTCTCACGTCACTGTTGTAGGAGACACCCACGTCAATTCTCACTTCCAGTCTATCATCTGGACGGCTTAAATTTATTATTTTGTGATTTGCTATTATGTTGTTCGGTATGTATATTACCGTATTTGCAAAAATGTCGTAAAGTTTGGTGCTTCTCAACCCAACATCCCTTACCCTGTACACGTTGCTGTCCCCCTCGAGCAACACGTAATCTCCGATTTCTATGGAGCGGTCCAAAAGTATGTGAATTCCTGAGAAGAAGTTTGCCATGGTGTCCTGAGCAGCAAAACCCAAAATGATACCCAAAACACCCATACTTGCCAATAGTACTGTAACATCAACGCCCAATTCCTGAAGAATCATTATTCCAGATATACCAAGTATTGTGGCCACGCCCACTTTTTCTATTGCTGAGATTAGCGCTGCTTCCATTTTACCAAGTTTCTCTCTGTATCTGAATGCATAGTGAATAATCAGGTCTCTAAATATTCTGTATATTATCCAAGTTATTATTAAAATAGTGATTATGCTATATGCCGTGTATAAAAAACCAAACACATCGTTTGATAGTGGAAACAGTAAAACAGAGGTGTAAACTCCGTATGTGATAATCCATATTACCGCTGGACCATGGACTATTCTGAGCAGGATGTCGTCTATTTTCGTCTTTGTTGCCTTAACCGCTCTTTTCATTATATATAATATTATAAATGTTGCCACACCCGCGACAATCCAGAAAATCAATGCGTTAAGAAAGCTTCCCCAGTACCCCCACTCTTCTGGAAAAGGTATCCCAAAATACGCCCCTTCATATACATTCATCTTGAAATTTATTGCTACTTCAATGGTCTTCGATTCCACAATTCCTGTATTGTTGTAAAGCTCTACTTTCAGGTCTATATACCATTTGTGCTTCATGGATACCCTTGGCGCCGTAAAAGTAGCCTTTACATGAGCGGCACTTCCCGGCTCAATGATTCCACTTTGTGGCTCAACATCTATTTTCCAGTCATCAACATGGGGGGATTCCACAAAATAAAAAAGCGTCTCGTTTTTATCGTTAAATATTCCGAAATATATGTTAAAACTACCTCCCCCTGTAACGCTCTTCTCAAAATTATCTGGTGAAATCTGCGCACTTGCAAGTGGCAGTGATAGTGTGAGTATTATAATCACAATGAGTGCAGGGGTGCTTTTCATCTCGGAAAAGATAAAGAAAAAAAGTATAAAAAACTATCACAGCAGGAAGAAAGATGCAAATATCAGGGAGACAATGCTCATCAATTTTATCAATATGTTTAGAGATGGGCCAGCTGTATCTTTCAATGGATCACCCACCGTGTCGCCAACAACTGCCGCCTTGTGTGCGTCGCTTCCCTTTCCTCCAAATTCTCCCTTTTCTATGTATTTCTTTGCGTTATCCCAGGCACCCCCTGCATTGGCCATATAAATGGCAAGCAGGAATCCAGATGCTATGGAGCCCCCTAACAGACCGCCAACAGCCTTTGCACCAAGGCCTGGTGTAACTCCCACGATGATGGGTATTATGATGGCGAGTATGGTGGGTAGCATCATCTTCTTAATAGCTGCGTCTGTGGATATCGTTATGCATCTGTTGTAGTCTGGCTTGGCTTTTCCTTCAAGTATGCCTTTAATCTCTTTAAACTGTCTTCTTACTTCGTTGACCATATCTTCTGCTGCAATGCCCACTGCTTTAAGAGCGAGAGCCGAGAACAGGAATGGCATAAGCGCTCCTATGAATATACCCACCGTAACTGCTGGATCGGATATTTCCATGGTTATGTTTCCAACTGAGTGGGTGTAGGTGGCAAATAGTGCTAATGCAGTAAGAGCTGCAGAGCCAATTGCAAATCCCTTACCTATTGCGGCGGTTGTGTTTCCAATAGAATCCAAATTTTCTGCTCGTTCTCTCACTTCTTTTCCAAGGTGAGCCATTTCGGCTATGCCCGCAGCGTTGTCTGCAACTGGACCGTACGTATCCATACTCAGTGTCATTCCTAAGGTACTGAGCATACCCACAGCCGCGATGGCGAGTCCGTATATGTCTGCTAAATAGTATGATATTAGAATTGCTGCGCTTACAGTTATTATGGGTATCACCGTGCTGAGCATTCCAACTGCCATACCTGTAATCAGGTTAGTTGCGGCTCCTGTGTTGCTTGCCCTTGCAATTTCTTGTGTTGGCTTGTATTTGTCAGAGGTGTAGTACTCAGTTGAAAATCCTATTACTATACCTGCACCCAAACCTGAAAGAAGAGCAGCGAACACGTAATACCACGGTACGGTCTTGTGTTGTGCAACCTGTATACCGTTTGTTCCGAGGAAATAGAGTGCAGTTCCTGCAAGTATGGTCATAATAACTGCACTGGTGATTACACCCGTGTTCATGGCCTTGGATGGGTCCTGGTTTCTGAGTGCAATAACCGCTGCAATTCCTATCACAGAGGCAATTATGCCTATTCCTGCTATGAGCAATGGGAGTATTACAATGTCGCCCATAACCGAGGAAAACATAACCCCTATGGCAATTGTTGATATTATCGAGTCCACATAACTTTCGAACAGGTCTGCGCCCATTCCGGCGGTGTCCCCTACATTATCTCCTACGTTATCTGCGATAACCGCAGGATTTCTGGGGTCATCTTCAGGTATGCCAGCCTCTATTTTACCCACAAGGTCAGCGCCCACATCGGCAGCTTTGGTGTATATCCCACCTCCAACTCTTGCGAACAGTGCTATTGAGCTTGCGCCAAAACCAAAGCCGAAAAGTATGTTTGAGAGGTTTTCTGGGCTCACAAAGCTTCTGAAACTCAGGTATATTGCACTCACGCCTATTACTCCAAGTCCTACCACTGTTAGCCCCATCACGGCACCTGACGAAAAAGCTACTTTCAGGCCAGCATGGGTATCATCTTCCACAGCCTTTGCTGTTCTAACGTTTGCCAGCGTGGCTATGCGCATTCCCACATTGCCAGCCAGCGCTGAAAATATTGCTCCAACTACAAATGCTATCCAAGTGTATTCGCTGATTCCTGAGCTGAACATGCTTCCTATATACAGCAATATCGATACCACCACTATGTATATTGAAAGGTATTTGTACTCCCTGTTTAGAAACGCCATTGCTCCATGCCTTATATATCCTGCAATCTCTGTCATCGCTCCTTCTCCCGCATCCTTCTTTTTAACATAAATGGCAAACGCCGCAGCAATGGACAGGGAGAGCAGTCCCACAATTAACGCTACGTACTCCAACATCATTATCACCCTTCCGTGTGGAATATGTATTCTAAATATAAAATTTACTGGTTTTTCCCTCTAATTTTAACTGCCTTCCCCTTTTCTTCATTAATCATATCGTGGTAGTTCATCCTTGCTATGCCCCATCCTCTTAAATCTTTATCATGAATCACGGAAACTTCGTCACCTTCTCTTATGTCTCTCGTGGCGTTTAAAATTCCGGCAGCAAATACATCTCCTTCTGGATAGAAATCATCTATTTCCACGGAGTATTTCCCATTTTTCGCGAGTATTTCAGCGCTTTGTTTTGCAAGAGTGAGCATTCCCCTATTCATATCGTAACCAAAAAATCTCTCTCCTTCTATTCTTATGTCTATTCTCGGGTATCTGCCCTGTATCTTTGCATTTGAAAAATTGAAGGTGTGGTTGAACTGAAACATTGCAAGGGATTCTAAATTATTTCTTAGCATTTTTCCTTTTGATACCCTGTAATCAAGTTCTTTCGTTGCCCTTGCAAGTTCTTCCAAGTCCCCGTTCCAGATGGTTATTGCCCCTTGTTCTCGGAGTATGTCCTCTAAGAAATCCATGCTTTTTGGCAGGAAGGATATTATTCTCTCATAAGGGTACTTCTCGAGCAACCACTGCAAAATATCTCGTATCATTTTCTTCTCTTCCTCGTACCATTTTCCAATTACGGGTATATCGTAATTTTTGGCAGGATAGAATGATTCAAGCTCTCTTGGTACCAAGCCCAGTGGTGAAGTGAGTATTACTTCGTGCATGGTCGATTTAATGTACTTTCTCATTAGTCTGTGACTTTTTGATAGAGAATACGGTTTTCTTGCAGAGCAGGGAAGCAATAGCAGGTATTTTCCGTATTTTGGACGAATATACCTCTCTTTAAGCCGCCCGAGCCACCTCCTTACATCTGGCCGGTTTAGTGAATTTGCGCTCACTGCGTTGAGTTTTTCCTTGTGTATTGGGTAGAACACCTCTAATTTTTCAAAGTACCTGTAATCTGTGTACCTGAGTATTTCCTGGCTCTTATTATATGGTATTCCTTCTACAAATTCCCGTAGCATCTCATCATCGAAGGCCGCCTTCGTCAGCTCAAATATATGATTTGTGGTAGTTATTTGCCTGTTGGATTCTCCCCAGGGTGCATAACTCTGCAGTCTTTCCATGCAGTCATCAAATATATCGTATCCAAGATAGAACAGCACGGGAATTAGGTTTGGAGGCACTCCGGGAATGTAAAATAACGTTCCGTAACCGTACTTTTCCCTTATTTTAAATGTATAGTCCACAAATTCCCTTGTGTTCCTTAGTAGTGTGTTCCCGTTTGGAACAAGATATATATTTTCTGCAATTTTTATCTCCTTTTGAAAGAGGCTTGCTGGGTAATTTATCCCCTTTTTTATCGTGTATTCCATCATTCTAAATTCTTTGTCATCTATCTCTATATCCTGCCCGCATCTTAAAAGAAGGGGTGTATCAAATTTGCCTCTCGTTTTTTTTGCCAATGCAAATCTCTTAATCAGCATATTAATCAAACTTGAACTCCTGTCCACATACCTTACATTTTCCAATTCTCTTTGCGCATGGTAGGTGGTATGTAGCTCCGCAGTTGTCACACACGACCATATCCATCCCAGGGAGTATTGTTCCCCGGCACAAAGCGCACTTTTCCTTCTTTGTGGCTTTCTCAATGTGGTACCCTTTTTTCTCCTCTTCTTGTTCTTCCACCTCAAATTCTCTCGTAAGGTTGTATTCCTTCCCGTCAAATCTGTAATAAGTTAGAAATACGTTTATTTTATTGCCGTGTCCCTCTTTTAGATATACTTCCTGCTCGTCCATGGCTCCTCGCTCAATTTTAAGAATTTCTATGGGGTTGTCCGAGTAATATGCCCCTCTCACCATAACTTTTATGTTTTGCGCATCTGCCGTGCCTTTATTTCTCAAGCTTATTTTACCTACGTACCTGTCTCCGCTTTTATCTTCAATTTCGATATCCACATCAATATCTGGCTCCAAAGCGTCAATCATGCTGTTAATTTTTGATTTCAAGTCCTCCAGCTCTAACTTGGCACCGCTCATATCTTTTGGTGCTTTTTCCTCTATTTCCTTAAGTTTTGAAATTAAATCACCCACTTTTAGCCCAAGAGATAGGGCAAATCTTAGCCTGTCTTTTGTTTCTTCTACCATTTTTCCAAATTCGTCCATGAATACGCGGTACTTTGCAACGAAGTCGTTTGCCTCTTTGTATATCCGTATTGCTTCTTCATAATTACCAACAGAGCGCATTTTTTCAATTCTTTTGGCGTAATCATCGGCAACCTCCTCGCTAAATTCACCTATTCTCTTGCTTATTTTGTCCCTCAGGCTCTTTACGTACTCGTCAAGGTACCTGTTAAAGCTCTCATCAACTTCCTGAAGCATCTTGTATATCTCTTCGTAATCTTTCTCCTCCATCATGGAAAGTATATCGTAGAGCTTTGAGTGGAACTCGTCTATGCTTACCCCGTATTTCTCGTATTTATCCAGTTTGTTTTTGAGAATTTCTATTTTCTTCTTAATGAGATTTGGCATCTGCTCATCCATCTTGCTTTTTATGGTTGCAGCGTAGTCAAAGAACTTTGCATAATTGGATGCTTTCAATTTCCTCAATTCTATCTCCGCTTTTTCAAAATCTATGCCGAGATCTATGTTCATCTCCCTGAACAAACGCATTTTCTCCCTGAAATCCTTGAGAACGTTCTCGCTAACTTCTGCAAGTCTCCTGTCTATTGCCTTTTTCAACTCGCTTAACTTGACCTTAATCTTGTCGTAATCTCCCTCCTCGAATAGCTTTTCCATCTCACGCATATCGTCTTTGAATTCATCCTGAAGTCCAATTCTTACAACCAGCGTGGTCATTTTAGAGTATGCGCTCTTGTACTTGTTTACCGCATCAATCATGAGAAGTTTCGCTTCCTTGTAACACTTATCCACCAGTTTGAGTGATTCCGTGTAATTCATCTTTTTGAACTCTTCTTTTGCCTGGTTAAAAATAGCAAGTACCTCGGTCACGTCCATCCCTAAGCGATGTGCCTTCATGACCATTTCTCTGATCTGCGTGTTCTTGTCTTTAATGTAGGCAATCATCCTTTCAATCTCCGAAATTCTGTCGCTAACGCGCATGGACCTCTCTATTGATTTTTCATAAAGCCCTTTCAAAAATAGCTTTTTAGAGTACTCGTAATCCGTGATGATGTCTTTTGGCAGTATTTTCTTCATAGCCGCGATTTTTACTTCCAGTCTCTTAAGTATGCCGTAAGCTGTGTTTTTCTGTATCTCGTACTTTTCTATCTCGCCCAAGGCGCTCATGGCTCTATTTAGCGCTTCCACGTATTCCTTCTCTTTCAAGCTTGATTTGGCCTTGTTGAGCATGTTTTCAGGGGCAGTCACATCTTCTCCGCGCCTGCGCATCCTGTCCAGCTCTTTTCCAACTTTTACTATTATTGCATTTACTTTTTTGTGCAGCGCTTTTTCTATCTCATTAATTATTTTATTTGCCCGCTCCTCTGCCTCCCTTATGTTTGTCATCGATGATAACTCGTCCAGCTCTTTTTTGTAACCGGACACGTCTATTCCGAGGGATATTCCCATGTCTATGTATTTTTTGATTTTTGCAATGATAACTGTCATCTTTTCGTTTCTCTCGTACACTGATGCTATCTGCGTCTCAAGTTTTTTAAGTATGTAGAGGGCGTCCAAGTACCGTCTCTTTATGAAGAGGTCCTTTGCATTTTCCAAGTCTGCAAGGTTTATGTTCAGGTCGTATCCCTTCCCCTTTGCGTCGTATATATCCGTTTCAATTTTGCCAATGTAATCCGTGAGTATAGTTTCAACATGCTCTCTGAGCTCTGAAAGTATCTTTTCGCCTATCTCATAAAGGCCATCGTATTTCATATCTTCGTACTTAACGTAAAACTCGCGTGATTTTCTCTTGAACTCCCCTCCGAGTCCAAGCTCTCTCATAACCTTTCCTATCTCGTCCAGTTCCTTTCTGATATACTCTATTTTTGCCTTGTTTTCCATTGCGTTGGCTTTTTTGATGCAGCTTATTGACAATTTCTCAGCATCTTCAAATTCATTCGCCTCAAACTTTCTTTTTGCCTCAACTAATGTTTTTGCCACTCCGGATACATCGGCACCCATATCCTTTAGCTTGGCCACCAGTTTTGCTGCATTTACCAACTGAGAGTACGCTTTCTCGGCTTTATCTCTCAGTTCTTTTGATAGTTCTTTAGCCTCGGAGGCGTATTTTATTGCATTTTTGTAGTCTTCTTTTTCTATGCTCTCTTTTGCCTTTTTAAGCAATCCCATTATGCGCTGTTTTCCTATATCCACACCTATCCTCTTCGCAGCTGCAGCCACGATTTTTGCTGAATCAAAAGTATCTTTTGCAACCAAGCTTTCCAACTCTTTAAGTGCCTCCTTTCCCCTCTTTATAAAATCTTCAGCTTTAACTATGTCTTTCTTTTTAAGGGCTACTTCTGCTCTCTCTATATATCCCAACACTTCTGTTACGTTACCGCCATTGTTCTGCAAAAACTCAGCCTCGTCTTTCATCCTCTTGATTTCTGCTTTGAATTTCATACCCTCTATTTCAAAAGTTATGTCCCTTATTTTTGCAATATCTTTGAGTGCATTATCAATATCCCCTTCAGAGAGCATTCTCCGTGCACTTGCTATTGTTCTATCAATCCTTTCATCTTTATAATTCTTTGTTTTATCTTCAATTTCTTTAAGGTAGTCTTCGGTTCTCTTGTAGATATCCTCTTCTATTTTTCTTAGGGATATTATTGCATCTTTGTAAGCCTCGTCCCCTATTTGAGTTTTAACATCGTTTAGTGCGAGCTTAACGTCATCTAATACAATGCCCTCGGACTCTGCATTTTCAATCATATTTTTTATGTCCCCGTAAAGAGATTGTGCAATATCACGCAAGCTGAGCTTTATGTTGGTTTTCAACTCGTTAAGCAATTTCTCTGCGTTTTCTGCATTTCTCTCGAGCTCCTCCTCTATGTTTTTAACGGACTCGTCCACACCCTCCAATATTATGTTTTCCATCTCCAAATCTTTTATTTCTTCCTTAATTCTTTCTATCTCTTTGTGAAGCTGGTTGTAAAGGTCAAGCTTTCTTTTCACAAGATCAACAGTTTCTATGACTATATCGTATGCTCTCTTGTGTTTTCCAATCTTTAAAAAGTTCCTCGCACTATCTATCTTTTTCAGGAAAGGCGTTATGTCTATTCCCCTTTCTTTAGCCTCAAGGAAGATTTCCCTTGCTTTTTTAATTTCATCCATTACTTTCTGGAATTTCTGTGTTTCTGCGATGCCCGTGGATTTCCTTATGAGATTAACAGCTTCTTCAATATCTCCCTCTTCGTATTTCTTCTTTGATTCTTCTAAATACTGCATGGGCTCCTCTATATCGATGCCCATCCCCTTGCCCTCTTCGGCAATCCTTTTGGCAATGTCAAGTAGCTTTTTGTAGAAGAAATCAAACGATTTCTTTGCATTTTCGAGGTAATCCATAGATGTTCTCAGAGCTCCTGTGTAATTGTTTCCCTCCAACAGTTCTTTTATTTTTGTTTCTGCGCTTTTATCTACAGGCAGGTTGAAGTGGGCGGATGCTGCAATATCTATTATCTTTTGTGTCTTTTCAACATGCTCGTTGACCTTTTTCTTTATTTCATTCGTTGCTTTTTCTTTAAGTTCTAGTAGACTGTTAAGTGTTTCTGAGTCCGTTTTATCTCCAATTTTTTTTGCCTCCTCGGCTACCCATTCAAAGCCCTCTATTTTTCCTATAGCCTCAGTTAGCTCTCTATAAATGTGACCCACGCTCTCCTCCACAACCTCGCTAATCATTTCCCTAACCGACTTTAGGATTTCAAAGCTTTTTTCAGGCTCGTTTGCAATTTTATCTGCCCCTTCTCTTAATTTTGCCCTGATCTTAGCCGCTGTTTCTTCGCTTACATTGTTTAGTAAAGCTTCTATTTCCCTGCTTTCTTCGTCGTACAGTTCCTTTACCTTATTTGCCATCTCCTCAAGCAACGGCTCCAGGATTTCCAGAGCCGCATCCATGTCTTTCATTTCGTAGTATTTCTTTGCCTCATCGTATTTTTTGTGAAGCTCCTCCGCGTTTTCCAGATCTTTTAAAATTGAAAAATAATCGTTTATAGTGGCCATTAATTTATCGCATTTTTCCTTTTTTTCCTGAAGGGCACGCGCCTTTTTCTCTAACTCTTTCTCTAATTTTAGCCGGCTAAGGTATGGAGATGGCAATTTTAAAACCTCCCTTTGCGTAATGGCATTTATAATTTAATATTTACTTTATTTCACTTCGAAGTCCTCTTCGAATATATTTTCTATGCTTATTTCTTTTAATTTTTCCTCTTCAATGAAGGGCACTTTTATCCCTGTGAGAACAACTAATATGCGCATCTTTCCCGTGTATTCTGGATCAACTCTTGCGCCCATCGATATCTTCGAATTTTCCCTGAGAAACGAGGATATAGTATCCACAGTTGAATATATCATGCTCAATGTTGCATCCTCTCCCACTGTCATGTGAATGAGAGCACCGTTGGCCGTGCTGTAATCCACGTTCATCAGGGGATTGTTTAGAGCATCCACAACTATCTTTCTTATGTCCCCTATGTCTCCCTCGCTCAGAAGAATTGTTGAGAGTCTGCCGCTGTTCATTATGTACCTTAAATCGGAGATATCTATGTTAATCAGGGATGGCTTGGTTATTATGTCCACAAAGGACATTATGGAGTAACTAATGAGCTGGTCCATCACCATAAAAGCCTCGTTTAAAGGCCTGTTTGGCACAATGTCTATGAGTTTTTCGTTTTCTAAAACTATCACCGTGTTGGATTTCTCTATGATCTTTTTGAGGCCTTCTTTTGCCTTCAGCACGTGAACTTTCTCTATCTTGAATGGGAGGGTTACTATGGATATGACCATAGCTCCGTTTTTTCTCAATATATCAGCTATCACAGGGGTGGCACCCGTACCCGTTCCACCTCCTAAACCTGCGGTTAAAAACGCAATGTCCACATCTTTCAGTATCTCTGATATCTTATCTCTTGCCATGAGTGCGCTCTGCTCCCCGTCTTCTACTCTACCTCCCACGCCTTTTCCCTCTTTTGATTTTAGCAGTATTTTTGTGTCAGCATCAATCATTCTTAGATGAGGATAATCTGTATTGATTGCTATGGTTGGCACGTCTATTCCGAGTTTCTTCATTCTCCACACCGCATTGCAGCCTGCTCCCCCCACGCCCACAACCACTATTTTTGGGCCTTCGCTATGTGCGTGAAGGTCGTATTCGGTGTACTCCGATACTCTCCTCAGTATTGATGAAAGGGTCATTTTTCAACCTCCCTCTCCTTTTGTATATCTTTCATGGCCTTTTTTATTTCCGATTCAGCTTCTTTGGAAATCATGTGCCTCACGTACTCCTTTACCGCAAGCCTTATTGCGTCATCAAGGTCAACTGCCTCCACCTCTCCCCTATCTACCAATTCAAGAAGAAGTGCCACGGTTTTTTTGGGCAAATTCACGTTAACTCGCTCAATGTTTTGCGGTGCGAACTTGCTGGCTAAAAAGTCCTCTATGGCCCTTCTAACCACTTCAGATATGTTCTTGAATTCACCTTCATCCACTAACTTCTGGAGCTTCTCCGTGGCATCCTTCGAAAGGCGAATTGTTATTCTCGCCGAATCTGACATTTTCAATCACATCCAACTTTTTTGTCTGACACTATGTATGAGGAAAATCCTATATATACTTTTGCCACGATTTCTTTTTTCAATGTATTTAAAAAATTGTAATTTTGTGAGTTTTCGAGGCTCACGGGGCTGCGAGAAGCTGTTCTCCTTCTGGCATCAGCACTCCATAGTGCCGGAACGGAAGCACATTTACATCTAACTCTATAACCTTTGCGTTTTTTGCACCTATGCTCTTTACCTCTTCCTCCACAACTTCCCTTGGTACGCTGGCTTCAAGCCATGCGAGGCTGTACCCCGGATACTTCTCTTTTATTTTTGTTTCTATGACTTCCATAATGTCCATTATTGGCCTTTCCAGGTATTCTCTCCCCACTTTAACCTCTATTTTGTCAGACATTTTTAGCACCTATGTATGACATGGTTGTGGGGGTATATAATGTTTTCTAATATGCTCTGAAAAGGTGTATTTAGGATGAAGGACATTATGGGTACAACGCCAGAGGCAGAGATGCGGGCGGCGATTTTGCAAATGATGTGACAGTGTACTGTGCAAGTTGTGTTCAGTAATAATATACCCTACGCCCTTTAATACAGTATCTATGTGATGGGGTAATGTGGTATCTGGCAGTTAAGCAGTACCTCTCCGTTTAAATGTGAAAGTTTTTTATCCACAACCACAATAATCCCATATGGCTTTTCTGAATCCTTGGGCATCGCAGCAGTTTAAAGACTACGCCAGGCTTAGAGACGAGTTTGGTATCCGGGAATTTAATTTTGATTTGCCCGACGCTCCTCTTCTTTTCCGCAGGGGTATAATAATCGGGCATCGTGATTTCGAGCTTATTTTCGACAGGATAATCCGCGGTGAGAAATTTGCGGTTTTAACCGGACTTATGCCTTCTGGGCGAATGCATTTTGGGCACAAGATGACCATTGAGCAGGTAGTTTACTACCAAAATCACGGTGGAGATGTTCACATTGCAGTTGCGGATATAGAAGCTTACGCGTCTCGCGGTATCAGCCTTGAAAAAGCGAGGAAAATAGCTTTGGAAGAGTACGTGCCGTCCTACATTGCTCTCGGCATCTCTCCAGATAGGGCTGAAGTGTATTTTCAATCAAGGAGAAAGGAGGTAAAGGACCTTGCATGGAAGCTTGGCAAGAAGATAAATCTCAACGAGTTCATGAAAATTTACGGGTTTGGCAATGAGGCGAATATGAGCCACGTGTTCTCACCTCTAATACAGGTTGGGGACATACTCCACGTTCAGTTAGATAAGTTTGGCGGTGCTCGTCCAACCGTGGTGCCCGTGGGCGTGGACCAGGACCCTCATTTGAGATTAACCCGTGACCTTGTTGACCGGTGGAGAATGTTTAGCATTGTACCTCAGGAGGGTAAAGTTGGAGTGTTTTACAAGGGTGAAGATGCCGCCCGTGTGCTTGGCAAGTTAAAAGGGCGCGTGGAAGCGCTTGGGGCCAAGGTGGAATTGAATGTGCCTTACAGGGCACTTTACGCCACGATGGATGGTGATTTGTACGGCAATATTAGGAAGATAAATGATATGGTTATCGAGTACGAGCGTGAGTTCAACTCTTTTGCCTTTTATGAGCCAACGGCCACATACCATCGTTTGCTTACCGGGCTAACGGGGGGCAAGATGTCCTCTTCGATACCAGATAGTGCCGTTTTTCTCACAGATTCTCCTGAAGAAGTTAGGAGAAAGCTCATGAGGGCAAAAACGGGAGGCGGTGCCACACTGGAAGAGCATCGTAAGAACGGTGGCAATCCTGAGTCCTGTGCCGTTTACGAGTTTCTGGCGTATCACCTGATCAGCGATGACAGGTATCTCCAGGAGATTTACGATTCCTGCCGCTCCGGTAGCCGTATATGCGGCAAATGCAAGAAAGAGGCTGCCAACCTTGTTGCCGAGTGGATGGCCGATTTTCAAGAGAAACGGGAGCAGGCAAAGGAGCTTGTGGGAGAAATAGTTAAAGAAGATTAGTTCCGAACTTTCGGAGTTATAAATATATACTACCTTCCCTAATTTTTCAACCATGAACGAAGCTGTACTGCCTGTTGGATATTTAAACACGCACATGCTATGCAGATGGCGTTTTCTGCTGGGTGATAATGTGGATTCAGAAAAGGGATCGAATGATGTTCTGAATGAGGTACTGAAAACAGATTTGTCATCAACTTGGATTTTGACAGGTATTAGAAGTGGCCTTTACGTCCTTTCCGAGGTTGAAATTTCTGATGCAGATTCAAAAACTCAAGCTTTGCATTTGCACGTTGATGGGCGCGAATACTACGAAGATGGGGAATGGCCGTCGCTGCAGGGATTGGGGGTCCTCTCTGAATGGGGTGTGCATGCCGCTCTGGCAGCAATCGTGGCAGGGGGCATAGAAGATGCCAGACGTGGCCGGTGCTGTGGAAATGAATATGCAGAGTATATAAACAGCAGAATTAAGGACAGTTACGAAATTTACGTGAATGGTGTTCCTTATCCTCTGTTTGAGTCTGCGGTGTTATTGCTTACTATAATCACCTCTGTTAGGTGTGTGTTAGAAGAAAGAAATGAGTATTTTTTCGATACAGATTACAGGGGTATGTGCAACACATGCCCATTTGCAGCTCACTGTGATGTGCCTTTAACTGGCGGTTCTATAATGGAATCTAACAAATACGCTCTTAAAACAGGGTCTTCTTTTGCGATGTACTTGGATGGCTTGCATGGTTATGGGTGGTACATGCTGTACCGTGCCGCTGTGCGATATTTGGGATACAGAACTAAAAGCTTGAAAAGGGCAATTCGCTCGGCAATGGTCGAAGTTTATGGAAAAGATTATCGAGACATCGAGTTTAACAGCAATGATTTAAAACCGTATTTTGAAGAGGACAAAAAACTTAACATGGTAGAGGTAGACCAATTGGCATTCGATGCGCGAGAAATTCTGGAGAATGGCGAGTATCTGGTCAGTTACGAGCATTTTATGACCTCTCCTATGACAAAAGAACTCGTGAAGCGCGGATATTTCAGAGTTACTGCCTTGGAAGAAGGTGAAGTGGAAGAATTGGATAATGATAAAGATAACCGGTATTTTGTTTTGGTTCCCGGAAAATCTTTTCTTAAAAGGGTGTGGGGTGATGCAATTGATTGAAGATGATGAGCTGCCTGAGATAGATATAGATGATGACGGTGATTTCTACGTGGAAGACGAGGATGAAGGAGAAAGTAAAGAAAATTGCTATCTTATTTTCTATCCTTTGTTCATATTGCACAATTTTCCTCCTGTATTTAACCCACTTGGTGACTCTGGTGATTTCCTTTACGGCGAGCTGGTTTTGAGCACACCGTACACGTTTTTTGGTATTTGTATGGACGCACAAAATAAAGGATACCGGACACTTTACGAGATAACAAAAAACATGGACGTTTTCAAGCGAAAGTACATTTTGGAGGTTTTAAGATGCATATTGTATGGAGAAGAATGTACCCGTGCAGATGTATGCGCTCGTCTTACGTTGTCTCTAAACATAAAGATAGCAAGGGAAATGTGCAGGGACGCATTTGAAAACGATTTTTTGGAGGAATATATGGAAGAGGTGAAAGGCTACCTTATCCCCGGTAAAAAGTTTTTGAGAATGCTTTTTGAAAATGATGGAGAGCTTTTATATATGGGGTGGAAGCTGTACCTTGAAAGTAAAGGGAGGACTTAGAGAATGCACTGTTGTGAAAATCGGAAAATTGTTTAGAGGAAGAAGCAGGTATGTAGAGTTACAGGGAGTTTAGCAGGGCCAGAAGAGTTCTTCCTCTCTTTGTTAGCATTACCGTTCCATTCTCCATTTTTATCAGTTCTCTCTTTTTAAAGCTGTTTATAATCTTTTCCGCGTCAATATCATCGGCTCCATTTTTCATTATTATTTTTTTAGCATTTTCATAGTTTATTGGTTTTGCAAACGCGATGAGATGCTTCTCGTATTCCACGTCTTTCACGTGAGCTTTTATGTTTATTACAGGCAGGTCAGATATCTTTCTCTCCGCGTGATACGGATAAAGAAATATAGTCTTGCACGCTCTTTCTCCAGCTTCCTTTATTATGTTTAGCAGACCCACGTATATTGCGAGGGAGCCTATTTTGTGCCCGCCGCTAAGGTTCGCGTATATCCGGACAGTTCCTCTTGATTTTGCGTACTTTTCCAGTTCGTTTTTCACCTGCTTTTTCGTATCTTCAAAAGAGGTCAGATCAGCTTTTATCATTTTCACCTTGGTTCCTGAATCTTTGAGGAAGTCCATGGGTGCAGTGACCATTTTTTTAAAAGCTTCTCTCTCATCATCTTCTAAATTTTCCAACTTCTGTTGAATATTATCTACATCGGTGAAAACATATACTACGTTAACCTCTCCGGCATGCTTGAGCCCAAGCCCGAATTTATGCGCTTCCTCTTTGTTGAGCAACTTTCTGTACTCGCTATCATATTCGTATATGGTCAAACTCGTTACGTGTATATTTGTTTCTTCTTTACTCATTTTCTTCGCCCTCCAAAAAGAACCATGCTCCAGACTTCAGGGAGTAGTACCCTCTATTTTTTTCCTTTCTCTCAAATATCAGGTTCCTGCATACAAGCTTGCTCTTTGCCTCGCTAAATCCAGATGGGGATATCTTTCTTCCAGTAATCCTTTCTATCTCTTCTTTTATGGTTTCTGCAGGTAGTTCATCATTTTGATTTTTTAGCACTTCAAGTATGAGCTTCATCACGTTTTTATTCTTTTTTTTGTTTTTTTTAAGTCCCATGTCCATTTCATCTATTGCCAGAGCTATTCTCTTGATATCGTATTTTCCTTCTTTGGTCACCACGTATATCACGGGAATTTCTCCGTTTGTTCTGTCTCCGTAAGTTGCAAGTAGTGCCAGTGCAAAGGACATAATCTTGGTGCCTCCAGTTATATTTGCCACTCCATCCTCAGTTAGTTCCGGCCTGATTTTTTCTATACAGTCTTCCAGAGAGAAAGGGTCGACTTCAATGAATTTTGGGGGAATTGGTGACTCTTTTCTAATTTTTTCCATGGCCTCTTCCACACTCTCTTCTGCGTCTTTATCACCTATCCCGTAGAATATTACCACTTCATCCGGTTTGAGTTTCTTTATTGGATACAAAACCACATTTGCGCTCCACCCCATTGTAGACAGAAGTCTCACGGTATCACCTCATATTTTAACGGGTACCTTAAACTTTCCGAGGTTTATATCTTTTGTGCCGTGTTTCATGCGCAGGTAAATGAAATATATGCTGAAAAGGTGGTCCAGGTACTTTTGAGCGACTATTCTCTGAGTTCCGCGGGGCGTGGGTCTTATAAATAGCATGCTTTTTGACAATCCCGATATGCTTCCTGCTGAAAGTGTCTCCATGACGGTTTCGTCTCTTGGAGGAATTGGGAAAAACACATCGGAGAATACATTCAGGTCGTAGCCGGCGGTGTACACATGCTTTCCACGGACTTTATCTGCAATCTCTTTAACCCATTTTTTTGATGTAGCCCCACTCATAAAGTATGATTTAGTCCCCTCGCTTGTTATCAGGGATATTACGTAATTGTCTTCTTCTGTATTGCTTCTAAATGCAACCATGGCCATTACTACATCGTTTGCGTCTGTTGTGGGGAATTTCCACGAAATAGTTCTGTCACTTGGGGAAGTCACGCTTTCAGTGGCAGCATCCACGGTTATTCCCTTTTCAGCACCTATCTCTTCCTCCAACTCACCTGCCAATTCTTTAATGTTTTTCACAAAATCACCTCCTCTTTACTTTTAACAATCAAATCTTCTGGGGAAATCACGTAGTATCTGTCCAAATTGCAAATCCATTCTGCAAAGCTCTTGCCGTTTTCTTTTATTATAAACACAACCTTGTTAACCGTTTTAAGCTCTTCCATCACGCTATCTTTATCAGATATGTACGAATCGGTGAATATGTATATTTTATCAAAATCTAATGTAAGTGCTTTGTTTAATGCGGGTTCAAGTCTCGTTCCTCCTCCGGGTATGATTCTAATTAACAGCTCCTCTATTTCTTCGTATTTATCTGTGGGATATATTACGTATCTCTCCATGATATCTCCTGAAAAAGGAATGAACCCTATTTTCACGCCCGTATTTTTCAATTTTTTTAGTATGTTGAGTATTGCAATTTGCGCGGCAGTGAATTTTTTTCCTAACATGGAGCCACTACAATCCAAAATAATACCTAAGGCGTTAATTCCATAATTACCTCTTTTTGCAATCTCTTTTGATATAGCAGTCAGGTCCGGAATTATTATGCCGTTGCTTTCTATGCTTTTTAAGCTTTGCAGTTTTCTGGGGTCATCTTCGGTGCTCCATATCCCATTCTCGTATCCGTGGTTCCTTCCAAGCTCGTGCCTGTCTATTTCCACTTTTATGTTCATTAGAACATCTGCTATGTACCTCGGGTTCGAGCTAACTTCAAATACGTTGGCGGTACCGGGGATTCTGCCTGTGCCATTGATTTCGTCTACTTCTTTAAGGATAACTGGATCGAATCCATTTCTTTCCAGCTCTCTGATTACCCGAGCCTCGTTAACGCTGTTGATTCTGATTACGCTAATCCCGTGTGGCACTTTTTTGAATTTTGAGGGAAAGAATCTTTTTAATATCTCATACGCCTTGTAAACCCTCGTGTAAAAATCAATATCTCCGTTAAACAGCACGCCGTGCAGTTTTTGCCCCATGGGATAGTCTTTCATTTTAGTGTTCAATCCTAGGATTTTAGCATGGGTGGCGTAAACGGATGCCATCAGTTGCAGAACAGGAACCTTGGTAGATGCAAGGTATTTCTCAAGAAATTCAAGGTACTCCTTTCCGTGAATTGTGATTAGCGTTGTATCCACCAAGAGATCAGATACTATGTTTACCACGTCCATTGGCTCAGGTAACCCCATGCTTTTTGCCATGTAGAGCATGGTTTCTCCGATGAGCGGGTCTTTTGGGTTTATGAAAAGGTGCCCGTACTCGTGTCTTAGCATGTTTTTCATCGTGCTCTCTTTTTTTTCTTTTTTTGCCATTTCTACCGGTATATTTACCGTGTTCCAGTTAAAATTTGGTGCTGTGTCCTCTGTGAATCTGAGAGGAAGCACGCTGCCATATTCCTTCCCCACCTCATCGTTTATTCTCAGAATGTCGCTGTCATTCATCTAACTCACCTATAAAACTCAGCGTGCGCTCATCTTTTCTGGCAGATTCTTTATCACCGCGCAGAGCCGGGAGCCAGACCGTTTTTAATCTTATCTTTGCGTTTTTCAGTGTTTCGTTTACCCATTCCTCTTTTGAAGAATAGAGTGCCCTGAGCCTTTCGTGAGTTTGAATCCTGTGCTGCAACACGTACTTTGCAGCAAAAAACACGTCATCGGAGCTCACTTCATTTCTTCCATCGTAGTACGCCTTGGCCTTGGCAACTCTCAACGCGTCTTTCCACCACCTGTGCCCGAGGGGCTCTTTGAGCATTGCGCATGGCTCGGTGCGGTACCTGCAGGATTCGCAAGTGTGCGCTATATACCTGTAATCCATAACTGCCTTGTCCCCGTATATGCAGTTTGTCATGTACCCGTGAATCAGCGTTAGCAGGAGATGCTGTTTCTCTGGCACGGCCACGGAATTCACTTCATTCCATATCATGCTCATCTCTCTGGGCGTCATCACCTTCTTCACTTTGTTGAGTTCTACTGGTTTGCTCATCATCTCCAACATTTTATTCCCTGGAACAGTTCTCATGTTCACGCTTGCGGTTATTCTGTCCATGAGAGCAGCAGGCACTTCCACCGAGCCGGAATCAAATGGATTTGCATCTAAAATAGCCACGTAATCCTTCGTTTTGAATTTTGTATCTCTAATTGTAACAAATCCCTCTTCAAACAGCCCTAAAAATGTGTTGTATATTCTATGATTTCCCCTCTGAAACTCGTTTACAAATTTGAACGGAGCAGTTACAATATCTCGTGGTGCTATTTTTTCCTCGCCTTTTATGAGCCTGGCAACGTCTATTTTAAAAAACACGTCATTTACGCTGAGTTCGTTCATAAGCTGCACTACCGGCATGTTTTCCTCGCTGTACCCGAAAAACACCCTTCCTGTGAGGTACGCGTACAGGGATTTTCCGAACCCGTATGGCCCTAAGAGCAGAAATTTGCCGTTTCTAACCAGCGGTGCGATTTTGAGAAGCTCACCGTTATCGTCGAAGGTGTACCATCTTTCAATCTCCTCAATGCCTTTTTTGTACTTGTTTAAGAGGTTCATGTATTCTAATACAACTGGTTTAAGGTGTAATTAACTCCGAAAGTTTTGCTTTTGATTTAAATACTCAGAGGTTCTTGAGCCTTTGCCAAATCTTTTTTGCGCGCTCGTCAAGTATCTCGTTGAGAAGAGTGTCGAACAGCTCTTCCTCCGTAGGCACTTTCTTTTTTTTCTTCAGGATCATTGGACACCCTTCATGGGTATTATGCATAAAAATTTCATTTTGCCGCTCCCTGTATTCTCGTACCAGTGCGGCACGTCTGGGGGTATGTACAGAAAACTTCCTGCTCTTACCTGTACCTCTTCTTCACCCGCACCTATTTTCCCTTCACCTTCTAAAACGAATATCTCGTGCTCCCATGGGTGCTGGTGTTTTGCAATCTTTCCGCCCTGCTCCATGGTGAACAGGCGCATTGCGTAGTTCTCGGCACCCTGCTCCTTTGAGATGAGCCACTGTATAAATGTTCCCGTGGTACCTTCCATTTTAACCTCTTCTTTTTTAACATTGTCCACGTGCCCTGCAAACATAACATCACCTGTTCATGCTAAAAGAAAAGGGTATAAAAATTTGGTGGTGTTCAAAAATGCCTTTTAATCGCTATGGCTGCAATCATGAATAGTATAACTATCCATATTGCAGAAAGCTCCGGGATATCTGAGCCGGGAGTTACCTGTATCTCGTTGCTTGGGGTGCTTTCCTCATTCACACCCACTGCTGTTACGTAGTACATGTATGTTTGCCCTGACACCACGCTCGTATCATTGAACCACAGCCTCGTAGCGTTCACCTCTGCAATTTCATTTCCGTTTCTGTATATCCTGTATCCTGTTATTTCAGAAACCCCGTATTTCGGAGGCTGCCATGTGATGTTTACATAATTAGAACCTGCTTTTGCTCTCAGATAAAGAGGGTGCGTTAAGACGTTATCTGTGGAAGCGTTTTTCAAAGGATAGTAATCTTTTCCTTTTGCGCTGCCCCCCACGTGGTATGGCCAGTCCACGATGCTATCGTTATTACGGTCGTTGGTGTTGTTGTTATTTGCCCAGTCGTACCAGTAATTACCTATGCCGTACGTGCTGTTCCACAAGTTTCCGTAGCCATCGTCCCATGCCTGTATCCTTGAGTCGTTGTAGGTTCCATTTGACCGGTTATTGTAGTAAAAATAGTTCAGGTAAATTTGATTCCCACTTCCACTTTCTATTACAACCCCGTACATATTGCATTCTTCTATGATGTTTCCTTCCAGTATGTTGTTATTGGCATAGTTTATAACTGTACCATTGCCGCAGTTATCTATGGTGTTATTTATGATGGTGTTTTCCGTGGATGATTCTATGTATATCCCGGATTCATTCGCATATTTTATCGTGTTGACTCGTATGTTATTTGAAGAGGAGTGCCATTGAATGCCAATCCCGTATTCGATGAGGTATATTTTATTGTTAATGATGGAATTATTTTCGGAGTATCCATATGCCTTTATACCGTATTGCGCAAATGATATGCTGTTGTTCAAAATCACGTTTCTCTGCGATTCATCTATCTTTATGCCGTAATTTGAGGTGTTGTTAATTTGAGAATTTTCAACTAAATTATTTTCCGTGTTTTTCAGGTATATGCCTCCTGCTGAGCAATTCGCTATGCTGTTGTTTGCAATTTCGTTTTCTCTGCCTCCGCTTACTATGATTCCCTCTTGGTTTCTCATTACGGTGTTATTTGCAATTATATTTTCAGAGGCACCGTATATCCATATTCCAGAGGAGTCGTTTATAAGCCTGTTCCCTGTTACCGTGTTGTTGTTTGATTCGTTGAGATATATTCCCGAGAACGTGCAGTTTTGTATGGAGTTTCCAGAAATCAGGTCTGAATTTGAAAATATGGTGTAAATGGCGCCTGAATCTCCATTGAACGTGTTGTTTATTATTTTGGAGTTATTCAGGTTAAATGTAAGTATGCCGTAGCTCATATTTGAAAATTTACTGTTTTTGACTGTTATGTTTGAAGAATATCCCGCAATTATTCCCACAGTGATTCCGCTCATGTTTACGGATGATACTGTCAGGCTGGTGACGTTTCCCAATATCAGTTCTCCGTAGGTGTTTGGTATTTCACTACCTATATTTACATTTTTAATATAATAGATGCTGTTGCCATTTAAAGTGTTGTTTACCGGTATATTTTGGGTGGTAAACGTCTTTTTATCTCCCCACAGTGCAAGGCTGTTGTTCTGCAATACTGTTCCGTAAATGCTGTTGTTGTACGAGTACGACACGAGAACTCCATAATTTCCGTTGTCTTTTACGGAGTTGTCTATTAGCGTGTTATTTCTTCCCATGTCTATCCATATCCCATACGCGCTGTTATGCTCCGAAGTCACGTTTTTTACAGTTCCATTTTCTACATTGTACAGCATTATTCCCGAGCCACCGCTGTAAGGCCAGGACATAAACGATGCGTTGGATACGGAGCAGTTTTCTATCACGAAATGCAGTGTGGTGTTGCCTATAAAAATTCCGTACCCGTACCCTGCGGCGTTAATTGTATACCCAGATATTATGTATGGATTTTCGGCGCTCCCGTTACCTGCCCATCCTTGGTCTTCAGCAATTCTTACCATCTCCGAGTTATCATTTATTTTTATTGGTTGTTGTGTGGTTTTGAAATTATCATCTCCGGCAGCAAGAGCAGTAAATGAGCTGTTTATTAGCACTCCCAAAATCAATGCTCCTATAACGAGCACCTTTATTTTCCCCTTTGCCATGCTTTTTCCATATCTTTCACTGGTTAATATTTTTTGCCATGGGAATTGCGTTACGTATATCGTTATATACCCGTGGGCTTTTATTGTCTCAATGCCCCTCCGCGCCCTGACCATCCTTGTTATCCTGCTTGTAATTTCCTCGCTTTTAGTTTCGGTGAATGCTTCTGTGGAGGTGAAATCTTACGTGGAATACTCGGAAATATGGGACAATAGCCATGGGGGGAGAATATACTGGTTCATAGAGGGAAGAGAGGCTCAAATTCTTAAGAAAGCACTTGCTAAAAATTACGATTTTGATCATGATGGAATCATGGAAATGGACGAGGTTGTTAGTTACTTTCACGTTCTGCTTTCTCTTCTGAATAACCAGCACGTTGGCACTGTTATCGTATCCACTGCCGCGCCGTTGCATGGCTGGAAAAACGGAGGTGTTGATTACCGCGATGTTCAGGGATTGCCCGGTTCTTTGAAGACTAACTTCTCCATAAACATATCCGTAAAATTTTCAGGAAAAGCAGTCTCAGGTGGGAATACAAATGGCTATAATCTCTCTCTAATACCTTTTGCAGCTGCTACCCGTAGCAGTATTGCAAACTGTTCCGTTCATCTGAACGCTCGTGAGGAGCACACCGAAATAGGTGCTACCTTTTGCGGATATGGTGTAGAATCCGCGCAGGTGGTCATGCGATTGGGATTTGGTTCTTTTTACTACCGTTCTGGGACTGCAAAAAATTGTCCTGTTACAAAGCAGAGCAACTCAATTTTGGATAGTCCTTTGTTTCTCTTGGTATCCTTGCTCGTGGTTGTTAAAATTGGAGATTACTTTGTTAGCAAAAGCTTGTATAAATCTTCCGAAAAATGTTTCTCTCGAACTAATCAACGTAAAATTAGAAAAGCGGGGCTATCTTTAAAAATTATTTTTGCAGTGCTGTATATTTTTCCCAAGTTTTACTTTTTCCACATTAGTTCTTTTCTTTTCCTCATAATGGTGGTTGTATATCCTTTTTTGGTGTTTTTAACTTTAAAATATTTTATGAATGGTTCATGCAGAGGACCCCACTACGATGGGAGAATCCTGGGTGTATTAATACTGGATAGAAACGGTTCCTTGATTTTTAGCAAAAGCTGTTCTTCTTACGACAATTGGGAATTAGATGATGTGTTTTCTCACATCTCTTCTATTAGGGGAAGTGCTGGCGTAGATTATGACGTTATTCTCGAGACAGGTGATAAAAAATTTGTTGCAAGATATGCTAAAGATATTACTGTGATACTTATTTTGGAAGGGGAATTGAGACAACACGTAACTGAAAAAATTGAAAATCTTCTTGAGAAAATCGTAGATGAATGCGAAAAGCAACCCATGTTAAAGGGAGATTATTACTCTTCTTGCTTGGAGAATTTGTTGGAAAGCATATGCGAGTGAGTTGTATGATGAAAAACAAAACACAAAATTTTAATACTATATGTTCAATTAGCCCGTAGGGATAGCTATGTGGTTTCCATTTGCATTCTGGATATCTTTATCGGCTGCAGTGATTAACGTGGTGCTGCTGGCGATGATCATTAAGGCGAATATCAGAAAACCGGGAAATCTGGCAGCTTTCTCAATGTTTACAGCCACGCTTATATGGAGTGTAGGGGAATTGATTGAACGTGTTGCGGGGCCTCCCCCCGATAGCAGTTTGCCGTACTACGGGCATCTGGCGCTTACCATGGGCCCTCATGACGCAAATCTTGCTTATATCGGTGCGATAATTCTTTGTTTCGGCATATTTCTAATGCCTGCTAGTATAGTGCACTTTTCTCTGGACTATCCTTTCAGGTTCCGCTTTAAAGATGTGTACCGCAGGATAATTCTTTATTTCATGTACGGTCTCTCTTTCATAGGAATGGTTCTGAATATCCTAAACGATCGTCTCGGATACATAACGGTTGCTTACATGAAACCCTACGATGCCTTCGGAGTCATGCTCTGGGGTCTTGAATCTGGACCGGTACACGCGTTTTTCAGTTTACTCTTGGTAATATCTGCTTTGGTCATGGTTACAGCGTTATTGCTCAAATTGAAAAAGGTGGATATGGAAATAGTGAAAAACCAGATTGTCATCACTCTCTTGGGATTCTTGGTAACTATAGTTCTGCTGGTGGTTACCGGTTTGATACCTATAGTTCTTGAAAGAACAGACTCCTATCCTCTGACTACCCTTGCATTCTCAATATTCGGAATAACCGTTCTCTACACAGTGGTGAAGTACAGGTTGTTCCTCGTAGTTCCTACAGTTGAAGAGAAAGTGGAAAACGTTGAACTTCCTGAGGAGGGCATTCATGAGATGCCAAAGGAGGAAGCTTACAAAAAGTTCGTGTCCCTTGCAAAGTCTGCCCATACATGTCTGGCATTTATCCCCGAGGATCCAGAAGAATTTAAGAACAGGGTGGGCTTGAAGAACACACCTGTATTTCAGTTCACGAGGAACCTTGGTAAAGACAGGCTGAATCCTGAGCTTGCAGAGCACAGGGACATGCTGGTTTTCATAATAACCTCCATGGTGGAGCAGGTGTACAAGCCGGTGATTCTCATAGATTTATCTGCCACTTGGATTGGAGAGCGTGTCAAGGAGAAAATCATAGACAAAATAAATGACCTTCTAAAGCAGGACTATGGTGGGGTTTATTTCATAGTGAAATAACTCCATTTGCTTTTTATATTATTTCTCGTGTTTTTCTAAAAATTTTCGCAGTTTCTTTTTTAGTCTGTGGATGCTTTTTAATTAGATTATTAGGGGCTGTGGTGTGTGGTGTTTGTGAGATTTTAAGATGTATGAATATTGGGCTGATAACCAGAGGTTATGAAGGGGACAACTGGCGATAAAATACCTTATTACGAGTAAGTAAGATGCTGAAAGATGAGATAAACGGGACAGATGGATGAATAGAATTGCAAAGAATTTTTACGTGAAAGCAAGCATAATAAGGGGAAATGAGCCGCGCAGGATGTTATACGTCAGGAGAACATAAGCCAGGTGTACGAGTGAGAGAAGAGGAAATGAATTGGACGGGACTTTAGACATAAGGAGAAAGTAAGCCAGCATCCACGACTGAGGGAAGCGAAGGAGTGGACCGGGCGGGATTTGAACCCGCGACCTCCACATTGCGAATGTGGCGATCTTCCGGTCTGATCTACCGGCCCTTGCCGATGGATATATTCATGGGTTATAAAAATCTTTTCCAGCGACTTGCCCATTTTTGACCGACAATTAAAAATACCTATGTGCGATATTTTGGGTATGGACAAACGCGTGGTCGCCTATGCAGTTGGGGTTTTGCTGATTCTTACCGCCGCTCTTGTTTTCGTCAATATGATTAATCATGCATCAAGTTACAGTGCATCTTTTTCACTGGAACCTCACGAGAATTATAATAAAACGGTGAGTTTTGTGGCTGGGAAGACGTATATTGTATCATTGCATTCTACAAAAAATGTTAATTTATCTGTTGTGCGCTCACATCATGTTTTGGTTCATGTAACAAACAATACCGTGAGATTGACTTTGAAAATAAATGAAACGGGAAATTATGTGGTATCGGTGACTAATTTTCAGAATTCCAGTGCTTCTGTATCGCTCTCTGTAATTAGTAAAAATGAGATGGCTTCCATGGGCAGGGCGCAGTATTATTCTATGATTATGTGTATCTCCGGGCTGGTAATTGTGCTCCTGGGTATTATTTTGAATATAAGAGTGCATCGTTAATACCGTGAAAATTGCCTATGACTTTTTGGGATATGCTGATTTGAGGAAGTATGCAATTGTATGAGCCAACATCCTTCTGTGGAATCCACGCGTAAATAGGAATATACTCAAAATTGCGAACAATGGTCCGTGCAGGATGTCATACGTCAGGAGAACATAAGCCAGGTGTATGTGTGAGAGAAGAGGAAATGAATCGGACGGGACTTTAGACATAAGGAGAAAGTAAGCCAGCATCCACGACTGAGGGAAGCGAAGGAGTGGACCGGGCGGGATTTGAACCCGCGACCTCCACGTTGCAAGCGTGGCGATCTTCCGAGCTGATCTACCGGCCCTTAGTTGCGGGATGGAAAAAAAGTATAAAAACTTTGGTTTATTCTACCAAATCCACCGCTTTTCTCATCATTTCGTCTGTCTTTTTAATGTACTCTACTATTTCCTTCCCAGCCGCTTTGAGTTTCTCGGAGGGGATGTCCACGCCCACGTATGTCTCGTTATCTTTAACGTACACTACTCCGTGACATGGTGCCAGAGTGCCGATGTCGTAGTCCATCTGCATCATGTCGTACATGTATTTGGCGTGGCATATTAGAAGGACTTTATAAGGTGGTATTTCTATACCAATTCCTTTTTTAATCTTCTCACTGGGCATGACCTCTCCTACGACTTTTAATCCTGCTTCTTCTATGGCCTTTCTGAACTTCTTTTCCGCCTCTTCAAAGCTCAAATTTTTCTTTACTACATACTTGTATGTCATAAATGGGGAATGTGTGCTGAGTATAATAACATTTGGTAAAAAAATAAGGGGTTTCACTCCTGTTCCTGCTCAGGAGATTCTCCCATGGCATTTGCTATTTCTTGATTTGCTTCATCAACTAAGTTTCTAAAATTTTCCTCAGCTTTGGTGTATTTCTGCATGGATTTTTTTTCCATTATTTTTCCCTCTAAATCATTTAGCTGCTTGATGTCTTCATCTACGCTTTGCCCCGTCATCTGCTTAATCTGTATTTCGTTTCTCTTTGCATCGTAATTTTTCAGCATTTCCTGTGTTTCCACATCCTCATCCAACTGCTTCTGCGCTTCCAATAACTCCCTGTATTCCTCGCTGTTTTTGAGTGACTCTCCAAGTTCCCTTGCCTTTTTTATAACATCTTCTCTATTGCTCATGCTATGCCAAAGGCAACATATTTAATAAACCTTCCCAATATCCTATTATGATTGTCCTAGGACATAAGGGTTATAGCGCCAAGTATCCTGAGAACACCGTTCTCTCTTTCAGAAAAGCTATTGAATATGGGGCAGACGGAGTGGAGCTTGATGTTTGGCTAACTTCAGATGGAAGGGTTGTTCTTAATCATGACCCGACAATAAAGGAAAATTTCGGGGTAGATGTGGATATCAAAGGCAGCACTTTGGAAGAATTGAGAAATTATGAATTCAGGGGAGAGCGCATTGCAACCCTGGATGAAGTTTATGAAGCATTACCCGATAATGCCGTAATTAACGTTGAGATTAAGGATGTTGATGCTTCTGTGCCGGCCATTGACATTGTTAAAAAATACAACGCACTGGATAGAACTTTGTTCTCGTCTTTCAAGATTGATGCTTTGAAATTAGTTCGGGAGACATGTGAGGAAGCGAAAATAGGGCTTTTAATAGACAGACCATACAAGGTGCATGAGTTCGTTAAGTTGATACGTGATTTGAAATTGGATTACGTGAATCCTCCAATAGAGGGAGCCAAGATAATGCGCAAATCCACATTCAAATTTTATCTGAGGGCAATCAGAGCAATGGGCCCCCGCTTGATAATGTGGACCGTTAATGACTATGAGGAATTTAAACCATACATGGAGTTCTGCCATGGTGTTATCACTGATGAGGTTGAGAAAATGGTGAAACTTGTGCGTGGTGGTCAGGAATGAGGGATGAAGAGCTTAGGAATGAAGTTATTGGTTTGAGAAGAAAGATACACATGTACCCTGAGCTGGGATTTAGGGAGTACCGCACATCTCAACTTGTGGAAGATTATCTTCATGACATTGGTATAAAAACATGGAGAATTGGAAAAACGGGAGTTGTGGGGGAAATAGATAACGGAGGACATAAGAGGGTTGCTCTTAGAGCAGATATGGATGCGTTGCCCATACAGGAGGAAAACGATGTCCCTTATAAATCTCAGATTCCTGGTGTTATGCATGCTTGCGGTCACGATGCCCACACTGCCATGCTTCTTGTAGCTGCACGCGTGCTTTCTTCTGTGGATTTTGAGGGGAAGTTACGTTTTATATTTTAACCAGCCGAGGAAGGTCTTAATGGCGCCTTAACAATGGTTGAGGGTGGTGCAATAGACGGGGTGGACAGCATCTTGGGTGTGCATGTTTGGGCAGGTTTGCCCACGGGTACCATTGCCATAGAGGCAGGTCCGGTAATGGCCTCTGTGGATAGATTCAAGGTAAGCGTTATTGGTCGTGGAGGGCACGGCGCCTCGCCTCATGAAACAAATGACCCGGTTGTATGTGCATCTTCTATAATTGTTGCTCTGCAAACTATAGTGTCCAGGAATGTTGACCCTTTGAAAAGCGCGGTGGTAACAGTTGGAAAAATACAGGGTGGAACTGCGTTTAATATAATACCCGAAACGGTGGAGTTTGAGGGTACGGTTAGATCTTTTGAAGATGAAACGCATTCACTTGTGCAAAGAAGAATAGAAGAAATAACAAAATCTGTTGCCATGGCTCACGGCTGCAGTGCCAAGATAGATTACAAAATAATAAATCATGCTACTGTCAACGATGGGGACCTTGCATCCATGGGTGTTCGTGTTGCAAGCAAGATTGCCAGAGTGGTAGGAGAGGAGAAAAATATGGGTGGCGAGGATTTCTCAGAATACGCATCCCGGATACCCGGTTTGTTTGCGTTTTTGGGTGTTCGAAACGAATCCAAAGGAATTGTGTATCCCCATCACAGCCCAAAGTTTGACTTGGATGAAGAAGCCCTCCCTCTGGGTGTTGAGTTCGAGGTGCGCATGGCTATGGAAATGTTGAAAAATTAGAGTATGTCCTTGACTATTGCCCTGTAATCGTGGTTTTTGAACTTTATGCTTTCCTGCAAAGATAGAAACTGTATTTTTGGCTCTTCTTCTAAAACACCCGTTCTCTCTCCAAAATTTTCGAAGAATGAAATGATATCTCTGCTTTCTTTCAGCGACTTGAAAGGAGCAATTGCAATTCCCTCCAGTGAGTCGTATGCTAAGAATACTATGCTTGAAAGGTCAATATCCATATTCACATCTTTTATTTTTTCAACTTCTTCTATCTTTTTAGGATTTGCGTGCCAATGTGCAAAAACCAAGACTTCGTATCCAAGATTAATTAGATTGGGAATATATCTCTTGATCACCCATCCTTCTTTGTAAAGTTTTTTTCTTATTTTTGAGGTGGTTTGAACAGTTGCTTTAATTCTTCCTGCCAGTTCTTGCATACTTATCCCCGGGTTATTCACGATTTCATACATCGCCAATTTCTCCCTTTTGGTGAGCTCTTTATCTGGTTTTTTCATCTCTTTTGATAGCACGAACCCTTTTTCTTCTGCAACATCTTTACATACAATACCCGAGTAATCAAACAGGATTGGTATATTTGACATGGAGAGGGGAAGCATGACTAACGCTATCTGGTTCTCGTTTAGTGCATCTCTTATCCTGATGACCCCCTCTATCTTTGCAAGAGTTTCTTTTATTTCGGTGTAATTTTTTGCAACTCCGAGGACAAATCCACGGTACGATTCGGCAATACCGTAGAATATCTTTGAATCTTTTCTCAGTATGTTTGATTTTTTAATTTTTTGTAGCTCTTGCAGTTTTTTCTTTGTTAAGCTTCCGTATCCTGCTACCAAAATCTCGTAATTCAGGAGTCTTATATTTGGTATGTTTATTTCCTTAATCAATCCTTCTTTTTTGAATTTTCCAACCGTTTTGTACACTGCCCAGTAATTCATATTCAATTTCTCGGAAATCTCCTTGAGTGTTTTATTGGGATATTTCGTAATTCCGCAAAGCACTTTCATTTCAGCATTTCTCATCTAACCGGGTTTATTGCAGGCTTGTATTTAAAATTTTCCAAAATTTCTGCTATTATCAATTTTAATTTTAATTTTTTGAAATTTTTAAGTCTCTTTCAACAAAAATTTAAATAATTTTTTCTTTTTAACCATCCTCGGTGATATGAATGAACATGAGGTCATTAGGTGAATTCGTTAGCAAAAAGCCAGTAACAACATTGATTGTGATGATACTACTAACATCTATATTTGGATTTTATGCTTCTCAAATGGAGATGAGCGCTGATTTAAGCACTTTCCTTCCAGACGATAGTATCGCAAAGGCTCAGAAAAAGATATCCGAGGAGTTCGGAGACACTGACATAGTTGAGGTTATCTTAATCTCTAACAATACAGTTAGCAAGAGCAGTCTCATGGATATGCTAAAAATAGAAAAAGCTCTTGAGAGCAACGAGAGCGTGTTAAAATCACTTAAAACTCCCGAGAATCCCGGAAGCAGCATAATGAGTCCGGCAGATGTTATAATAACGGGGAGAAATACCCTTGATTTTGAGGGTAAACTTATTCACGTGCTTGAAAATATGAGTGGTAATCTGTCTGAGGTTAATTTTTCCGCTTTTAATACTCCACTATCTATTATGAATTCCGTAATGGATGATTACAGGGATATATATTACAATGCTACCATGATCAGAGATGATGCGAAGGATGTTGTGCTTTTGATGTTCTCTGTGCCCACCCAGAATAGCGGGAATATTAGTGAGTTTGTTCCCTTACTGGAAAACGTAACTGCTGCTCTTTTAAGCGGTGAGAATTTCCAGGTTAAGTCCATGTTCCTCACCCTTTTAACTCCGCCTATAATTGAGAAAAATGAAACTTCAGGGGGTCTGAATAATCCATTGCTGCATTTCTTTAATGAAGATATGAATTCATCCATGCCACTATCTGAGAAAGAGGTTAGCGTTCGTTATTTCATAAAAGCTGGAAACTTTTCTAAGTTGTCCATGAATTACACCAATGTGTCCCTTGCCCAGGGTATTGAAGGAGATGATGGTTTGTTAAATGCACTTGATTACGTGAATTATTCGTTGTCTGCAGGTGACAACAGCACGGCAATGGCAATTCTCAACAATACAATTGAAAATATGAGTTATGAAATAAAGGGTATGTCCATGGTGGCGCCCTTGTATGAATCGTATAACAGTTCCTTATCCAGTTTTCTTTACGGGTTGAACACGGGCAATTTGTCCCCGAAGGATATTGTGAGCGTTCGCGAAAACACTTCTGCCATTTTAGGGGTTCTCAATGGGGAGCAGAAGAAGATGATTGAGATATTCAATGATACCTTAAATGAATGGCAATATCACTCTCATATATACTACGATGTAGCTTATGAAGCAAATGCCACGCAATACATGTGTAATGGATTTTTGCAATCATACGAGTCCGAAGTTCAGCTAAATAACTCTCTTGCAGACGTTAAGATGATGATAAATCATGATAGTCTGAAAAACACTACCTATGTATTGTCTAAAATTATTGATTCTGTCCGTAATAATAAAAATTATATGATTATCGAAAAGCAGCAAGTGGAAGGTATGTTGAGCACAATGAGTTCTCCGTACTTTAAGTGGTTTAACTCTGTTCTCTCGAATATGGATTATCTTCTTCTTCATTCTAATGTGGCACTAAATACAGTAAATGTTTACAATTATATTATGGGGATGATGAATACTGCTTCCGCACCAACAGGTGATAGCAATTTTAAGGCTTTTTATGCGTTGAAAGATGCGTTCGAATCTCCTGTATCGGATACCTACAAGTACAAAATACAGAGTATGTATATAAATGAGATTGCTCTGGCATCTCATTTATCCGGTTTTAACATGAATATTAGCTTTGAGAGGCCTCATCTATCAACACCTGATTTTAATATGAGTGTTGATAAGAAAATGCAAATCTTACAAAATATGAGCGAGGAGGATATAACAGAAACAATACATAATATCGAAAACTACAATTCAACCGTTCTTACAAAAACAGTTAACACCACTCTGGATGCGGTGAATAGTGCTGCTAAATCCATAAAAGATATCAAGGAAAATTTGGATAAAATTCTTAAAAATATGAAATTTATTTATGCAACAACAGGTGAAGATTCCGTTTTGAACTCAATGGGTATGTACTCAAACATAAGTGCTTCTCTTGAGAACGCCAGTGTTGGTCTGAAAACATTTACAGAGCGTGTGTCCTATTTCGGTGGTTTCTCATATATGATGAGCAAGATGTCCAGTCAGTTTAAAAACATGTTTTCCAGCGATTTTAATGGGAAACATGCCAGCGCAGCTTTAATGCTCGTCACTTTAAACGATAATAAATTATCTGGAGAAAGCTCCAGCGAGCACTCTAAGCGGATGGAGATTGCTGAGGAAACGGTGGAAAATGTGGCAAACGGAGTTAAGATACATGGTAAGGTCAGGGTTATGGGGTCATACCTGATTTCCCAAGCTACAGAGAAAACTTCCGATGAGACCATAAATGTACTTCTTCCTGTTTCTTTTGCTCTCGTAATAATTATACTTTTGATAACTTTCAGGAACGTGCTGGATACCCTTCTTGGTATAATCGGGCTTGGTATGGCAATTTTATGGGCTTACGGTTTCGGAGTAATTATGAATTACAATTTCAATCAAATAAGCACCATGGTGGCAGTTCTGCTGGTTGGACTTGGTATTGATTATGCCATTCATACAATTTTAAGGTATAGGGAAGAACTGAGAAAGGGTAAGAAAGTCAGGATTGCTATGAGGGATATGATAACAAACCTTGGTATGGGGCTCATTCTTGCCACGGTGACAACTATCGTGTCCTTCCTTTCTAATATCTCTTCTGCGATTCCATCTATAAAAGATTTCGGGGTGATGAATGCAGTAGGCATATTTGGTGCATTTTTAATATTCACCACTTTTGTTCCGGCAGTGAAGATACTGGTTGATGAAAGAAGAGAGAAAAAAGGAAAATTGAAAATAGGTAGAGACAGGGAAAGGGAAGGTTCCGGAGTAGTCATACTGAACAGGTTCATGGCAATTGGTGCGGTGGGTGCGGAAAAGCACAGATACACCGTAATCCTTGTTATTGTGCTGATAACCGGTTTATCTGTTTATGCGGGAATGAATGTGGGCACATCGTTTGATTTGAAAGATTTTCTCCCCAGTAATTTGGAGATAACGGATACTATTCAGTACATGATGGAACACTTTAACACCTCAGGAATGAGCGACAACTACATTCTTGTGGAAGGGAATTTGACTTCTCCAAGTACTCTCACAGCAGTTGACCAGACGGTTCATAATTTAAAGGGTGACGATTATGTGAATTACGCACAGACAAAGAGCATAACTACCGAGATACGCGAATGGACTGAAAAGAACTCTACGTTTGCTAAGATGGTCAGTGATAACGACACAAATGGAGACGGGTTACCTGATAAAAACATCACTGCCGTGTATAACTGGCTTTACCAGCACGGGGATGGCAAGTCGATACTGCACAAAAGCGATGGCAGGTACGACTCCATGATAATAATAATTAGCAGCTCTGCAAGCTCAAACTCTGAAAATAAGGTGTTTGTTAGTGAAGTGCACGCGGCAATGAAACCTCTAAAAGAGGCAGGTTTGAAAGCCACTCTTACTGGCACAAACGTTCTTACTTTCCATATACTTGATATGCTCACTGGGAGCCAGTGGCGGTCGATGTTCATAACCATTGTTACTACTCTTATTGTCCTGACCATTGTGTTCTACTACGAATCCAAGAGCTATGTGCTTGGTGTAATTGCCTCTCTACCGGTGGTCATCGCTTTGGGCTGGCTTCTTGGCACGATGTATCTGCTAAATATGAGCTTTAACGTGGTAACTGTTTTGACAACGTCTTTAACGATCGGGCTTGGAATTACCTATGCGATTCACATAACCCACAGATTTCTGGAGGATCTACGCACAGAAGGCACCGTGGAAGATGCCATGAGAAAGACCGTTCTCAACACCGGAAGCTCTATATTCGGTGCAGCTACCACTACCATGGCAGGATTTGGAACTTTGATGCTATCGTCCATGCCCCCAATAAGCCAGTTTGGAGAGGTATCCGCATTGTCCATTCTGTACAGCTTTGTTCTTTCGGTGTTCATACTGCCCAGTTTCCTATATGTTTGGGCAGAGTATCGTCAGAGAAAGATAATTAACAAGGAGAACGATGGAAAATACAGGCAATTAGGTGTTGGCCTGATTTTCGCGGGGATAGGCGTATATTTATTTGCTTTCTATCTCCAGTGGGTAGGCTTTAAGCTACCCCCGGGAATCTTGACCTCTCCTGCGTTTATATTCGGTGCTTTGGCAGCTCTCGGTACGATGGTCATAATAATGGGATTTGAAATTTATTACCGTGCAAATGGTAAGCTATAAATACGCAAATCCTATTCACACCTACCAAACAAAAAGGAGGCGATTAAAAATGGCAGAGGAAAACGTTGTGTTCGTAGGAAAGAAACCGACCATGAACTATGTGCTTGCAGTGGTGACCCAGTTCAACAGCGGTGCTGACCTCGTTATTCTCAAAGCGAGGGGCAGAGCCATAAGCAAGGCTGTTGATGTTGCAGAGATTGTGCGCAATCGCTTTGTGCCTACCCTGAAGTACGGAAACGTAAATATCGGAACCGAATCTCTTCAGGGCGAGAAAGGAGAGACAAACGTCTCCTCTATTGAAATCGAGCTCAGGAAGGAGTAAATTTCCTTCTCCTTTTTATTAGCAAGATTATTACTATTGGAACCATAACTATTATTATTTCATGCAGTTCTGGTACTGTGTGTATTGTGTCATATGCGCTGCCTCTTACTGATTGAGATAGGAAAGAATATGCAACTACAGTTGTATTTTCTGTTCCGTTGAAGTTTGCTGGTACTGTTATGGCTACCGTTACGTTCACGCTTTTGCCGGGAAGAATCACTCCTGTGTCAGGGTTTCCGTCTCCATCAGTATCGTATTTGGGATTGACATAGTCCCATACTCCATCTCCGTTGTCGTCCTCCGCAGCCAGTGTTCCGTTTATATACAATTTTACGTCAAAGCCCCTGTCTGATTTAACTGTTATCTCAAAGATGTTTGCGCCCAATCCAGTGTTGGTTATAGTGTGATTAAATGTTATTGTTTTAGTTTCATTACTTTTCTCAATAGAAGTATTGTGATTCGGAGACACTGTAACGTTCCACGGTATGAAGAAATGAGTTGTGGCGTTTACCCATATCACAGGGTCATCGTGAGCGGAAACTCTTACCTGCCAGTATCCTGAGATGGAATCGTTAGAGAGTGTGTAATAATATGAGTAAATCTTTGTGCCCGCTCCTTCTGATGCTACATTCATAGCGGCATCATTTAACACGCCTTTGTTTAGGGGGTTTGTAATATTTACGTATGCAGAACCGATATCTTCATCACCGAAAGGAGAGGTGATTCTTGCTACTATTTTTACCCGTTCACCTGCTTCGAAAATATTTGTTTCAGAAGAATAGTTGTATAACTCTATGTCTCTTATTTTTATGAAGTCCGAAGTTGGAATTGTGATGTTAGAGGGTACATCTGGAGAATCATAGTAAACAGTAGCGCTGGTTCCGTATCCGCTCACTGTGAATTTCAAGGTTATATTGGAACCCTTTGGTATGGTGGTTATTTTTGGAGAAATAGTAAAAGTGTATAACTTCTCTGAGCTGTCTCCCGTGAGTATCTTGTCATCTCCTATTAATTGAGTTCCCGCATAAAGCTGAACTTTTAATAGCGTATCGCTCCAGAAGCTCTGTGTGGCCTTAACGTAAAGGTTTACTGTTATGTATCCTGTAAGATTCACATCGTAATATACCTCTCCAAATGTCCATTCCTTGCTATTCCCGGAATTAATTTTTGATGAATTTTCACTTGTTCCGTGTTTAAGAGCCAGCAGGTTTGTGCCGTGCAAGTACAAGACTTTCTCTATGGAACGCACGGGCACATTTGTTCTCAACCTAACTGTACTGTTCACAGAACTATTTGAAATGCTCTGTGTGGTGAGAATAAGAAGATCGCTTTCACCCCAGGTACCTATGGGTACTTTTTTGATAACCGTGATTTCCAAACTTTCTCCTGATGAAAGGTTAATCGCTACTTTATTGTCTTTATCCCAGGTACTATTAATCCAGTCCCAGTTTCCATCTCCATCTTTATCCTCTGCAACAAGAGAGCCATTAATAAGCATGTAAAATGGGAATCTACCAGTGGATTCTGATGGCAAAATAAAATATGAGTCGTTTACATTACCTATATTGTATACTGTAATATTAAATGTCACGTTGGTTCCGGGATTTCCGTATTCGGTAGTATCAGGATATATTACAACACCTCTCTCCGTTCTGACAAAGAATTGATAGGTGTCTTCACACAATACATCGTTAGTTCCTATCCCTGTAATCGTTACTATGTATTCTCCACCGGTAGATGGTGCGTTTAGTGAATAAGAAAATATTGTGTAGTTGCCGCCAATCGCTTCAACACTCATGTTCCCATTGCTAACAATAACGTTTCCTTTTTCGTCAGTTATATTTATTTTAGCACCTAATATATCTTTATATCCAAAAGGATCTGATATTTTTGTCTTAATTGTCATATTTTCTCCTGAATTGAATGTATTTGTTTCTCCTGATTTATTGTATGATTTAATCCAGTTAACGTGAATATATGTATCTGTGGGAATATCCACTAAGGAGTTGTACTCCGTGGAATTGAAATAAATGTCTATTGTTGGGTCATCTATCCATGAGCCCCCCTCTGCAACGGTCAGAAGTACGAGTGTTTCACCCTTATCAAGCTGCGTAGTGTTTCTTATTGTGAAATTGTACCACCCAGCATCTTCAATGTCTGGATTGTTATCGTATCCAATGAGTGTTGCTGAATTCTCACTAAAATTGTATTTGTATAGAGATACATTTAACCCGGGGATGTAAAGTCCAAGATCCTGGTGGGGTACCAAGTAAAGGGACACAACAGGGTAGTCTGAAATATCAAATTTTTCGTAGAGCGGCGGGTTAATGTACCAATACGCATAATTATTGTTATTGCTTTGCGGGTCTAGGTTTATTTTGTATGCAGTGGTGCCTGAGAATGTATCCATCTCCAAATCATTTGCCGTTTTATTATAGTGCAGATACAGTTTTTCATGTACGTATTCGCTCTTCGTATTTACTGTTCTCATGGGCGTATCGCTTACATCTCTGTCCGAATCCCAGTCTGACATGATTATTATGGAAGTTGCCGTGCTTATATGCAATTCTGAGTTTATTTCAATGGAGTGATATCCCTTGTAGTACTCCACACCTTTTACATATGACCAGTTGTGATGGTTGTATTTGTATAAACTTGCATTTTTAACCACTCCGTCTATTCCGTACATCTCTATCATATAATCTGCTCCGAGAGGGTACTGTGGTAAAGAAAAACCTGTGGATTTGTTATTGTCGGAGTTTATGTATATTCTCAGAGTGTCATATCCATATATAGCATGGTGAGGGACCGGCCCTATGTACACGCTAACGTGCCTTCCTGCATATGGTTTTGGGAACCAAGAGGGTATGGTGGTATTGAGCCACATGTCCGGGCCGTAAGGGTAATCGGGAATTCCATCGCCGTCCACGTCTGGCAGTTTCTTCCCATCTACTACAACATAACTTTCGTTGTCAGGTATGCCATCGTTGTTGAAATCGTGGGGATACGGGTCGAATTTATCTGGCACCGTGTCCCTGTCTGAATCTGGCAGTGTTGGAAAATGTTTTACAGGACAGTTTGTTCCTCCAAAAAGCTCTCCACTAACTTTCATGTAGTATTCCAAACTGTGTCCGTTGAACGAGGATGCATATTTTAAGATATCTAAGTTAAAGTCACCTGTTTCAGGATTCCCAGCGCTGCCAACCACATCTCCCGGGCGGTCTTTTTTTGCTAAGTATCTCCAATCTAAGAATGAGCCATCTACGTTTACTTCCTGAGGGATTGTGTGAATATACGAGCCCCCATCTATGAAGTTGTAAATGACATATGTTTGATTTGTTTCAATTTTACTAATATTTGCCACCACTGTTCTTCCAGTTAGCTCTTTTTCTGAGCAGTTAATGGTTAAAAAAATCAAAGCTCTGCCATGCAATTTTAGATTTATTTTTGAAAATGTTACGTACCTTGCATCTTTAACTATATATTTATCCGATATTTCCTTGTCTGTACTTTTGTTGAAAATTCCATCTCCGTTATCGATGTAAATGGATATCTTTTTAAATTGAATGGGTAATGATGTGCCATTGAACAGGAATGTTATGTTTTTTATGTAGGCATCATGTGAGTATATTTCCATTTTCAAAACAGGTGCTGTTGTGTTGAACGGTATGACTTCCTGATAATCATTTTCCACTATGTATGCGGTCATTTTTCCGTATTGAGGTATTTTAATTTCATCCTGCTCTCCGGCGTAGTTAGTAGATATCACCACGCTTCTAAATTCTCCAAATTGGTGAGGGATAAAACCTTCCATCTTGTTTTTTGACATGAAAACTGCAACACTGTCAATGGGTATGAACTGTGAGTAATCATTCTGATTTGTTGAGTTGTAAAAGTAAAGTTCCTTGCCTTTTACAGTTTTATTCCATCCATATATTTCAACCATGAAATCTGCGCCAATTCCTTCAATGGCGTACCCTGTCTTTGAGTTCATATCCGAATCAATAAATATGTATATTCCACTTGCATTTTCAAAGAGATCTGTTTTGGATTCTATGAAAAAATAGAGTCCATCGTTAGCTTTGTGGAATTTTACCATGGTGATGTTTATGTCCTGGGGCGCTGACCTTACGCTGTAATATGGTAGTACGGAATTCCACTCGTTAAAGTTTCCATCAACAGCAAATACCGCTCCTTTTTCAAAAATGACAGTGCCTATGAATGGAGCGTATATTATTATGCCAATAATGGCAATGGTCACAAAGAATCTTACAATAGGAGGAGCCTTCTTTTTTCTTCCACCTTTGAAACTTCCCGAACCGTTAACTAACCCGCTACCATTTATTATTCCGTTTTTGAATCCATTGCTCAGCCCATTACTTAACCCGTTAACGTTCGAATTCTTTTTACCGTTCAGAAATCCAAGCCCGTTTACGAGTCCAAAACCATCTCCTTTTGTGGTTAATTTATAAGATAGGCCATGGAGTTTTTCTTCCAGAGATGAAGGAGGTATTTCGCCTTTCTCGTCGTACAATTCCTTTGCTTTTTTGTACGCATTATTTGCCTCTTCATGCCTATCCATCTTTTCTAAAAGTTCCCCTTTTATCTGCCATATTACCGGAGAATTGGGATATATACGGGATAGCTTATTGTATTCTTCATAAGCTTTTTCCAAGTTTTCCTCTGACAAAACCTTGCCCCACCTTTTTAAAAAATCTCTGGCAACTCCATTCTTTTTAGAAGACAGAAAATTCTTAAGCTTCTTAACATCGTTTATGCTCAATCCAGAAATACCGGCTACTTCAAAATCACTGGAAGAGAGTATGGACTCTTTGTCTTTATAATACTCATATATTTTTTCCACCTTTTCCGGAGGTAGCCCATACTCATCAAGTTCTTTTTTAAGCACAAGGTATGCACCTCATCTTAGGTATTTAAAACATATACAAAAAAATGGGAAAAACATTCAGAAAAAAGGGAACAAAAATCACATCTTAAGGTCCTTAAGCTCAAGTTTCTTGACGATCATGTCTCCGTTTTCGTTTTTTAGGAAAACTATGTAGTCTCCTCCGTTAACTCCGAGCTCCTTTGCAATTCTCTTTTTAAGGGTAATTCTGTACTGTCCGTTCTTTGTTTCGGAGACTTTCACCACTTCCCACAGGCTGTAATCTTTCTTTTCTTTTTTCTCTGCCATATTATTTCTACATATTCATAGGTATATAACCTTTATGCATATTTGCTTAAAAATCACGCAAAAGATTTAAAATGAGTGGATAATGCCCATATATGTATATGGTATGTCCAAATTGCGGAGAGGAATCTGAGCATGAAATACTGTCATTCAAAGATACGAAGGGTGGTAAGGAGTATGTTTTGAGATGTAAAAATTGTGGGTACACATATTCCCGGATAGTTAAGGATAGCAAGATGATAGATTTGAAGGTGATATTTAGCGAGCAGGGAGAATCCTCTATTAAGAAGTATTCAACGTTTGAGGATGATATTTTATCTGTGGGTGAGGAGATAAGGATAGAGGGAATAAATTCTCTTGTAACTGCAATAGATTCTTCTGGACGCAGAGTTCAGAAAGCAGTTGCTAAAGATATAGATACTTTGTGGGTCAAGCGGTTTGATACTGTTATTGTCAAGATATCAATCAATCGTGGTGAAAGGACAATATCTGGAGAAGTTGTTGCGGCCCCTGATGAGGAGTTCTATATCGGAGATATAGTGGAGGTTAACGGGATACATGGTGTTGTTCACAAAATAAAAACTACTGAGCGGTTTGTACACAGGGGAGGGGCATTGGCCAGAGAGATTGTCCGTGTTTATGCCAAGGAAATCAGGGAAGGAAGGCGAAAATATTAAATAATCATAATCTTTTTAATTGGGTATGGAAGGAAGCAATTTACCCCCGCCAGTTTCTCCACAGCCGAGCATAGGAGAGTCGGGCAAGCTGAGAAGTGCCCTTGACCTGTTAAACATCGCAAAAATACTTGCCCTGATAGTAGGAATATTCAGTTTCTTGGGTGCAGCATGGAGTGGCGTATCCATTGCGTATGGTGACTATTCTGCAATTTTTTGGGTAGGCTACTACGTGATATCTGGCATAATAAATCTTCTTTTGTACTCCCGAATCCCTGAGTACGAGAATTTGGTGAGGTCCAGGAGATATTCTGAGGCGAAGGATGATATGATGACATGGTCCGTGCTTGGAGTGGTATTCGGTTTTCTTGCGGGTTTGATACTGCTGATTGTCATATTTATGTACATTGAGGAACTGGAGAGGGGGACACCTGCGTACCAGCCACCTCAACCGCCACCGTACTGATGAAAATGTTTTTATCCGTTATCCTTTTATTTGATTACCATGCTCCGAAAGGCGTTTGAAAACGTGGTTCCGTATCTCGCGAATATCGGTGCAGTTCGTGAGTTTGTGGATGATAATGAGGGAAAGGACACAGGATATATTATTAATGAACTTGAGAAAAAAATAAGCACCGAGAGCGGAACCCTCGTCACAGATTATAAAATTTTGCTAAATGAGTTGAAGAAAATGATTAATACGGAGTTGTAGATACATGTCCGTGGACCTTAAAGAATTGCTAAAGAGGATTATCCAGGACATGGGTGGAGAAATTGTAGATAGGGATGATGATTTTATTTGGGTCAGAATGGGTGAGGGTGTTTTTGAGGTTTACTATCTTGCGGATAAGGAGAAGGTAACGGGGGACCATGTAATAATGTTTGCCAGAAATACTGAGCAGGTTAAAGGGGATAAAGCAATATTTTGTGTTAAAGGTTATGATGATTTTGCATTTAATATCGCAAAAAAAATGAACATAGTTCTTATCCCTCGTGAGAAACTTGCAAATCTTATCGGGGAGTTTATATTGAAAATTTATGAACAGAGTGCCGAGATTCCCTTGTTTGATGAAGATGACATTGAAGTTGAAGACATAGTGTTTGATGATGACGAGGAAGAAGGGAGTGATGAAGAAGATGAGTATGACCAGGATGTAATTCCAATAATTATTGAAGATATAGAGGGAGGAGAAGAGAAAATAATAAGGCCGAACGTATTAAGCGAGGATGATGCACGGGTTTTTTGCGAAGATTATTTGCGTGTTTATCACGCACAGTTGCAGTTAAAGCCGTATTATATATTCGAGTACTCTCTAAAAGTTATTCTGGAGGGCAGTGCGGAATCAAGGGTAATATCTGGAATAATTGCTGTTGATGCTCTTGATGGTCATTATGAGATATGGAAGGCAGGTTTTGAAACTACCTCTACCCTCGATGTTCCCTATTTAAAACTTGAACCCGAGATACCCCGGGAATCTGCGGAGTCACATGCTAGGGAAGGATTGATGAAAGAATACACCACTGAAAAGGAGATATCCATTGAAGATGATGCTATTACAGTAATAGAAAAAAGAAAGACGCGCCCTTTGGAGAATTCTATAAATATAAATCCTATTGGCCTGCATTATTTGCCAGTATGGGTTTGCGAGGGCAGGGAAGGAAAAGTTTATATGAATGCCGTTACAAAAGAAATAATTAAGAGGGATTTGCATAGTCTCATGTTCTGATTATTATTGCTATAACAACAAGTATGATTATTATAAACAACAGTTCCATGAGCCATGACGGTATTGTCTCGCCAACGTAAACCCGTTCTTCTCCTATGTAATCCGATTTTATCACCGAGAATCCTTCTGAGTACGATAAGGATGGCGGGGATGTATATGTTATGTAATCATAATATGCATTCAGATGTTTGCTGTTTCCATCTTCTATCCATTCGGTTATCCTAAATGGGTCCCTTACCAAAAATCCACGTCCAAGGTCCTTTCTTCCAACCTCTGCTGTAACATCTATGTTGACCTTTGCCAATCCTCCGGTGTAAGGTACTGGTGCTCCTACCCATGCATGTTCGCTCCAAGTATGTCCATTGTAAAGAAGTCCGTATTCTACCCACGCCGGTATTCCCACACTTCTTGCCATGGAGACGAAAACGAAAGATAACTCATCACAGTCTCCCTCTCTGCTGTTCCAGGTCTCCGGAGCAGTCTTGGGTTCCCCACTTCTCTCAGTTACATAATGGAAATTTTGGACTATGAAATCGTATATTACTCTTAGTTCATCTTCCACATTATTTTTCCCTTTTACCAATTTTGAAGTAGTTTCCTTTATTTTGCTGTAATCTGGGTCAATCACGTATCTTTTTTCTCCGTTTTGCCCAATCAAGTATTCTCTGTGGTTGTACTCTTTTTTCAGGTATTCAGGAATGGCAGAGATGTTCTTTGGGTCATGGATATGCCAGACTTTTGCTTCGGTTACACCCACATATCTTATTTTTATCTCTCCAGAGCCAATCTTTGAATATGTCCACCATGTTCGGTTGTATTCATGGTGAATCTCTTTATTCACTCCGTTGGTGAGATCATAAACACTAACTTTCTGATATGTGTTATTGCCAGGAATTGTGAAATTTATGCTGAATGACCTTGCTGAAATGACCACTGTTCTATCAAATTCAAACTCCATTTTCTTGGGGATTATTATATAGTTCTCCCCTGGGGGATTTTCTATAATCCCGTTAATTACTGGCAAGAATATGTACACTACAATAAGAACGAGAGCTATTGCTATTGCTTTTGCAACGATTCTTGATTTTCTTTCCATTCTTTCATCACCCTCTTTGGTATTGTATAAAGTAGTATTCCCTTATAAATTTTGTAGTACATTATGGGTATTGAGATTATAACTCCAAACACATATAAATAGTATGGCATTCCCCAGATATATGGAAGAAGAGTTATGTTAAAGAGAATTGCAAATCCAAATGATTCAAGGAGATACTTTTCCCAATCTTTTTTGAATATTCCATAGCCTAACATCGAGCCCGTAGATGCGTGTAATGCAGCCATACCTACTGATAGGAAAAATAATGAAATTGATGCTATTAAGTAATCTGTGCTGCTCATGGGTACTCTCAGGTAAAAATATGTAAGTGATACACTCCATATTGCAGCAATTCCCAGTCCGAATGAGAATCCGTAGTATGGGAGTGCATAATCTCCTCTTTTTTTGGGGGTGTTTAAATAGATGTATTTTGCCATCTCTGTAAATATTGCAAATATTACCACAAATATTATGCTTAAATCAAGGTATTGTCTTACGGCTACCATGGATATGAGAAAAAATAGTGCTATGATAATTCCAACAATCCAGCCTATGAAATAGTTAAAAAACAGTTTTTTCTCGCTGAATAGGCCTTCTAAGTTTCCCCATGATGCATACAGTATGGCAAAAGATGGAACGAATCCGATTATAGAAGACACGTAAAAATTCAAATCCATAGTTGGATATCACCTCTCTTTATTAATTATTTTCTCACGATTTTTAAATCCAATACCATATGCCAAACTCGTGGGGCATATGATTTAACAATTCTTTCCTCAAGGTTGTGTATCTCGTATCCTTGGGAGTGTGCCATGCTTTGTAGTTTCTGAATGAGTGACTTTGGATTTTTATCTTTTACCAGGTCGTGATAGTGTATTGTGCCCCCATCCTCTTTTAAGTATTTTAGAGCATAGGGAAAAAATTTTATGGTGTCAAAGTAACCCATTATAATTCTGTCCGCTAAGTTTGCTGGGCAGACTCTTCTGTTATCACCGTACAGGCCTATCACGTTATCCGCTCTATTTGCCTTTATGTTTTTTATCAAGTAATAATACGCTATAGGATTTTTCTCGCAGGCGTATATTCTCATGGCTCCTGCTTTTTGAGCGGGTAGGGTAAAATATCCTATTCCTGCAAACATATCTACAACAACTTCGTTTGCCATGTTTATTCTTGACATTCTTATACGTTCTTCTATGTTTCCTGATGAAAACATGAGCCTGGATAAATCAAGGTGATACTTTATGCCGTTTTCTACATGGGTGGTGACAGCGCATTTACCCCATATTATTTTTATTTTGTTTTCTCTGAATTCACCGGATATTCTCTGCTGTATTGCTACGGTTTTTGCATTTAGCACATTGGCGTAAACTTCCCCGATGAGTGGCATAATGAACTCGTCTGCTCCAAAATCCTGCAATATCACAACATCTCCTATTTTTTCCCATTTATCCGGTGTTTTAAAGAATATACCTCTTTCTCGAAGTTTTTTAACTATTTTGTTGTATGGCTGTTCCTTCCCTGATCTTTTGGGCAGTTCATATATTTCTGAGCCTTCTATTTCTTCTTTTACAGGGAAGATGATGAATTCTCCGTCTTCTAAAATTTTCCAGTTCTTGTCTAATAACCCACTTCTAACAAGCTTTTTTTTGGTTTTTTCAGCGTCTTCTTTGGGAACTCTTATTGCATATACCACACACGTGAAATAGCATATAAAATTTAATCTTTATGATGCCAGTCATACGCATCCCTTTAGCATGGACTGGAAGATAGCTTCGGGCGGTTAGTGACCCTCGGGCTGAACGCCTCGCTCCCGAAGGAGCTCGACGCTTACACCCGGGCTCTATCAAACCTCTCTTTTAGAGGAGCCCTCAACGGTGTCTCGTTTCAGGGGCCGTTTCGTGCTTAGATGCTTTCAGCACTTATCGGCTACGGCGTGGCTGCCCGGCGATGCCTTGCCAGACAACCGGTAGACTAGTGGCCGCGGAGCCCCGTTCCTCTCGTACTAGAGGCTCCTTCCCCTCAGACACCGAGCACTCCCACGGAAAAGCAACCCTACTGTCTCGCGACGTAGTGAACCCATCTCACGATCCCTTTTAATGGGCGTACAGCCCCACCCTTGGCAGCTGCTGCACCGCCAGGATAGGGAGAGACGACAACGAAGTAGCAAGCCTCCGGGTCGATATGAACTCTTGCCGGAGACAACTCAGTTATCCCTAGGGTAACTTCTCTCTTATCACCCGCCCCCACCGGTGAGGACTGGGTGGTTCGCTAGGCCCTGGTTTCCCATCTCGGACCCTTGTTGTGCGGATCCGAGTCAAGCCGGCTTTTGCCCTTGCACTCTACGGGGGATTTCTGACCCCCCTGAGCCGACCTTTGGGGGCCCTTGTTTCCTTATCGAGGGCGTGGCGCCCCACCCAAACTGCCCACCTACCGGTGTCCCCGCAGCGCGGGTTAGCGGTACCGCTGAGGAAGGGCGGTGTTCCATCGGCGCCTCCACCACCCCCGGAGAGGTGGCTTCGACGGCTCCCGCCTACACTCTGCATCCCCAGCAATACCGCAACGGCAGGCTGCAGTAAAGCTCCACAGGGACTTCGCTTTCACGTGGGAGAGACTGGATTGTGCACCAGTACATCGGTTTCAGGGGACTCAACCCGGGGACAGTGGGACCCTCGTTGAGCCTTCATGCAAGCCGCCAATTAAGCGGCGAGGTATTACGCTACCTTAAGAGGGTCATAGTTACCCCCGCCGTTTACCGGCCCTTCGCCCGGTTGTACCCGGGTTTCAGGTACCGGCACTGGGCAGGCTTCAGCCGGTATACACACCCTTTCGGGCTTGCACCGACCTATGTTTTTGTTAAACAGTCGGAGTCCCCTAGTCACTGCGACCTACCTCTTCACGAGGTAGGCACCCCTTCTTCCGAAGGTACAGGGCTAACTTGCCGAATTCCCTCGGGTTGATTGGTCCCACACGCCTTGGGCTTCTCACCCAGGGGCACCTGTGTTGGTTCTTGGTACGGACGTGGGCTTGACCCTGACGAACTTTTCACGGGCTCCAGGCATCAGCCAAACCCCCCCTAGGAGGGCCCATCACGCATTCACCTCCTTCTCTCCATTACGGAACTCCAGAGGTTTCGGCGCTTGGATACCGCGGCGACGGTACTTGGCCTAGCCCGAAGCGTCATCCGCCAGGCAGAACACCCACGGGGCCGGAATATTAACCGGCTTCCCTTTCGGTACACTCCTCTTGGGGTGCACCTTAGGACCGCCTAACCCTCGGCTGATGAACATTGCCGAGGAACCCTTAGCCCCTTCGGCGGAGCCGATTCTCACGGCTCTTTGCTCCTACTCCCGCCAGGATTCTCGATGCCGTGCGATCCACGTCTCCTCACGGAGGCGCTTCTCCTCCCACGGCACGCCCCCCTACCGCATCACCTTTCGGTGGCAGTGGGTCTCGGTGGCCGGCTTAGTCCCGTCCATTTTCGGGGCCCATGACCTCGGCGGGTGAGCTGTTACGCACTCTTTAAAGGGTGGCTGCTTCTAAGCCAACCTCCCCGCTGTCTTAGGCCATGGACGCCCTTTACATGACACTTAGCCGGCACTTGGGGACCTTAACCCACCTCTGGGTTGTTTCCCTCTCGGGCGTCAAGCTTATCCCGACGACCCTAACTCCCTCCTTCTACGGCGCCGACAGGTTCGGAGTTTGAAAGGGTGCTGGGTCCTTTCGGTCCCTGGGCACCCAATCAGTCACTCTACCCCGCCGGCTACCTCCAGAGAGGTCTACCTGCGGGCAGTCTCGGGGGGAACCCGCTATTGCCGGTTTAGATTGGCCTTTCACCCCTATGCCCAGGTCAACCGAGCGATTTGCACGTCAGCACCGGTTCGGTCCTCCACCTCCCTTTCGAGAGGCTTCAACCTGCCTGGGTATAGATCAACCGGCTTCGGGTCTCACACCGCCGACTCCAGGCGAGCACACCCCGCTCCTGACCCCACGAGGGGCTGCGAGCTTGTTGCTTTCGCTGCGGTTACCCTCTTTCGAGGTTAGCCTCGCCGACGGACAGAACTCCCTGGCCCGTTCTTCAACACGGACGATGGGACGACGGTCCATCCTCATTACAGGACTTCTTCCCTTTCTCGCCCCATCAGGTTGTCACCGCCCGGTTTCAGGCTCTTTTCACCCCGCTTCCGCGGTACTTTTCAACTTTCCCTCACGGTACTAGTTCGCTATCGGACTCGGGTTGTATTTAGGGTTGGATGCCTGATGTCACCCAGGTTCCCGCGCCATATCCAAGGCACGGTACTCGGAAGACCCAACCTCGTAGCCACCAGACTTACCTCTACGGGGCTTTCACCCTCTACGGCGCTCCGTTCCAGGAGACTTCGAGTTTGCCTGGGAGGCATTGGGTCAGGTTCCACAACTCCACATCTCCTCATGGTTTCCCATGAGGATTCGGTTTGCCCTATTCCGTTTTTCCTCGCCGGTACTCACGGAATCCCTATTGGTTTCTTCTCCTCCGGGTACTAAGATGTTTCAATTCCCCGGGTTCCCCCTCCCATGAGGGAGTGGTTGCCGTAACAACCAGGAGGTCCCATTCGGAAATCTACGGATCTTAGGCTCCATACGCCTCCCCGTAGCGTATCGCCGCTGGGCACGTCCTTCATCGGCACCCGAGCCAAGCCATCCACCGGACGGCTTAACGGTGCTACCTTCCAGTCCATTATGCCGGAATGCGTATGACTGGCCTCATCGATCGTGACGATCTAAGCCCTTCCCCGATAACCCTCTTATCGGGTGCATAGGTAAGAAGTGCAAGGAGTGGTATAATGAGGACATATTTAAGGGTATCGATTTTCTCGCACATGAGTTATTGGCACTTTTTCAATTTTACGGCAGCAACCTTCAATTCCGGTATTTTAGCTTCTGGATCAAGGGCATCGTTAGTTAATATGTTGGCTGCACTTTCTGCAAAGTGGAATGGTATAAATATCACTCCTTTCTTAATTCCTCCTATCTTTGCACTGACTTTTATTTTACCCCTTCTGGATTCCACTTCGATGCAATCACCATCAGAAATTCCTAATTTTTCAGCATCCTCTGGATGAATTTCTGCAAATGCACCGGGGATTAGTTTGTTAAATCCATCTATTTTTCTTGTTAAAGTACCGGTGTGAAAGTGCTCATAAGTGCGACCAGTAGTGAGAACGAACGGATATTCCTCGTCAGGCACCTCTGCGGGTGCTTCGTATTCATATGGAGTGAATTTTGCCAGTCCGTTGATTGTAGGAAACATGTTTTCGTGGAGTATCTCTGTACCCTCATGATTTTCTTCTGGACATGGCCATTGTAATCCCGCATTTTCCAATCTTTCATAGGTGATGCCGTGGTATTGGGCAACAACGTTCCGGATTTCTTCAAAGATATCTTGGGGGCATTTGTAATTCCAATCTGCGCCCATCCTTTTAGCAATTTCCTGGATTATCCACCAGTCTGGCTTTGTGTCCCCTACGGGCTCAACTACGCGATGGAGCAATTGCACTCTGCGCTCAGTGTTCGTGAATGTCCCTTCTTTTTCCAAAGAAGATGCAGCCGGTAGTACAACGTCAGCTAATTGTGCAGTTTCGCTCATAAATAGGTCTTGCACAACAAGGAATTCCAAGTTCTTTAGAGATTTAATCACGTGCTTCTGATTCGGGTCGCTTACCGCTGGATTTTCGCCCATTATGTACATGCCCTTTATCATTCCTTTCGAAGCGGCATGCATCATCTCTACAACGGTCAAACCTTCATTGTCCGGTATTTTTCCACCCCACGTTTTTTCTATTTTCCTTGCCTTTTCGGTTTTCAATTTAGCATATCCTGGAAGCAAATTGGGTAAAGCGCCCATGTCCCCAGCTCCTTGCACGTTGTTCTGTCCTCGGAGTGGATTAACACCAGTACCTCTCTTTCCAACATTACCAGTTAGCAGCGCAAGATTTGCAAGGGAGGCAACGTTGGCAGTGCCGGAAGTGTGCTGCGTTATACCCATTGCGTAAATTATCGCTGATCTATGGGTCGCATAAAGGACCGCCGCTTTTATTATTTCCTCTTTTGGCACGCCTGTTATCTTTTCCACGTACTCCGGCGTGTATTTTTTAACTATCTCTCTTAATTTTTCAAAGCCTTCCGTTCTGTTCTCTATGAACTCTTTATCTTCCAAACCTTGTGAGATTATTATGTGCATCATACCATTGATTAATGCGACATCGGTGCCTGGGCGCTGTTTTATATGTACATCGGCGTATTCTGAGAGTTCTATGTCTCGAGGGTCCGCCACGATCAATCTTGCGCCCCTTCTTTTCACTGCTCTTTTAATCATTGTTCCGATTACTGGATGCGCATGCGTGGTATTTGAACCAATTACGAAGTATAGCTCGGCATCGTTTTCCAAGTCATTAAGACTGTTGGTCATAGCTCCGCTCCCTAATACTTTGAATAATCCAACCACGGTGGAGGCGTGGCAGAGCCTCGCACAGTGATCAACGTTGTTTGTTCCTATTACCATGCGCATAAACTTCTGAAAGATGTAATTCTCCTCGTTGGTGCACTTTGCAGATGATAACCCTGCAATACTGTCCGCTCCGTATTTTTCCTTTATTTCTCTCAGGCGTGAGGCAACGAAGTCTAAAGCCTCGTCCCATGTAACTTCCTCGAATTTTCCATTCCTTTTTATTAGTGGTTTTTTCAATCTCTCTTCGCTATTCACGAATTGCCAGCCGTAGCGTCCTTTAATGCAGTCGTCTCCTTTATTCACGCCCCTCAGTGAGCCTTTGGCGTAAACTATTTCGTTGTTGGAAACGTAGTAATCTATCGCGCACCCCACGCCGCAATACGGGCAAATTGAAGTGATTTTCTTCATCTCTTTTTCTACTCTTGCTGTTAAATCCATAAGGGCACCTGTGGGGCATGCATCCACGCAAGCGCCGCAGAATGCGCAGCCTGCGTCTTTTAACCTCTCGTTTATTCCTGCAACTATTCGCGTGTTCATTCCCCGGTTTTCCCTCACTAACACATGATTTTCTTTAATAAGTGAGCAAGCCTGTATGCAGCGAAAGCAAGAAATGCAAGCTTCTGGGTTGAAGGAAATGAATGGATTCTCTACCAATTTTGGAATTGCTTTTTTATCATCTCCTTTTAGTTCTATCCCGTACTTCAAAAACAGCTCTTTTGCCTCGCCTCTTATTTCTTTGTGCTCTTCTGCAATCATTTCCAGAATGGTCTTTCTTGTATCTTCAATTTCCGGTGAATGCGTTTCAATTTCCATTCCTTCGTCTATCTTTGTTGTGCATGCCCTTGAATAGTATGTTTTACTTCCCTTCTTTATCTTTACCACGCACAAACCACACGAGCCAATGGGTTTTTCCTCTATTAAGTTGCAGAGTGCAGGTATGTCTATTCCCTTCTCTTTTGCTACCTGTAAAATGCTTTTGCCCTGTTTAGCCTCTATCTTTTCTCCGTTGATGATGATATTCATTTTATCACCTCCATGAGGTCATCGTGAAAATTTTTCATTGCCGATTCGTAGGCGGTCATGGCACTTTTCCCGAGGGGGCACAGTGAAGCTATTTTCATGGCTCTGGCTGTGGCGTTTAATTTTTTAATGTCCTCAGAGGTGCCTTTCCCATTTACAATTTTTTCAATTATTTCTCTCATCCTCTTGGTTCCATACCTGCATGGAAAACACTGCCCGCAGGATTCGTTTTCAAAAAATCTTGCTATGTTGTGTAGCACATCCCATATTCTCACAGATTCGTTGAATACAATTATATCTCCCGTTCCAAGAGCCACGCCCCTCTTTTTTGCATCTGAGAAGCACAGGGGCATGTCAAGGTAATCTTTGTTCAGAATGTAGCCAGATGCTCCACCGCCCAACATTACTCCTTTGAAATTTCCATCCACGCCCCCTGCGAGCTCTATTACCTCCCCTATAGTTTTTTCGCCCAAAATGTATTCGTAAATGCCCGGTTTCTTGACAAATCCGCTTATACTGAACAGCTGCGGTCCCGAGCATCCCTCTTTTCCAAGCTTGTGGTACTTCTCCCCACCCATATTTATTATAACTGGTATGTTTGCAAGTGTCTCCACGTTGTTTGTTAGTGTTGGTTTGCCCCATAATCCACGCTGTGTAGAATGTGGTGGCTTTATGCGAGGATATCCACGCTTACCCTCTATACTTTCCATAAGCGCCGTGGCCTCCCCGCAAATGTAAGCGCCTGCGCCCAAAACGACCTCAATGTCAAAAGAGAATTTGGAACCGTATATATTTTCTCCAAGTATTCCAAGTCTGCGAAGCTCTTTTACCTTCTTTCTAATATTTTCTGCAATGTCTCGGTACTCGTATCTTACGTAGAAAAAACCTTTTTTTGCGCCTACAGCGTAAGCGGAGATGATCATTCCCTCCAGAATTTGGTATGGATTTTTCTCCATTAAAGCCCTGTCCTTGAAAGTTCCCGGTTCCCCCTCGTCCGCGTTTGCTATTACGTATTTAGGGGTATTCTTTTCATTTTTCACAAATTTCATTTTCAATCCCGTTGGGAACGCCGCGCCCCCACGTCCAACCAGTCCAGCGCTTTCCACCTCTCTTATAATTTCATCCTGTTCAATTTCCAATGCCCTGCGGAGCGCTTTGAAGCCGCCGTTTTCAAGATAATCTTCTATATTTTGTGCGTCATTAAGAAGAATCATTGTTCGCACCTCCTAAGAATTTCAACCGCCCTGTCTGGAGTTAGGTTTCCGTATAATTTTCCATCAACCATCATTACTGGCGATTCCTCGCAGTGGCCGAGTCCTTCAACCATTTTGAATGTATATTTTCCATCTTTAGTGGTCTCACCCATGGTTACTTTAAATTCATCTTCCAATCTCTTTATTATATCTTCTGCTCCCTTTATGTGACATACTATACAGTCGCAAACCAATACTTCGTGTCTTCCCTCAGGTTTGAATCTGAAAAAGGAATAAAACGAGGCGGTATCGTAAATCTCGCCTTTCTTCATCTTCAGTTCCCTGGCAATAATTTTAATGGCATCTTCAGGAATGTATCCAAATTTATCCTGCACGTCGTGTAAAATAGCAAGAAGCTTTGCGTCGTCTTTCCTGTGTTTTTCTATTATCTCTACAACCTTATCCTCCATGTGGAGGTATCATAACAAAAATATTTATGATTTTGCCATGTTCAAGCTCTATTTTTCATCTTTCCCCAATCCAGGATTGTCCGTTGTATCTTTTTCGACAATTTTTCCGTCTTCAATTCTCAGTATCTTGGTGGCATACTCTGTGAGCCGCAGGTCATGGGTGGCGATTATTACCGTTTTTCCTCCTTCTTGCAGTTTCTTGAACATCTTAATTATCTCCAGTCCGGTTTCCGTGTCCAGTTCTCCCGTTGGCTCGTCTGCGAGGATAATGGGTGGGTCATTTGCAAGCGCCACGGCTATTGCAACTCTCTGCTGCTCACCGCCGCTCATCTCGTCTGGATAGTGCTTCGCTCTCTGCTCCATTCCTACCTTTTTTAGAAGTTCCATTGCTCTCTCTTTTTGTTCGCTTTTTGGAGTGCCCACAAATTGCATTGGTAGCATGACATTCTCCATTGCATTTAGCGTTGGTACCAGGTTGAAAAACTGGAACACTATGCCCACATCTCTTCTTCTGTAATCTGTTAGCTCTTTATCACATATCATAGCTATGTTTTTACCATTCACCATGACTTTTCCAGCAGTTGGTCTATCTATGCCACCGAGTATGTGCAGGAAGGTGGTTTTTCCTGAGCCGCTTGGGCCGAGGAGCATGACCATCTCCCCGTCATCTATTTTTAAAGAAACATCTCTTATCGCTATGACCTCAATCTCTCCTCTTCTGTACACCTTTATCAGGTTTTCTATTTCTATCATTTACATTTCACCTCCAAGTGCCCTTATTACATTGGTAATTTTCACCCTCGCGAAAATTGTAGATATGATATACTGTGCGAGGAAAAACACCAGAAGCATAATACCAGTGACCGCGCCGAAGTTTTGGCCAATCACAAAGTACACAGGAAGAGATGAAGACACGTACATAAAATTCACTAAAGTGTAGGTAAGTGCCAGGCCAATGGATACTCCTATTATGGTTGCAAGAACTATTATTGTTGACCCCTCCACCATGAGAACGTTGGTCACCTGTCTTTTAGTTGCACCCCTGACTTTATAAAGGGATAGCTCTCCGCGCCTGTTGAAGTACAGAGAGTACTGAATTATGAATATGGTTGCGCCACCTAACAGGAGCATGAACATGTCTAAGGTTTTTAGGAAAGATATTGTGTATTTGTCTGCATTTCCTTTCCTTTCTTCGAACTGTAATCCATAGTTTTCAAGCTCTTTTTTGAGAGCATCGTAATTAGATGCTTTGAGTATCAGGGCGCTGGCGTTCTGTGGCTCCACCTTTTTGTCTATCATTACGTAGCCTATGTCGGTGGATTCAGGCAATCCCGGGAAAGAATATACTATTCCGCTAACCACGTACTTTTTTCCGTTGTATGAGGTATCGCTGTATATCTGTATAATATCGCCCACATGTATGTTGCAGCTTTTTGCCAGACGCGAATTTATAACAACTTTCCCTTTTTCAAAAGACCCGGATTTTATAAACACATTTAGATGGTAAACGGCATTTTTGTAATTGCTGAAATCCACCATGGCGATCTGCACACTCTCTCCAAACACCATCCACGTGTGCTCGTTTCCTGAATATCCAAACCGTTCTCCATTCACATTTATCCAAGCATACTTGCTTACGTTTTTAGATGCAGTTATGTTCCAATTTATAACATTCCCATCGGTTGTTTTGAAGTCTCCCCCCACTTCCTGAATCCTTTTAATCTCCTGCATGGCCTGCTCGTTGTCGTAAGTGGAGGATATGAATGTGGAAAATGTGAGTATGAATGCAAGTATGAAGGCTATGTACGCCATGTTTTTGGGATTTCTTCTCACTCCTGTTTTTACCAGCTCCCCTGCCACGCCGCTTATTTTGGAGAACATCATGGCAAAGTATTCGTAGAGCCGCTGGGTACCTAAGGTTAAAAGCCTTGCCATGTAAAGGGGAAGAAGTATGAGAATAACAGGGAATAGGAACATTAGCGTTGAAATTATTATCACTGCAATCAATGTAATCATGTTCAGACCGTTACTCAGTGATACATTTTGAGTTAGAACGATACCTGTTATGATGTATGCCCACATAACTGCTGATTTTATGATGTCTTTCATGGGGGAGTAATCCACTTTTTTGAAGCTCTGGTTGTAATGGCTAATCAATTCAAGCATGGGCACGTTTTTCATTTTTTTCCATGGCTTGTAAAGCGCAATGAAAAACAGAAACATGGCTGTTATCACGGCACCAATTCCGTACCAGACGTTCCAGTCAGGGGTGAAAAATGGAAGGTGAAACATCATCTCGTTGCCTGCGTAAGCCAGAAACTCACCTAAAATGTAACCGGTTATTCCACCAATAAGAGAATATATTATTGCTTCGTATATCAGGAATTTGAAGCGGTAAGTGTTTGATGCCCCCCTTATTCTGAGAATCCCGAATTCCCTTCTCCTCTCGTTTAGCTCTATTTCTATGCCCACCTTGGAGAGGTACGCACCCATTACAATAAGGGGTAACGAGAAAATCAAGTACGTTATGGAGGTTAGCAGGTTTGGCGTGTAAGATAACTGGTAATTCACCGAAAATCCATTAGAATATTGTGCAAGAGCCAGGCGTACTTCCATCTGCACAATTGCAAGCTTTTTATCCACTTCATTTATGTCTCCCGATGATAGTAAGTAATTGATGTTTACCTTTACACCTCCGTAAAGATTTGTATCGTTTATAATTTCCATGGTTTTGATTGTAGTCAGTGCGTCCATCATTTGCCATGAAATATGTTCAACTTTTGAGTAGAAACCAGTTACATGAAAAGTAACTGTTTTTATCCTGTTGCCATCCTGATAACTCACGTTTAGTGTTTCTCCGAGGGTAATGTTGTATTCTTTTGCCGTGTTTATGGACAAATCTATATCTCCTGCCTTCGATGGGAACTTCCCCACCACAAGCTTTGTATATTTTTCCCAGTTTTCAAAGTAAAATAGCCCCAGCGTTAAATTTTTCTCCTTGCAGAATGGATAAGACCCCATCATTGCATCCACGGCATCCACATGTGGAATGTTTTGCAATTTTTTAACAACCTGCTCGTAATTTTTTGCTGCTAAATCTGCGCTGAATGTAATCTGGTAATTCTCTTTAGTGAGAGCATCGTAAAGCTGGGCCTTGACCACGTTGTTTCCCAGCGTGAATACTGAAAATACTATCGCTATTGCTATAATTATCCCTATGGTGGTGCTTGCCATCCTCCTTTTAGATGTAATGCGCATAGCTGGTATATATTATGCACCATAAAAATACTTTCTGTGGCAGACATTTAAAAAATTATCCCAAAAGGTTAAATAATTTCACAACTAATAGGTTGGAGAAAATGAGGAGCAAAATGAGGAAATTACTCGGGGACTGGCGGCTTCTCCTGTTTTTAGTGACTTTATTAGCTATAGCTCTGCGCTCCATCCCTGCCTGGCTATATTCAGGTTGGGGTAATGATTTTGGAATATACTATTCAATAACCATCGAATTTCTCCAGAAGAGAAACCCTCTTTACGAGTATCCCGCTTTCTGGGGTTCCTCTGGATATGGCTCCTTTCCGATGTTCTACCTCATAATAATGGGTGCGTATTACCTTACCGGTGCGGATCCGCGTATTTTGGTGCTTCGCGTTCCTCCTGTAATTGGCGGTTTAACGGTAATTCCTCTATTTCTGATATCCTATTACCTTACTAAAAGCAGAAAAACATCTTTGCTTGCAGCGCTGCTTCTTGCTATAAATCCCGTGCAGATGTATCAGACATCGATGCCTTATTTTCTGACAATCGGGCATTTTTTTCTGTTATTTTCCCTGTACTTCTTTATACGGTGGAAAGATGATACAAAATGGCTTTATTTCTTAATTCCTTCTTCAGTTGCCCTTCTGCTTTCCCATCATCTTTCCAACTACATGTTTATAATTTCCATAACAGGTATCTGGTTTGTTCTCTCCATTTTTGGAAAATTAGAACGTAAGATGATTTACAGGTACTTTTTATTCATATTACTTTTTTCAGGGGTTACTTTTACCTACTGGGTTCTGCACGTTCCGGGCATGAAGGGATTTCTATCTTCGTTGTATCACGGTGCTCTTGGATGGTATTACACCGTTGCTCTATATTATGTGTTAATGCTAACACTTTTTTACTTATCTCTGAATATGAGGTTAAGACTCACAGGCCGCATAATAAGAGTTGTGGAAAGATGGAAAGTTCCTTGGATATTTGCTATATCCCTTGGATTTGGCATAGTTTCTTTCGTTCTTCTATCAGTTATCGGGCTTCACGGATATTATATACCTCCGGTTGCCATACTGTACTCGCTTCCTTTCTTGCTTACCCTTGGGTTCATGGGCGTGGGTTTGTCCAGGATTTACCTGAATGAGAGACTCTTTTACGTGCTGGGTGCCTGGACAGGCGCAATTGCGTTCTCCGCATTTACTGGTTTTGTTACTTGGAGTGGGCTTCTTCCATGGCGTCATGTTGAGTACCTGATGGAGCCTCTATCAATAGCCGGTGCAATGGGGATAAGGCTTGTTATGGGTAGCGAAGTGTTCAAGAAAGTGGCAATTAAGAAGAGAATGATCGTGGAGCTTGAATCTCCAAGTTACATAGTTTCCCATGGGCACAATCCCGAGGTTAGCGGGGGTATGATACATCCTATTCCAAAACAAAGCTCCGTTACCGTTCGGGACCCTGTGGAAATCAAGTCCACCTATCCAATTGGAAGAAGTATGCAGGTACTTTTTATTTCAGTTATAGTTTTCATAGTTGTCATGAGCGGGATAACCGCTTACCCTTTTATGAACAAGGTATCTCCTCCAGAGCAGCAAGTATCCGATGTGGTTATGAGTGCTGTGTTTTATTTACAGGAATACGGTGATAGAAATTACACAGTCGCCACTGACCACAAGGTTGGTATGTTGGTTGAGGCTTACGGATTCAATTCCAGTTTTGAATACGATTACAAAATATGGAACTCCACAACATGGATTGATTGTCTGGATGAGCTTGAAGGCCTGAACGGTACATATCCTCCCGTGGGCTACGTTCTGATAACCCGCAATATGTTAATGAACGGTGTTTACGGATACGGAGATTTGGAAAATCCCATAGCTCCTCCTGTAATGATGAACAATACTACCTATGAAAAATTCCAGCATGAGCCCTTTGAGTTGATATTTAAAAACAGCACCCCTGATAACAGCGATTGGGTGGAAATATACCGGGTAAACTGGACATATATCTGGAACAATCTCAATTATAGTCGCGCACCAAAAAATTTTGAAAGTGATTATACCCCGTGGTACTCCCACAGGGATTTCTTAAATTTCTCGATTTCTTGTTCAAGGGAATTCAGACGGTCTTTGTTCACGTCGTTTCCTGCAATTTTCATTATGAACAGTAGGGATTTCAAGTGATCCTCTGCACTGAGCCTCCAATCATCCACCTTCTTGTAAATTTTTGGCTCTGGGGTCTTAATTGTTCCAGCAGGAGTTTCTATCTCCGCCTCAATCTCTTCCTCGGGGAAGTATTTGGTAACATCCTGTACTTCACCTCTTGCGTACGCCATGATCTCTGATTTTACCTCCTTGCTAATCCATCCTATGTCCACGTAGTAATCTAAGAGCAGTGTTATCTTGTCTCTTTTAACGTGTTCGAAGAGGAATTCTATCCATCGCATCAGCAGCACGATGGTGTAGTAGTCCTTCTTTATGTGGGTCAGCAGCGGTTTTTCTCGCCCATTGTACTGTGGTTCCATTTCTTTTACCTCCTCTCTTGGGTGTGGTCTCTCTGTTACTCTTTTAACTTCCATAGGTGGTTCCGGAGCAGGAGGTGCCGGTGGCATGTTCACACTTTCTACCACTGGTATGCTATCTTCTTCAGGACCTCCGGGTATCACGGTGTCGGGAGTTATCTCCGTTTTATCGTTCATGTTTATGAACGGGTTAATCTTCTGGGATACTATCTCGTACACGTCAAGTAGCCTCTTGATGTTGTCCTGCATCTCCTCGTTGGTGTTTCTGATTTCTGAAATTTCGTTTTCCAGTGAGCCTATTAGTGAGTCGTGTCTTTCCAGTCTGTTCTGTATCTCGTCCAGCTTCCTCGCAAGGTCATCAATCTTCTCCGTGAGCTCATCCATGCCGCTGTTTTTCATCACGTCTCCCAATATGTTCTGCAGGTCGTTTTCCTCTATGAGCGTCTCTGATACCTCCGTTTCGGGCACTGCCACGTCTTTTTGCATCTCTGGTTCTTCCTTTTTCTCCTTTTTCTTTTTCTTAAACAACCCTGCCATTTTTTCACCTCCCTTGGTCATTCAAGGTTCCCTGTTCTCTGGTTCGCTGTTCAAAGAAATAAAGGAGATCAGTAGAGATCCACGTACTTCGTAGTGAGTGTAGCAGGTACCATGAATGCTGCATAGGTAGGTACTCCATGCTTGGGTATTATCTGAAGAGTTACCTGGGACTGCGGAGTTAAGTTGAGGCCTACTGCAGTTGCGTTTATCACAAGCTTCACAACGTCTCCCTGTGTCATCACGTACTGGTTATTCCAGTTCTGTGGGGGCATGTCCCTGAGAAGCACAGCCGTGTATTCGGTTCCACTGCCGGTTATTGTTGCGTTTCCGAGAACACTTGTTGTGTCTGGAGTAAAGCTCAGAGTAACGTCTGTTGAGCCGTCTGTTATTTCAATTAGCACACTTTTCATATCAATGGCAGGGCTTCCAGCGAGGAGTCCAACCTTTATTTCTATGGTACTCAACTTAGGCGGAGATGCGCTAAGGTCTACTTTTCCACCCATGTGTATTATTTTAAATCCAGTTGCGACATCCTGTATAGCTATGTTACCAGTCTCCTCCGCCTGCTGCTGCAGCTGGTACGCTGTCTGTATTAACACCGTTGCGGCAACGGCAGCCACGATAATCATGGCTATAAAGATTATCAGGGTGCCGATGCCCATCTCTCCTTTTTCTTTCTTATTCCACACCTTTTTCATTCACATCACCTCGGGTTTTTGGGAGTTTTTCCCCAATTATTACAAAACCTTCGAGAGTTTAAAAATATTTCGTGTTTATTCTATATAAATGATTTGAATTTTTAATTCTCACATTTGAGATTCAGCGAGGGATTATTCTCTGCTCCGGAGTATGTATATTGCCACAACGGCCACTGCTGCAGCCACGCCTATTATGATGTAAAGCAGATTGTCCATGATTATGGAAGACAGGCTCCCTCCTGATGCGGGTTTCATGGTGACGGTTATATTTTTCACTGTTCCCGTGGCAGATACCATTTTAATTGTTACCCTGTAATTGCCACCGTTAATCTTTTCCCCTGGAGTTATTATTATCTTTGCACTTTGGTTTATATGCAAAATTACGAAGGTTGTGTTTTTGTATTCTTTTCCAAGATATTTTATTACCCATGTGATATTCTTTTTGGTTTTTGGAATTACAGTTATGGCTTCCATTGCGTTTCCAGTGTTGTTTATGCTAAGTACTATTTCATTGCCATGCTGCACTGCTGAAGCGGTGAAGGAATAAATGGCATGTACTGTAACAGAGAGGGGTAGTGTGTAGTTTTCATTGTTTCCAAATATTATTTTCAAGTACATCACGTAGCCTCCTGCGGGGAGCCATTGAGGTAGAGCGATGCACACGCTAACTTTTGCAGATTTGTTAATTCCTTCTAAAAGTGAGTACTCGCTTATTATTGCGTAGTTAGACAACTGCCCGGTGATATTCAGGATATAAAGTTCTGGCAGGTTTCCCGTGTTTCTGAGCAAAATGGTGAAATTAACTATCCTTTTTATTGATGATTCATTGAGTACGGTGGCTTCTACCCCGTGAACAGGGGCTATGGTTAGCGAGATGGAGTAGTTTCTTATTTCCCATTTTTCTGACCATATTTTTAGGGTAACATTAATGCGAGAAAACGCAGGTAAATATGGTACGTACGCGAGAATGTGCGTCTTTGCTTTCTCTCCGGGTGTCAGGTTAAGAGTGTTGTTGCTCAATGATATAGGCCATGTTGTGTTATAGATTATTTTCAGATGCAATGTTTCGTTGCAGTTGCCCGTGTTCTCCACTGTTATGTTTATTTTTTGCATTTTGTTTGGCTTAACATAATATGTTGGTAAGAAGTACAGTTTGAAATCTAAATTTGGGCTTACTATTACGGTAATTGTCTTGTTTTTTGTTGTCCCGCTCTCTGAAGAAATGCTCATGTTGAGCGAGTAATTTCCAATGGGTGTGGATTGATTGGTAGTTATTTTAAAGCTCAGGTTTTGCGTTGCTTCTGCGGGAACTTTCACTGTGCTAATTTCAGGAGTAACTTTAAATTCCCGGGTGTAATTTCTAATGGTTACAGTGTAATTATCCTCGGCATTCCCTGTGTTGACTATGCTCACATTAAATATTGTGCTGTTTCCAGGTTTTATAAATATCTCGCTGGGAGTGAAAACTTCGTATTGGTATATTTTCACGTAGACGCTTATGCTCCTTTCGTTGTTTGATTCGTTACTTTCATATATCGTATTATTTGGATCCAGAATCAATGTTATTCTGTGCATGCCGCCCTGCAAGGTGTAATTTTGCTCTATTGTTTCTTCTCTGTACACTCTTATTTTGCCATGAGTAACGGCCTTACCGTCAATTTCTACTGTATAACTTGAGGTTATATTTGTGTCTATTGAATTACCCACTTCTGCGGTTATCTCTATTTTTCCATTTGTTTCCTCTCTTGCGGAAATATTCTTTACAAAAATATCCGGAAATTTGCCAAGCCTTACCATTATTTCGCTATTATTTCCGTTTTTCGAGCACCATATAACGCTTACTTGGGATTTATCTATTGAGATGAGTGGATGGGATACATTGATGCCTGAATACAGTGCCATCGGGGTGTATATCTCTTTACCCATTGTTGAGTAAACTCCAAAGGATACGTTGTTGCCATTCTTCCAGGTTACGAACATTCTGTTTCTGCTTGTGTACATTGCTGGCTCTATTGAATAAACTTTGCCCATGGAAGTTAGGTTAGTATCATCTATTATTGTTATCCCTGTTTCATTTAATTTTGTGTATACCAGCCCGTATATTCCGTCTTCTCTGGAGCACGAGAATACAACGTTAAAACCATCATCGTAGCTTACGCTTATGGAGGTACCAGGAGATACCACGCTGATTCTCCTTATTGGTGTTATAATCTCTCCGTTGGCTTTCAATCCCCTGTACATCACGCTGTATCCGGGAGTGCTGTTTTCGTTAATCCATAAAACTGCCACGTTATCGTTTTTTCCCATGGTTATAACAGGTCTCGTGGAGTTTGATTTTTCGTCTGAAATTATTTCTGGGGATATCATTTTGTTTCCATTTTTATCAAGTGTGTCGTACATTATCACCCATTTATTGTTAATCATCTCCTGCCATACTACATGTATCTCTCCGTTACTGTCAATTTTTATTTTGGGGGATGTTGCGTTGTATGTTCCGTCGCTTACCTGTTTTGGAGGTACTACTATTGATATGTTCTCATCGTTGTACTGGAGGACGCAAAAGTATATTGACCAGTATCCTGTTATCATTCTTTGCCATACAATATACACCCTGCCGTTATTAGAAGCCACATCCGGGTTCTCGTCCGCTCCAGGATAATCGGTTATCCTCGTATCATTTACTAACTTGAACCCGTAGCTGTTAAGTTTGGTGTAATATATTTCCCAGTTACCGTTTCTGTTATCCTGCCATACAATATCAAACGTCCCGTTGCTTTCGCTCATAGCGGGGTTCTGTGCGTTTCCCATCCACGTTACTGTACGTGGGGATGACCAAAGAATACCATTCTCGTATTCTCCACTGTCACGCAGAATTGCTCCGTTCTCCATATATCTTGTTAAATTATGGTTTCCCGCGTACATCCCGGGGATTGATAGCAGTACGATGAAAATCAAGGGTATGATTATCGATGCTCTTTGCATTTTATCCCTCCTTTACAATATGGAGGATTTCATGGTAACTTTTTCCTCTTCAACGGACATCTCCACATGCATCTCGTTATTGTCAAAATTTAGCACTGCTTTGAAGTTATCCACAGTGGAAAGGTACTTTACCCTTTTACCGTGCTTTTTTTCTTTCAGTATGCCCTTTTCCACAAGCATCTTAACTCGCCGGTAGCAAACCGAGAGCGGTATGTTAAGTTTCTTGCTAATCTCCCGTATTCCCATCTCTTTTTCCATAGTACCCATTATTATTTGTGATGAATACGGATCCAGCATGATTTCTAACACGTCTTTTGCCTGAAGTTCCATACTTTGAAATTGTTGTATGGGGTTTATTAAAATTGCGAAGTAATTTTATATTTAAATATCAATATCTTGCTTTCACAAATTGTTATTTCCTCAGTTTTTCAGGGTTTCTAATCGATTATGATTATCTTTTTGGAGAATCATGGCGAAATCGTTTTAAGTATTCTTTGGGATTTGTATCCTATGTCGGGAGGAAGTGATAGTTCAGCAATAGGCGTAGTATTGATGGACGAATACAATTTGAAAATTCTGGCTGCGACTGCCCTGAAACCCATGTCAGTGCGTGAAATTGCATATAAGTTTGACATCCCCCTTGCGAGTGCATACAGAAAGATAAGGGAACTGGAGGGTTTTGGCCTTATAAAAGTTGAAGAGACGCGCTTGACCAAGGATGGCAAGAGGTACAAGCTTTACCGCTCGCAGGTTGAGAATTTTGAGGTCAGCTATCACAGAAACACGCTAAAAATAAAATTGCATATCAAGTGGAAGGAGCCAGAAGTTATAGAGAAGAGCATACTCACCCAGTAAGCTCTTTAACAAGGTGTCTGGCGGTAAGTCTCACGCTCTCCTCACTTTGATGCTCAGGTAACCATCCGTAAGATTTAATGCGCTCAATGGACAGCATCATCTTCGGCACATCGCCTTTCCATCCACGACTCCCTCCCGTGAAAACGTATTTCACATCTGATAAATTCATTTCTTCAACAACTATATCTGCAATCTTCCTGACATTTATCCAGTCCTCGCTGCCTATGTTAAATATCTCCACATCTTTTTTCCTGTTTTTGTATCCGAACATTATTGCGTCCACGCAGTCTTTCACATACAGATACGACTTTGTCTGGGTACCATCTCCTAAAATCTCCAGTTCCTTGGGATTATTCTTCAGTTTCATTATGAAATCGTAAATCACGCCATGGGTTCCTCTCGGCCCTACAATATTCGCAAAGCGGTAAATTACAGCTTTCATATCGAACGTGTGCACGTATGAAGTTATAAATGCTTCAGCTCCTAATTTAGATGCTCCGTATAGCGATATAGGAATCAATGGTCCGTAATCTTCAGGTGTTGGAATCTTCGTTGCTTCTCCATAAACGGTTGATGTGGAGGTAAATACTATTTCTCTTACTCCGTTTATTCTCATTGCTTCCAGCACGTTGTAAGTTGCCATCACATTTTGCTCCATGTGCACGCGTGTGTCCGAGGCGCCTAAACGCACGTCGGGATTTGCGGCCACGTGGAAAACAACATCCACGTTTTTCATCTCTTTATTTAGCCTCTCTTTGTTAAGAAGGTCATCTTTCACAAACCTGAAATTTTCCTTGCCGAGATGCTTCTCTATGAACTCCATTTTTCCAGAGCTTAAATTGTCGTACACTATAACTTCATTATTTTCCTTCATCAGCCTGTCTACTATGTGGCTTCCTATGAACCCCGCGCCGCCGGTTACCATTACTCTCATTCTTTCCACCTCTTATCCATACTGCAGCCACTATAAACACGCCAACAAATATAATTATTCCTATGTACAGGAAAAATATTTTTGGGAAGTTTTCAAAGGAGAATATTGCAAAGTAGGTGGCTATTGCTATCAGGAAAGAGCCGAACAGCGAGCCCAATATTATTGAGTACAGAACCTTGTACTTGTTCATTCCCAGAATTCTACCGATTACTGTTGCTCCAACACCTCCTGAGCCCTGGAAAGGAAAAGCCACAAAAAGTGCTAAGCCTATGTAAGCGAGTCTGCTTAGATGCTTGTGCTTCTTCCATTTTTTCTCACCAACTTCTTCCAGCTTTTTGACATATGTCCCCAAGAAAGGAATGAGCTTTATGAGCTCCCAGTTCCACATCATCCACAGTCCCACTATGGAGTCTATGAAGGCGATGGACATGCTCGTTATCACCACGCTCCAGGTACCGTAGCTGTTTTTTAGAAGTATCACTCCAGCAGGTACCATGCTCTCTTTTCCAGCGGGAGGTATGAGGTACAGAAATGTGATGGTTATTAGCCCCATATTTATCTTTGGAGGGAGGGTAAAGTACACACCAACCATGTAAAGAAGGTATAGTGCCCACGGAAAGAAGAAATAAAACACTATGCGCCAGGATTTCATTTCCCTGTAAAGTTCTTTGACATGCATTATCTCTTCAACAAATCTGTCGCTAAAGCTCACCCAATCACCACGAAGGCGTAATGGTCCTTTTGAAAACGGGATATGTTGATAACCTCCTTTATATCATAGTACTCTTCAATCTTTTTTTTGCTTTTTATCATAACTTCTTTTGGTTGAGAGCGCATGTCAATGGTGCGGGTTTTTAGCATTAAGAAGCCTATGTTAGGCGAGAAACGTTCCATGTTTTTTAGAAAAATTTCCACTTGGTCTCTCTGAGATATATCCTGGTATATAATGTCAGGGTTGGATACCCAGAGTGCTATGGCATCCGTGTTTCTCGCATCTTCTAATAAAGGAATTATATTTTTTCTCCTCTCTGCGAGTTTTACCAGCTTGTTCATGGAGATTGGGGATATTTCCACTGCCCACACCCACTTTGCCATATCAGATACATGGCTAACGGTGGTTCCCGTTGATGCACCTAAATAAAGAACATTTGAGTTTTTGAATGGAAAACTCTTGAGCTTCATGTGCATTGCCGCGCAGAGTTTGCTTCTGAAAGGTACCCATTGATGAAAATATCCTTTCTTGTTTTTAATAACTTTCTCTCCATAAACATCTTCTTTATCTTCGGATAATGTGTAAAAATGCCTTCCGTCAGTGAACACTCCCGGGTACCTGGATTTTTTCATCAAATTTGTATGTGCGGGCTGTATTTAAATTTTTGTAGTTTTTCTTGATTTCATTTATTATTTTGTGTGGCGAATAAATGCAATATTTTATTTATATTGGTGTTATGCGGTTAATTATGAAGATAAAACTATTGAATACAGTGAACTTCAGGAGCTCGTTGCTCATTGGGTTGTGGTTATAGGGCAAGTTGACTTCCTTGGAAAACATGAAAAAATAGAGATAAAAAGAGGATAAAGTTAGACATAGAGGTCATAGGCAAGTACTTTAAATATGAGGAGCTTAAAAGCGGAAGAGAAAGAATGGGCGAAGATTTAATCGCCAACCACTCTTTTGAAAGAGTGGAAGACAGAATCTACTACATTTCTATGTGAGTACTTCTTTTTCCACTCTGCTGCTCTGCTCTTTTCCAGAAGTATTCTTTGCAATCTTATATGTGCATTTTGCTATACTTCCAATGTAATGCGCCAGTAAATTGGAATTTTTGCCCTCTTCATCTCTTTTTGTCCCATTTTTACTGTTCTGTACATGTGTAATTTCCTGCTCATTCTTTCATTAATTTTCTCTATTTTATTTTTATGCTGTTTTCAATTAACTCCGGTTGTATATACACGGAAAAGTTAAATAGGTGCTATTATAATATGTTATCCAATTATGGTAAGACACTATTTGTCAAATAGAGAACGTATACTACTACACCTATACTCGTACTCAAGTGATATAAATTACTACAATGCCCCTTATGGAATAACTCAGGAAGGCATAGCAGAGGGAATAGGTATAGGGAGAAACAATGTTCCCCGGGAGTTGAAAATACTTCTGAATGAAGGAATAGTGGGAATCAAAAAGGCACGTGTTGCAAATTTAAAAAACAGGAGAAATGTGTATTATCTAACTCCAAAGGGAATTGCAGAGGCAAAGAAAATAAAGGTCAGGTTAAAAAATATGAAAATTCACGTGGTTCTTTCGCCGGGTAAGGAAGTGGAAATATCTCTTGGTGAAATTACAAAACGTTTCGGTCTGGATTTTGAAACGGCTGCTTTGAATGTTGATAAAAACAGGAAACTTGATATAATATCAGTTGTTAGAAAACGTACCCGCAGTTTGCATTACCTTGAAGAGAACCTGGTTGTTTCTAACATTTACGGAAGGGATAGAGAGTTAAATAAGCTTGATGAGTTCTTTCGAAGCTCAAAGAAAGTACTGTTTATGACGGGGAGTTCAGGAATGGGCAAGACCTACCTGATGGTTCATTACTTGAAGAAAAGGTTAATCCAAAGGGACGTATTTTTTGTTAGCTTAAGAAATTATGGTGGTGTCATGGACTTTTTGAATTCTCTTTCATCATTTCTGTCCACCACCGGGCATCCCCAGTTGGAAAGATACCTGAGTAATCACGGTCGTTTTGAAATTTTTGATGATAATTTGAAGAGCGTGATGTTAATATTGATGGGCATAGTTAATAATCTTATATTCGTTTTTGATGATGTACAGGAAGCTTCGAAGGAAGTTTTAAAATTCTTAAAAAACTTCATTGATGTGGGTATTTCAAATAACTGTAAATTTGTTATTATGGGAACAGGCATTCCCTCTGTTTTGACTTTGTTGGACGCAGGTAACTTTACAGAAATTCATCTGTTGCCTCTGGACAGGGAGACTTCTTATCGTCTTTTGAAAGATAGAGGAGTGGAATATGAAGATGCGGTTAATATTTACCGGAAATGTGGGGGAAATCCGCTGCTTTTAACCATATCTGCGCAACACGGTTTCAATGATTCTTCATGTAAATCTCTTTTTGAAGTTTCCTGCGGAGAGTGGGAGGCTTTGAAATTTTTAAGTGTGTTTAATAAGCCAGTTGATCTAAAAGCGATTTTAGTTAGTGGGGTTGAGTATCATATTTTGTATTCTTTGATATCGAAAAATTTGGTCCAGGAGCTTGAAGATTCTAAAGTAACTCTGCATGATATTGTGAAGGAGCACGTGGTTGAAAAGATGAATGAGCTGGACAAGGTGAAATATCACGAGTTGGCTGCCAGTTATTTCGAGGAGAATGGAGATATTATTGAAGCAGTATATCACTTTATTCACGCTGGAAAACTCATTCGTGCGAGCATACTTTTAGATGAGAATTATGAAAAATACCTTTACAGAAATCCTGCGTTGATAAGGAAACTTGCCAAGGAAATACTTGTTAATGGAGCCGATGAACGCTCAAAATCGTGGATTATGCACGGTATCATAGGGGATACATATATTGTGGAGGGCATGTGGGACGAAGGCAGGGAAGAATATGAAATTGCAATAAGGGAATCCGAGGATAAGGATTTGAGATACAATTCAAAAGTCATGGTTAAGTTAGCAGGAATATTAATAAAAAGGGGTGAGCTGGATGTTGCAGAGCGCAATCTTGTTTCTGTCATTTCCCGTCATATCTATTCTGTGAGAAAGAAAGATCTGATTATGGCATATTATTATTTGAGCAATATAATGTCAGAGCGTTGCAATTACGAGGGTGCTGAAGAGAATCTCCTGAATGCAAAGGATATTGTTGAGTTGATAGGAGATTACGGGATGATGGGATACATTTACAACGGTTTATCCATTGTATACAGGCACATGGGTGATTATGAGAAATCACTGTTTTATGCTGAAGAAGCTAAGAACATAATGGAAAATACGGGAGATATGGTGGGGCTTATCAAAACTATCCTTAACATTGGACATGCGTATTATATGAAAATGGACAACAGAGCTGAGGCGTACTTTAAAAAGGCAAAGAGTCTCAGCGGGAGGATATACTCTAAATACATGGAGGCACAGGCTCTACAATCGCTTGGAGTATGGTATGTTTTCAGGGAGAAATACATGGATGGTGAAAAAAATTTGAAAGATGCCCTGTCCATATATAGACGTCTTGGCTTGAAGAAAAGCGAGGGCTATGTTCTTGTTGCCCTTGGCAGTCTCTATGCTGCGATGGGTAATGTACCTGTTGCCAGGGATTATTTTGTATCTGCTGTGGAGCTTGGAATGGATATTGAAGATTGTAAATTGGTATATTATGCCGGTAGCGAGGCAATAAGAGAACTCTCAAAATATAGTGATGTAGTAGATATGGGTTATTTTGAGGAAGCTGTGAGAGTTGCTCAGACTAAGATGAATCTTAATAGAGCGTTTGCGTAGGAAGTGTTTTTGTAATAGAAGATATTATTCGGGGACATGGGTAAACCCGTATATCTTGGAAAGTTGAGGTTGAAATGGTGCGATACCTGCAATGTACCCCTTATAGGAGATAAGTGTAGTAAATGTGGTTCAACAGGAAGAAAAGTTTCCATAACTCCTCCCGGAGAAGTTAGGATAGGTTATGAGGGGGATTTGGAGGTATTGAACAACGCGCTACGTCGCGATTTTGGATGCGAGATTAACAGGAATGTGGTACTTTTTAACAGGGTTCCTCACAGGGATAGAATGGATGAGGTAATTATTGCAGGAAGGGTAATATGTACTCTTAGATACGACGTGCAGGATAGGACGTACAGGGTCTCTTTGAGGATGCCCGGAGCTTATCTGTTGGGTAAATGCGCCAAGAAAAACGTGGTCGTTGCAGATGATGGCGCTATAAATCCTGTGCTTTCTGGAAAGAACTTGATGGTACCCGGTGTTGTGAGCGCAACAGATGGTATATCTAAGGGCGATGAGGTTATAGTTAAAGATAAATCAGGTAGGGTTTTTGCAGTGGGTATTGCAAAGATGAGCACGGAAGAAATGCGAGAGTTTACGAGGGGGGTTGCTGTGAAGATAAGGTATGCTGAATACGGAGATTTTGATTCGGGTCAGGATTCTTATATCAGTGATGTCATAGACGCAAATATTGAGCATCTCAAGCATATTGAGAGTGAGGCTGTTAATTTCATAAAATCCACACATGAAAAATACGCTCTACCTCTCGCAGTTTCTTTTAGCGGTGGTAAGGACTCCCTTGCAACTCTTCTTCTTGCTATGGAAAGTGGAGAGGATTTTAGAGTGTTCTTTCTTGATACGGGTATAGAATTGCAAGAAACGGTTGATTACGTTGAGTATGTTGGAAAAAAGTACGGCATTGATGTGGATATTATCTCAGCAGGTAACGCGTTCTGGGACAGCCTTGATGTTTTTGGCCCACCTGCTCGGGATTACCGGTGGTGTTGCAAGGTTACCAAGCTTGGGCCAACTACGAGGTACATACTTGAGAAGTATCCTGAGGGGCTGTTGACTTTAATCGGACAGAGGCGATATGAGAGTGAAGATAGAATGAAAAAGGGCAGGATTTGGAAAAATGAATGGGTGCCAAATCAACTATCTGCAAGTCCAATACAGAACTGGACATCTCTTGAAGTGTGGCTCTACATACTGTGGAAAAATGCCCCTTTTAACGTTTGGTACCGGCGAGGATTGACGCGAATAGGATGCTATCTTTGTCCATCTTCGGATATTGCAGACTTGGAGATTGTAGCAAGGTATTATGATGGTGTGGAGCGATGGTTTTCGTACCTGAAACGCTTTGCATCAGAACATGATATTCCGGAAGAATGGGCCGAGAACGCGTGGCGGTGGAGGCATCCGCCAAAGTGGGCGGGAGGCCGGAGCGTTCACAGGGAGTTTCCCAGAGTGGAATTTGGAGAGGGGACATGGGCCGAGCTAAATGTTCGCGGAGAATACGATTTTAAAAGAGCGATAAACCTACTAAGCGCTTTGCCCCCGGGCACCTGGAAAGTTGAAAATGAACACGTTTTTGTCAGGGAGCAGTTTAAACAAGAAGCTAAGAGCTTAGTTGTTCGGGCAATAGGCTGTGTTGGATGCGGTGTATGCCTCGGGAGGTGTCCTGTCAATGCTCTGTTGTTAGATGAAGAGAACAAGGTGGTGATAAACGAGGATAAATGTGTACACTGCCTTGATTGCCTGGGACCATGTCCTGCGGAGAACTTTTAGTCGATTACCCTGTTTATTTCTTCGATTATGTACTTTATGCCTGCGCTCTTGGAGATGAATTTAACTGCACCAGCTCTTTTTGCATCTTCTGCAACGTTGTAGTTATCTATGCCGCTAAGCACGACAACCCTTGCATCTTCGTCCTCCTCTCTAATCTTTTCTATAACTTCAATTCCACTTAGGTCGGGTAATATCAGATCAAGCAGCACAAGGTCCGGTTTGAGCTGCGGGTACTTTTCTATGGCCTCCTCTCCGTTTCGTGCCCACTCTACCTTCGCATTTTTAATAGCATTTTTAAGAAGTCGATAGAACATCTCCGAGTCATCTACAATCAGTATGTTTTTCATACTATCACCTTCGGTATCAATTTTGGATACTCTTCGTATTTTATGTCCAAGTGATGAACCCTTGTCCATGGCTTTATTCCGTACATTACCACATCCCCGTTTATGTTTTTGAATTTCACGTATATGTCTGAGATGCTAGAACTGAACTTCTTGTTTTCCTCACCCATTATATTGCCTGCAATCAGCGTGACCCCACCTAATTCCTTTACTGTGTCTTTGAGGCGATACATCGTTTTCATAGTGTCATGTGAGCTCATGTAACTGTTAAGGCGGTCGTATCCCACTACTATCAACGGCGCAAATTCGGATACATTTTTGTGAATCTCATTGTGTATTACTTTAACTATCTCTTTTGAATTTGAAAAATCAACGAGTCTTGCAAATTCCTCCACGTCTCCTTCTCCGTATAGATAGGTTATGTTTTTGTAATATCTTTCAAGCTTGTAAATGTATATGCTGTACTTCAAATCGCTCATGTCAAATCCATTTGGTGGTATAATTATGACTCGGGAGCCGTGATACGAGAAACTTGCAATAAAGCCCATCAAGCTTGCTACTTTGTAGGGTACGGGAACGTGCTCCCCGAAGTCAAACACTACTGTGTGGCTTCTGCGCACGGTAAATATATCATCGAAATATGTGCTGCCCGGGATTTCTGAGCTTGGCTTGTATCCTAAAATCTTTTGGGGATGCTTGAACCTGCTTGAATGTAGGTAGTTAAACTTGTTTTCCTTCAATGTGAAAAAATACACATTTTTTTCTATTTCCACACCCCTGAGCTTGTCTATCGTAAACCATCTGTAAAGCCGACCCTCTTTTACATTCTTCCAGGCTGTTACCACTCCATCTGCCAGGTATGACAGGTTATCGTCCTCGTTTCCCTCTCTTACCACGATGAAATTGACATCCATGTCCGAGAGCCTTATGAGTTTAAGGAAAAAGGATGAAGAATCGTAAATTTTCTCTCTCTCCTTTTCCTCCATTGCGAGTATGTTCAGTTCATTAATTATCCCGTGCCAGCTATCTATAATTATCCCATTTATTTTACCATCTTCAACGAGGTTCAGCACTTTCCGTAGTGCCTCTGGAATCAGGTAAAACACCGAGCCAAATCTGTCAGTTTCTCTGTAATCATATTTTTCGTCTATTGCAAACATGTGTTCCTTCATCTCTTCTGTGATCCATGGGTATTCTCTCTTGATTTCCTCCACTGTTCTCTTCGTTCCCACATATGCCATGTTGTAGTTTTTCATCAATTCAAGGGACATTTTGGTTTTGCCAGTACCCGGCTCCCCTCTTATTAAAAGAACCACGCCGCTTCGGTTTAGAAACTTTGAAATCTCTTTGGGAACAGACATCAGAAAAACCATCGTCTTTAAAGATTTAAATTTTTCGTTATAAAAATCTTATCTTTTTATTGATATTTCTTTCAACTCGTTTTGGAGCATGGCTCTCTCCCTGTCATCAAGGCTATTCATGTTTATGGAGATCAAAAGTATCCCGTGTTTTTCGCTAACAGCATCTTTTGCAGTTTGTATGAACTTTAGAAATGAATTGAATCCGTTATTTACTATTAATGAATTAACGCCATCTATTACAATTGCTCCGCGTCCCTCTTTCTTCAGAAAGTCTTTTATTATTGCAAGTAACTTGTGAAGGTCTCCGGGAGAAACTGAATTTTCCTTCTTCATGGTGGTTAGCCAGTAAAATTCTGTGTTTTCCAATACGCTGCTAAATGGCATGTTGTCAGGGTTGGTCCTTGTTATGCACAGCCCCCTGTATCTTCTCTTCAGTACCTGCTGAAACACGGTATATACTATTCTTGCCTGCTCTTCCTGAACATAATATGATTCTCCTGAGTTCAGAGTGTAACCCCCGCGGACATTTACATCGGATCCGCTTTGACAGTTTTCATATTTCTTGATAATACGTATAACGTCCCTCTTCAAGTTATTCCCCTTAACTGCTCGCTTCAAATCCCGAATAATGGCCTTATTGCACAACGAGCTATCCATAGTGAATAATCCTGTATGTAGTATAAAAAGATGCCGGTGGAGGGGTTTAATGAGATACTATTCTGAACCCCCTCTCGTCAACTAACAGTGGGTAATAATCGGTGCTGTGTTTCACACCTCTCATTTTTATCACTGATATGTATCTTCCGAGGGTCCTGCCCACTCTTTCCATGGATAGATGTATTATTCCGTCTGCGAGGAATCCTTCCACATCGTAAGTTCCGAAGTTCATCGAGTTGTATGTGGATTCTGAGATGATGAACGTGGTGGAGCTCAGCTCTCTCAGTGACTCAAATAGGAAGAACAGTTGATTTCTCGGATTTTCCATCTCTGCTATTGCGTACAACGCCTGCAGAGAGTCTAAAATCAATATGTCTATCTTCTTATCCTTCGCATATTCTCTAATAGGCGTTTCTATAGCCTTGATCCAGTCAACTTTATCATAAGTTCCCGATTCTTTAACCATCTTTCTTACCAAGCCCCAGTCAAACACGTTGAACTCCGCACCCTTTGGCAACTTTTCTGTATCCATATTTAAGCTTACCATCTGGCGAAGCAGGCTCTCGCGGCTCTGCTCCAGAGACACGTAAATCACATTCCCCTTTTTGTTGTTCTGAAGGTATTTGTAGCCCATATAGAAGGTCAGAGTGGATTTCATGCTTCCAGTAGGTCCGGAGACCAGTACTATATGCCCAATAGGTATGCCTCTTTCTATTTTCTCGTCAAGTCCTGCAACATATGTTTTTAGATATTCTGCCATTTCCATCACCCTACATGCTCATTTTCCAGTAGTTTTATCATATCGTTATATATCTCATCGGCAATTTTTCTTCCTGCAAACCTCTCAATTGATTCCCTTATGTCCTTCATCAAAAGGATATATTCTTCCTTACTTAAAACTTTTCCTGAAAGCCCCAATCTCTTTTTATGCAGCTCCACAATTGTGCTGCTGAGCCCATCTATAAGCTTTTCAAGTTTTTTCTTCAACTCTATTTCAATGAGAGTATCCAAGTCCATCGTAAGATGTAATATCTTCAAAGGATATAAAATTTTTCTATTTTTGCTGATGATTCGTGTATTTTGATTTTTCTCAAGCTTCTTGGTTTTCAAAATTGTTTTAATTGTGATTTTATGACGTGATAATCATGTGTAATTCTTTAAATAAGGATTTTTGAGATTTTTAATTATGAAAAAGGTGTATCACAAGGAGGAAGGAGACATAGGGATTGCTACTCTGATACTTTTCATTGCAATCATAATAGTTGCAGCTATCGCCTCATCACTAATAATATACGTTGGTGTTACTCTAAGGGAGCAGGGGGAGGAAGTGGCTAAAGAAGCTACGGAGCAGATAACAAGCTCCCTGCGCATTTTGAATATATTAGGAGATAGGGATACCGATGGAAAGCCTGCAAATATAATCTCGGTTAGAGCGCCAATTCAGCACGATAGCACGCCTCCTGTTGGTGGGGTTATTGAGAACGTGAGTTTGTATTCCACGAACCCTCTCGGGGTATTAATTAGATGGAAATCTGCTGTTGATTACGAATCAGGAATGTGCTGCGAGAAGATATACCGGGTTAGCGGTGACGATACCACCTTAAAGTACGTTTTGAGTAATATAAATTATGTAAAGGAGATGGGGACTTTAGTTGCAAATATTACTGGTAATTTCAGTTCTGATAGAAGCTATGTTGATTATTCTGTTGATTCTGGACAAACATACGGGTATGCTATAATTGGCTATGACCACGCGGGTAATGCTCTTCTGTATGAAGAGAATGACAATATTATTACCGTCTCAACGGGCACAAAAGATACAACCCCTCCCTCAGGAAGTGTTAATAATATAAAATCTGCAGGTGTGGGTGTATTAATAACATGGACTGCTTCAGATTCAGGCTCGGGAATAGCAAAGCAGATAGTCTATCGCTCAAGGTCCGAAATAAGCGCTTCCAATATAAACAATGCAACGGTGGTTGCTGTTCTTAACGGGACTGCAAGAAGCTATATGGACTATCCGCCAAGCAACGGCACCTGGTATTATGCTGTCGAGGGAATTGATAGAGCTGGCAACACTGCTATTTATACGAGCAATGTAGATTCTATAGATGTATCCATGGTGGATACTGGAAAACCAAGAGACATCGGTGGTATGCATGCTTATACTGGAGATTACTGGATAGACATATCTTGGGCGCCATCGCGGGATAATGAATCAGGTATTGCTGGGTATTATGTATATCGGAGCTTAAATTATGAGGCTCTGACCTCAAACGCAATACTGAGCTCCAGGCCTTATGCATTTGTGAATACCACTCATTTTAAGGATTATGTTTATCAACCGTATCAGGTTTATTATTATCTGGTAATTCCTGTGGACAGGGCTGGCAATGTTGGAGATATAATATATCCTCAATCAACCATACAAATTCTTGAGCTAAAGGTTGCTTTGGGCCCTGGCTCTCAACCCGTGGATTTTAATGATGTTATCGTTGAGCTTACCGATGGACACGTGGAAGCATCTTTGCAGTTGAACTCAAGCGGATTTGGGGTTAATTACAGTGATGGGAAGCATTTTTCCGTGGGAGTGGTACGGGACCCTTCAGGGGAGTTTAGAAGCAATTACATACTAGGAGATGGCGGAGTTGTCATTATTTACATAAATGCCCGTAAGGTTGGTCTTTCTCTGGAACCCCAGACGGTTTTAACTATGAAAATATTGCCGGGAAATGGCATTCCAATTTACGTGAAGGTGATAATACCGTCAATAATGTTAAATAGGTTTGTTCAGATATACTGAGGTGTGATTATGTTCACTAAGAAGAACAAGGTCGATGAGAAAAAGGAGCTGTTAAAGGAAGCTTACAAGTTAGGCTTTGAGGTTGGGTACTACCGCCATTACGAATCTGTAGGCTGGGTTCGTAGAAAGCGAGAGGAAATAGAGAGCATTGCGGAGCAGGAAGGTATATTGGATAAAGTTAGGGAAGCGTATGACAGAGGCAAGGTTGATGGGGAGCGAAAAAAAAGCGTTGATCTGATAGAAGAGAGGAAGATAGCGGATAAGCACAAAAACATGCCTGTGAGGGAGCTGGCGGCTATCGAGATTCCAGATTTGCAGCCTAAATTTTTCAGCGTTCCCCGTTTTCTCAGAAAAAATCACAAGTGATAATCTCCTGAGATTTTCATCGCGGGGGGTTTAAATAGGTATTTGAAGTAGAATTAATCATGAACTCGAAAAAAGATACCTGGATAATAATATACGATGAAAAAATTAAAAAAATGTTTGAGAACTCACATGAATCCTCTAAGTAATCTCAATGTATTTTTTGAGGGTAGAAATAGAAGCTCTCCCTTTGGTTTTTCATCGGAAATTAGCTGGTAGTTAAGCATGAGTATGTTCTTGTCTCTATCAACCTCTGAGGAGAGGTAATTCATGAGTGCATTCATAGTGTCGTATGCTATGTCTATGTTCTTTATTTTTGCATCCCAAGAAAGCTTTTTGATGAAAGCCTCAAAGGAATCTCTTGCCATGGATTTCAGAGAAGATACTACTCCCCCTTTGTACTTGTTTATTATTCCTGATACTTCGCTTTCCGGAATTATCAAAAGCAACGTGCCCGACACACTGTCTTCAAAATCAATGAATATTCCATAAAGATATTCACCCTCTCCGTATCTGGTGGCAATGTCTTCTAAGGACACGTCCTTTCTGAACATGTGTTTGATATCTTCGCTGTACGTTTCCTTTGTCATCTCTTCTCCCGCTTCTTTTACTTTTTCGCCTATTACTTCTTTCTCTTCCTCTGAGAGTTCGTCTGCACTAACAAAATCTCTGAGGTCTATGATGGCATCTCTTTCAGGATAAAAAATAAATCCGCAATCGAGGCACTGGTAGCTTCCAGTTTTTAACTTTTTCACATTTCTTGAACCACATACAGGGCATCTCATACCTCACACCTTCGTGTTAAACACTTTAATTCCATCGGTGGTTATCTCCATCTTGTGCATGTCGCAGTCGTGTTTTGTTCCCCTCATTTTAATTACCTGTAGTGCCCTTGTCATGGTGTTACCATTTAAGAAGTTATGCAGGAATATTACCCCATGTGCCATGTAATGTTCAGGACTGTAATTGGACAGGTCAGTCATTTCTGAAAGAATCAGGGTTGTGGCTTTGAGGTCCTTTAGACTTCTGAAGAATCTTGCAATCTCCCTGTTCTGGTCCTCTTTCGTTCTGCTCCCGTACTTGAGGGTCAAAACGGAATCAATTACTATCCGTTTCACTCCTTTTAGTTTTACTAAAGCGCTTATTTTCTTGAATACCTCATCAACGTACGGACTTTTGACATTTTCTTTGTTCTTTATGGCGTTCATGTACTGTATGCTCAGAGGACCCATATCCACAAACAAAACGAGACCTGCCAGGGTGTACCTTCTTATGTTAAATGAATATGAAGACATGTCCTCTATGATATTCCTCGGATCTTCAGTCAGAGACACGTATAATCCCCTTTCCCCCTCCTTTGCACCCTGAATCAAAAACTGCACGCCAAAAGTGGTCTTGCCAGCTCCGGGAGGTCCCGCTACTATGTAAACCCTGTTGGGAATGAATCCCCCTTGAACGATGTTGTCAAATCCAAGTATTCCTGTCCTAATTCGCATATAATCTAACACTGCAAAGTGATTATTTAAGTTTTGTGTAGTGATTATTAAAAATGAAAATAGAAGAAAAACGTAGATATTATTGATTATTAAGCTCGCCCAGGCGCTTCCTGATTTCTTCAAGTCTCTCTTTTATTCTTGCCGCTTCTTCTTCCAGCATCCTGATTTCTTCCTCTGGACTTATTTCCACAGGCATGTACTGCTGAGCCATTGGTGCTGGTGCAACCTGAGTGTATCCTATCTTTAGATTTCCGTTTTTGATAGCCTCTACAGCGTCAATTATTCTCCCCTGAAATCCGTTGACTACCTGGATCCCTGCCTGTGCCAAAATCATTGATGCGTTAGGTCCAGCAACTCCTGCAGTTACCAGCGTATTGACTCCCTGTTCTATAAGGAACTGCGCCGCCTGCACTCCTGCACCTCTGGGCATCATACCTCCTGGATTAGCAACAAAATCAAGACTCCCTGTATTCGTGTCATATATGGCATAGTATGGGCATCTTCCGAATACCATTGAAACCGGTGCTGTTTCACTCGCCACATCTGCCGTGATTGCAACTCTCATGTTTTTCACCTTTTGAGTTCTTTGAGCCTTGCTTCTATTTCTTTCAGTCTCTCTTCCAAGAATTTTGCTTCGTCCTCCAAGGCAGTTTTTTCATCAACTTGGAGCTGCTGCGGGTTTTGCCCGTAAGGGTAATACTGCCCGTAGGGTGTGTACGCTCTAGGAACTACCTGTGGGTAATTTCCGTATGGTCCATAACTTCCGTAAGGAGCTCCGTACGGGTACGTCCATCTCCACCCACGGGGCATGCCTGTCCAGGGGCAGTATCCGAGTGTGGCACCGTATCCAAATCCTCTACCAAATCCCCTGCCCCTGCCGCGTCCCCGGCGGCCGAATCCAAATCCTCTTCCGTATCCATATCCGTAGCCATAATATCCATACATCTTATCACCTCCTTTTTGTATTTTTACCATCTTCTACCTCTACCATAATACCTTCCGTATCTGTAGTTTCCCGCGATATACCTGCCAACGAGAAGTATTATTAGAAGTATGACGTAGGGCAGAGCCACGAAGAGCAGAGCTATTAATACCGCAATTATACCAACATCTATTAATATTCTCACCACATCAAGCGGTGCGGTTCTTGCGGGAAACCCCAATGCAAATGAATTTCTGCATCTGGGCATTTACCATCTTCCTCCTCTTCTTCCCTGTCCCCGTCCTCTTCCTCGGCAGGAGCCCTGTCCGTAACCTTGCCATTTTCTTCCGTTACCACCTCTGCCACGTCTCCTACCAAATCCATAGCCCTGCGCATAACCGTACGCTGGTGGGACTTCATTATACACATTGTATCCATATCCATTATCCCTGCCTCTAAAAAGGTCGCCTACTCTTCCCAGTAATCTTCTTCTCGGACCTCTTCCATCAGGCCCTGTGCAATCTCCATACGGCATGTTTATCACCATATTACTCAAATGCGAATTAATATTTAAATATTTTGCACAAAGGCGATTATTTGGTAGATATAATTATACCAGAATCTTCCAGAATTTTACGGCTATCCTCACCTATGTTTAACACTTCCACGCGGTCAACTCCCTGCTCTATAAGGAACAGCGCAGCCTTAACACCTTTCTTCTTATCCAGATGTGCTCCTGGATTTTCAACTCTTTTCAGTAATTCTCTCTTGCCGTTGTATTCTTGGTATATGTCAAAGTATGGCGCAGAACCAAATTCCTTGCTTGATGAGCCATTTTCTTTAACGGGAATTGCTATTATTTTACCACTGTTGTTGGGGGGCTCCACATGGACAAATGCATGGTCCACTTCTTTTAGCTCTACAAGTCTTTTTTCCACTTCAGTGGCTACCATGTGTGCCTGATTAACATTTAGGTTTGCTGGAACTGAAATCTCTGCTTCTACCATAACAAATGGACCTGAGCGTCTCGCGTAAATTCTTTTTACTTCTCTTACCCGGGGGGTTTCCAAAATCACCTTTTTTATCTTTTCAATTTCCTCTATGGATAATCCAGCATCCATGAGGGAGAGAATGGAATCCCTCATGCTCTGGTATCCTGCGTGAATAACAAGTAATGAAATTATAAAACCAACAGCGCCACCTATCCATGTGTAGCCCATACTTGCAAACACAAAACCCACCAAAACAACGGAAGAAAACACCACATCCATTTTAGTTTCCCTTGCGTTTGCCATGAGTGCCTGGGACCCGGTTTTCTTTGCAGCGCTATGTTGATACAGGTAAAGGCCGTATGATAGGCCAACAAACACTATCATGGTTACTGACCCTAAAAGAGTGTGGGTCACTTCTGAATGGTGGTATATAGAGGATATGCTTTTTGTGATTATTTCATATGCTAAAATGAATATGAAGATGCTTGCCACAAATGTAGCCAGGTTTTCAGCTTTGTAGTATCCGTATGGGAATTTTTCGTTTCTTGGTTTCTGTGCTATTTTTAATCCCACCCATGCTGCGGATATGGGAATTATGTCCGCGAAACTGTGGTATGAATCTGCCATGATGGAAATAGAGTTTGTGTAATACGCAAGAATTAGCTTGGAAAATGCCAGAGCAAGAGTTATCAAGCTGACGTTTCTGGCCACGTGTGCCCCGTATATTAGCGCGTTTTTCGAATCCACTTTTTACTCAAATGCGAATTTATACTTAAGTATTTCTTATATTTTTGTATGTCCGGTGCGTTTTTGAGTTTTGAAGTCATCTACTATGTATCTGGTTGTGTGTACTTCCAAGTTCAACCTGTGGTTTAGGAAAAACATAAATATCGGTGAGTTATTCTCTTCTCTGATGATGAGGACTTACCTGAAGGTGACTTTCAACAGCGAGGGTGCTCCGCCCAGCGAGGTTATAGCAAGATTGCAGTCTCTGGGGTTCAAACCTATAACAGGTGCCTATGATATGGTTTACGAGTGGGATGACGGTGCAGGTGTGGACGAAGCTATCTGGTTTGCCGACAAAATCCACGCCACGCTAAAAGGATATAATGTCCTGTTCCAGATAGAAACCATCACAGAGTAAAACTTTTTATTTTAAGTCTGTTCTTTTTATGGGATATCTCTTGTAATTACCGCATCTCTCGCATTTTACCACAACTTTACCTCTCTTGAGTCTTACCTTTGCCGTTTTTCCGGGAAGCAGATAGGTGTGGCATTTTTTGCAAATCATGTATTTCTGCTCTTTTTTTAGCCTTACCTTGTACTTACGGGATATTTTTAGAATTAACTCCACATATCTTCTTGCAAGCTCGAAATCGTTATTTTTTGTGGCTTTATCTGCCAGAGTAAACAGTATATCTATCCTCTCTTTAGCTATCTTTTTTGCGTACCTCTTTTTTCCCTGATACTTTCTCACAGAGGATTATTGTTGCAATGCCTAAAAAACTTTGTTTTCAAGAGAAATACTTTTGAAAATGGCTATTTTACTGCTTTTTAAACATATTTATTATTTGTTATTTTTTTTATAAATTAATTTTTTACGGGTTTTCCAAGCAATAGTCACAAAAAAATATATATACAGGTATACGCATACCCATACGGGGTGACCAAAATGGTAGGTATAAGCGAACTTGCAAAAAATGTGGCAAAGAAAACGGGTGTAAGCCAGAAGCAGGCGAGAGAAGTAATAAAGGCATTTGTGGAAGAAGTGGTAACTCAGGTGAATAACGGAGAGCGTGTGAATCTCGTGGGGTTCGGCATATTCGAGCGTCGGGTCCAGAAGGCAAGAAAGGCAAGGAATCCAAGAACAAAGGCAGTTATACACATACCCGAGAAGAAGAAATTCACGTTCAAGCCGTCTGGCAAGATAAAGTACCTGTGAGCATACAGCGTTGGATGTTTTTTCTTCTTTATATTTTATCTTTTGGCTTTATGTAAAAATCCTTAAAGTTTGTATTCATTACCCCCCCTATGAACTTCCTTACCCCGCGAGATGTGTATTTTGGATGGAACAGCGCTTCTGCTATTTCAGAGTTAAAAGGTAAAATTGCGGTAATAACAGGGAAAAGCGTGTGGAAAAACGTCTCCGAGTTTCTGGACATTGGTGCCGAGGTTTACGCAATGGAACGAAAAGGTGCGAATGGAGAGCCCCACCAGGAAGATGTTGATTCTGTGGGTGAATTTTTGAAAGAAGCAAAGCCCGAGTGGATTGTTGCGGTGGGAGGGGGTAGTGTTATAGACTCCGCAAAGTTGGGGTGGGTAAAGTACGAGAATCCCTCGATAACTTGGGAGCAGATATATGCGAGAAATATACCCGTTCTTCGAGAAAAAGCTCGGTTTGTTGCAGTGGAAACAACGAGTGGGACGGGTACAGGGATATCTGCGGCTGCGGTGGTTGCAGATGATAATGGGATAAAGCACGGTGTTGTGAGCCCCCATCTCATACCCGATATGTCCATTTACGACCCCAATTTTGTTCTGAGCATGCCAAAATCAGTGGCAGTCTTTTCTGGTATGGATGCCCTTACCCATGCCGTGGAGTCTTACGTTTCCAATGTGGATAACATTGTCGCAGATACCCTTTCTTTTAAGGCTATCCAGGTGATATTTGAGAATATTAAATCCAGCGTGATGGGGGTCGTGGAGTCAAGGGGGTTGATGCACTATGCGAGCATGATGGCTGCTATGGGATTCACCAATTCAAGGCTTGGGCTCTGCCATGCTGCCGCCCACAAAATAGGAGGGAGATATGGTATAGAGCACGGGAAGGTAAATGCCATTTTGCTGCCACATTTTATAAGGGCAACCGAGAAGTACACTGAGAGATTCAATGACATAGCCCGAATGTTAGGTGTGGAAGACTTTGCACGTGCCGTGGATGAATTGAACAGGTATTTTGGCATACCCAAACATATACCTGAGCTGGATACTCTGGAAATCCTTGCAGACGAGATAATGGCAGATCCTTTGATGCAGTTTAACCCCGGAAAAATGAGCAGGGAAGAGGTTATAGAATTTCTGAAGAATGTTAAGGGGGATTGAGTTATTGAATATTCTTGATTATTATTTCTTGCTATCCTTTTTTGTTGTTACCGTTGCTGCTGCTTCTGGTCTTGTTTTGCACATGCTTTTTTTCAAAATTAGGCACTTCAAACAGAGCAGGGATTTAGCTGATAAATTTAAAAGGAGAGAGGTAAAAGGAAATCTGGTTCATTGCGGGAAGTGCTATTTGTGGATTGATGATATGGTGTATCCTGTGGATTTGAACTGTGGAGAAGCTGCTACTAACATAGGGGATATGACACCCGGTTCAAAAACTGATTTTTTAATTAGCAGGGAAACAACCAGATTGCGAGAATCTAAGAAAGAGCTCAGAGCTCTTTTAGTATATCCTCGTTTTTTAATAGTAACTTTTTTCGTTTTGGTTATTCTCAGATACGTGCTCTTTCAATCTTTAAATATTTATTATTTGTTACTAATCTTTGCCGCTTTATTTCTTCTCCTGTTTTACGAACTTTTCGTTGTACGTTTTTTGGTGAGGCAATATATAGGTTTGAAATTCAGAATTGTAGCTTGTGATGCAAATACTGAAGATTTGGTTGCATTGGTCAAAAGGTACGCAGATACCGTTATCAGGAAGACCGATAAAGATGAGTTTGAAATTGTGGTTCAGGATGCAAGGGTTGCTCGTAGTATTCTTGAAGAAATTATGGGAAAAGATAAATGCTGCACTGTTTTGTGATTTTTGTAATATGTTGTGTTATTTCTTTTAATATATGACGTGTATCAAGGTATCAAGTTTGAGGTTTCAAAGACATGGAAAAAGAAATACCCGCATAGAAACGTAATTGAATCGGTTATCTCTCATTCAAAAGTGCGGTTGGGATTACATCTTCGCCCATTCTTTTACATTGCTTCTAAACTTCTTCTCTTTAAAGTTTTTGCTTATGTCCTCTATATCTAATCACTCCTCCTTTTTATCCTCCTTTTTTCATGTTTTCCAAGGAATTCAACTTGCTCACTGTGAGGAAACCGTTTTATACTTTATGAAAAATCACCCTACATGCGAGTACTTTTCATACATGCAGACTACATAGAGTACGTGGCAAAGGAAAAGGCAATCAAAAGCGCCGAGGAAATTGATAAAAAGGAAGAAAGGTGCGACGAGTGCCTCGTTGCTTTTATATCTGTGGAAGAGGGTGATGAGGGTATAGAAAAAAAAGCCGCTGGGGAGATTGAAGAAGTGGCTAAGAAGTTAAATGCGGAGAGAATAGTACTATACCCGTACGCCCATTTGAGCTCAAAGCTTGCGCCTCCTGATGTTGCCGTAAATGTTCTAAGGAATCTGGAGACAGCTCTTAAAGAAAATTATGAGGTTTGTAGAGCTCCATTTGGATGGTACAAGAGCTTCGTGATATCATGCAAGGGTCATCCCCTAAGCGAGTTGAGCAAGGAAATAAGAAATGAAAACGATAAAGAAGAAGAAAGCGAGGCACTAAAGGCGGAAAAGAAGACAACCTACTGGTATATAATGACTCCAGATGGTACGCTTCATGCCGTGGATGAATTTGATTACAGAAACTACCCCAACCTGAAAAAATTTGTTGATTACGAGATTTCTGGAACAAGGGCGGTAAAGCAAATACCTCCCCATGTTGAGCTTATGCAGAAGTTGGAGCTGGCAGATTACGAGCCGGGAAGCGACTCAGGCAATATGAGATATTACCCAAAAGGTAAGCTGATTAAGGCACTGATAGAGGATTTTGTAGAGCAAAAGGTGCTGGATTTTGGAGCCATGGAAGTGGAAACACCCATAATGTACGACTTCAACCACCCGTCCCTGAAATCATATCTCAATAGATTTCCTGCGAGGCAGTACCAGGTGCTCAGCGGCAAGGACAAGTACTTTTTGAGATTTGCCGCATGTTTCGGGCAGTTCCTGATGATGCACGATGCAACTTTTTCTTACAAACAGCTTCCTATTCATATATACGAGCTGGCTAAATACGCGTTTAGAAGGGAGCAGAAGGGCGAGCTTGTTGGGCTGAGGAGGCTCAGGGCATTTACCATGCCAGACATGCACACTTTGGCAATGGACATGGAACAGGCAAAGAGTGATTTCAAAAAGCAGTATGAAATGGCTATTGAAGTTTTAAAATCGTTTGGATTGGAGCTTGGTGATTACGAGGTAGCGATAAGGTTTACCCGGGAATTTTACAACGAAAACAAAGAATTCATAAAGTCATTGGTAGAGCTGGTAAAAAGGCCAGTGCTGATTCAAATGTGGGACGAGCGGTTCTTCTACTTTGTACTGAAGTTTGAATTTAATTTTGTGGACAATATGGATAAAGCAGCAGCACTCAGCACCGTACAAATAGATGTTGAAAACGCCAGGAGATACGAGATTACATATTATGACGAAAACGGGGATAAGAAGTACCCATACATACTGCACTGCTCTCCAAGCGGGGCTGTGGAAAGGGTTATGTACTCCATCCTTGAAAAAGCGTACAGAGACTCAACGAAGGGGATTAAACCATCTTTTCCTGTATGGCTCTCGCCAGTGCAGGTGCGCATAATCCCGGTGAAAGACGATTTTACAGGATGTGCTATTCAGGAGATGGATGCAATAAAGAACGGTGGATTCCGCGTGGACATAGATGACAGGGATTTGAGCGTGTCCAGGAAAATAAGAGACGCTGAGAAGGAGTGGATTCCATACATAGTGGTCATTGGTGAAAAGGAAAAAGAAAGCGGAAAGCTTACAGTGAGAATAAGAGGCAACGGAGTGAAGGAAATGAGCAGGGAAGAACTGATAAATACCCTACATAAAGAAACAGATGGATTCCCCAAGCGCAAACTTCCACTACCCGAGATGCTATCCATGCGTCCAAAATTCAGGGGATAAAAACAATAGAAATGATATTTAACACAATTCGCATGTGGGGACATGGACTACCGAGAAGCAGGAGTGGATATAGGAACAGAGGCACAGTTCGTGAAGAGAATCATATCCCAGCTAAAGTTTTCAAGGGATGATTTCAGAAAGTTGCCGTTAGAGCTGGGTTTCACGGGCCTTATTGAATTTGGAGATTATTACCTCGCACTGAATACAGATGGCGTTGGCACGAAAATAATAGTGGCAAACGAGATGAAGAAATGGGACACTATTGGAATCGATTGCATAGCCATGAACGTCAACGATACGATAACCGTGGGTGCCGAGCCCCTTGCGTTTGTTGATTACCTTGCAATAGATTCCTACAACCTCAAAATGGCAGAAGAGATAGGTATTGGACTAAACAGAGGGGCTGAAGAAGCAAATATAACCATAGTTGGAGGGGAAACGGCTACCGTTCCCGAAATCACAAAAGGTGCAGATTTGTCGGGAACGAGCATGGGCATTGTTAAAAAGAATGAGTTAGTAAGCGGAGAGGCCGTGAAAGAGGGCGATATAATTTTCGGAATACCGAGCTCCGGGATACATTCAAATGGATTAACACTTGCAAGAAAACTATTTCCTGATTTGCACGAGAAAGTCAGGGGAAAAGAGATAGGTTTGGAGTTACTCACGCCGACCAGAATATACGTTAGAGACATCATGGAGCTGTTAAAAATCGAGAATTGCAAGGTGCACGGGATGGCACACATCACTGGAGGCGGGTTGCTTAACATTCTCAGAGTGAAAGATATAAGGTATGTAATTGAGTACCCTATGAAACCACAGTGGATATTCGATGAGATAAAAGAAAGGGGAAATGTGAGCATAGGAGAAATGTACAGAACTTTCAACATGGGAATGGGGTTTGCTGTCATTGCTCCTGAAGAATGCGAAAATGAAATTAAAGAAATAATAAAAGATGCGAAAGCCGTGGGACATGTGGAATCTGGGCACGGTGTCGAGGTTCCAGAGTTTAATATAATATTTGACTAAACGGACTTTAAAGTGTAGGGAACTCCTTTCTCTTCAAGAGTGCTTAGAGAATGAGGTAACATCATGTGGGAGACAAAAAGTAGCGTGGATATGCCCCGATAGTGCGCATCTATCGCAGAATTCACCGCGGAAAACTGAAAATCTATTTTTACTCCGGCCTTCTTCAATGCCAAATACGCAACAACACCGCAAGCTCCCACCATGGCGTTGGGATTCTTCTCTATTATTTTCTTAAGTTTATCCTTACTCACTTTTCGAGTTCCGCCTTCTTCAATAGATGGCATGGCGTAAATTGCTATCTCTCCGTACTTTATATTTAAAAGCCCTGCCAGGTTTGTCACTCCTAAATCCTCGCCTTTTCTCGCCGAATTTATTGATATTCCAGAAGACTTACCGCTGCCACGATATGCGTGAATGTACCCGTTCTCCATAATTAGCATTACTTCGTCTCCTTTTTTTATGGACTCTCCAGCAATGGCTTCAATGACACCCACTTTTCTAACAAGGGCATTGCCCTTGACCAGAAAATCACCTAATTCATCAAGAGCTTTTGTTAAGAACTCCATTCCCTTAATTGTTATCTCCCCGTTTTCAACAAGTCCCTCACGCTCCATTACCCTCATGTACTCAGACACGCCCTGAACGGTAATATCTATGTTCTCTGCTATCTCCCTAAGTTTCCTGCGACCCTTTACGAGCTCCAAGAGAATCAGCATCCTGGTAATTTCGCTCTTGTCCCTTAGTATCATAGCAAGTGATGTGTGTTAAAGATTTTATATTTTCCCTTCAAAGAGTTTGCCTGCAAATATTTATATTATTTTCTTTCATTCACCTGCATGTATGCAAAAAAAACTTGCACTGCTCGGCATCACAATACTGGTATTTTTGGGTAAATACCTGCAGATATTTTCCGTTGCGAAGATTAACACGTCTAACTGGATATTGACCACGGCGAACGCCATTATCCTGCTATCTTTCATATTGATAATTGTACTATCTGCAGTTTTGCTGGGTGGCAGGTGGAGGCTCGGAACCGTTGCCACTGGAATAACCGGCCTTGCAATACTTGGAATTGAGCTGTTTATCAACAACGCAGCTCTTTATACGTTATACAACTTGTTTCTGATAACTTCTCTGTTTCTACTGCTGTATCCGTTTCACCACTACGAGATAAAAAAATTCGCGGCCTTCGGGTACGCTTTTTTCGTAATATACGTGATGATGGAAGGCACTTCCCTGTGGTACGGAAACGCAAATTCCATTGTGTTTTTCGTGTACCTGACACTCACGTTAATCATGTTCGTGCCGGGTATTTTGAAAATAAGGAAAGAAGTTGAAGAAGAAACGAAGGAAGAGCCGAAAATGGAGGAAACTGTGGAAGTGGAGTAATAATTGAAAAGTGCAGAAGAAATAAGCAAATATGGTAAGAAAATGACTGAATTCCTGTACGCAGCAATTGTTGATTCCGGAGATTATGACGAGGAGATGAAGAAAAAATTGCACAAGCACGTGAAAAGATATGTGTCAAAGCATGTTGGAAAAGCTATAAAAAGAAAGTAAAAAAGAGTGGACATAAAATACTACTAATTGGTATAGTGCTAAATGGTAGTATTTACGGTAAGTTGCAACCTTAAAGAAAAATAAAAAAATTAGTGGTCGCACTTGCCCGTGGGGCAAGCGGGGTCAAAGGTGCCGTCCAGTGTTAGCAGGCCGTCTTCAACCTTTACTTTGAAGTCGAAGGGCATCTCAGCCTCATCCTTTTTCTCATTCTTCTCGACCACCGGCTGCTTCTCCTTGCTCTTTATTCCCTGATATATGACCTGCTCTTTCTTGCTCTGATCCCTATACACTGTTATGCCCTTACAGCGCATCTGCCAAGCGGTGATGTACGCATTTTCCACGTCATCAATTGTGGCATCATGCTTCATGTTTATCGTCTTGCTCACCGCATTGTCCACGTGATTCTGGAACGCTGCCTGCATCTTGATGTGCCATATGGGTGCGATATCGTGCGCAGTGCGGAACAATCTCCTTATCTCTTCGGGTATTTCTTCCATGTGCTCGATGCTTCCAGTCTCGGCGACTTTCATCATCAATTCTTCTGAATATAATCCTTCGCGGCGCATTACCTCCTCGAATAGCGGATTCACCTCTAACAGTTCTTGCCCGTCCAGCACGCGGCGAATGAACGCAATTGCAAACAGAGGCTCGATACTCGAAGATGTGCCGGCGATTATTGAAATCGTGCCCGTGGGTGCTATCGTGGTCGTCGTGGCATTCCTTATTTTTATCCCTTTCTTCCACCACTCGCTGCCTTCCCACGCCGGGAACACGCCTCTTTTCTCCGCCAATTTCATGCTGGCTCTGTGCGATTCGTCGTTTATGAATTTCATCACTTTCTCCGCCAACTCCACTGCTTCCTCGCTGTCGTACGGTATGCCCAACTTTATCAGCATCTCCGCCCAGCCCATGATTCCCATCCCAATTTTGCGGGTGCTTCTCGTAACTTGTTCAATCTGCGGAAGAGGGAAGTTGTTAGCGTCAATTACGTTATCAAGCAGGTGTACAGCCTTCCAAGTCACGTATTTTAGCCTCTCCCAATCCACATCGCCATCCTTTACAAATAGAGACAAGTTTATCGAGCCCAAATTGCACGATTCGTAAGGGAGCAGGGGTTGCTCACCGCAGGGATTGGTGCTCTCAATCTCCCCCAAATGCTTCGCAGGATGCCTCCGATTAATCTCGTCTATGAATATTA
>JALVVV010000028.1 GCA_027023265.1 DHVE2 group archaeon
AAATTCACAAACCGCGGTGCGCAAAACGTTAGAGTATGGGCAGAACTGGAAAACTCATCAGATTATTGCGGAGATGTAAGGTTTTTAGCGGGTGCAGATGACTTCTCAATTTACGAGGAAAAACTGAACAATTTAATTGAGAAAATCAGCCAGTTTTTCAACGTGAGTTTAAACATAGAACCATTGAAGAATGCATACTATAACGGAGACAGCAGCAAGATTGAAGACCTTAAATCAATGATAAGGGTGGAGGCACTGACACTGACTGCTGCGGTTATGATGAAGTCACTTGCGGAAGATATTGCAGACGCAGCGGTAGATGTCATCTCATTTAAGGTATTGCTCAATATAATAATGGAGAGGATTAAGGAGAGCAGTACGTACAGGCAAGTTGTGGATTACATAATTAACAAAATAAATGCACTGGTGGGAAGAATTGTACCGAAGCTCAAAATTGATTCCTCTTTAATAGATTCTCTATCTGATAAAGTTGCGGAAAAGGCAGGAGAATCCTTAGATGACACGATAAATGAATACAGGGATAGAATAAAAAACAGCATTTTGCAGCAGATATACCAGCCACTGAAAAGCGCGCATGATGCCCTTATACATGAAAAGCTCACTGAGAATGAATCTCGTGAGAGGAGATTGAAAATTTACGATGTTGCAGAAGAGGGCGTGGGAACCCTGAATGCCATAGCAACAGTTAAAGAAGTTTCAGAAAGCGTTGAGCAGGCTTCTTCGTTGGCAGGAGGATTTTTAAACGGCATGCCGCAGTATGAAGCGGCTCTGAAAATCGTGGAAAAAGTTGCAGGGGTACTGGCAAAAGCAGCGGCTGCAATGGATAAATACGAAACGTATCACGTGCTTTCAGATATAGTAGATGCATACCGTGGAGACATCAAAGCTGTGGACACGCGAGGAACAGAAGACACAATTACAGTAATTTACGACGTGGAAGATAACGGAGACGCTCTTGCAAAACTTCAAAACTTAATGAGAGAAAACTATTCTTCAGACACCATGAGCGTCGAGCAGGTTAAAATGGGGATATACGCGCTGAAATTCCTCAACTTCAACGGCTCGATAGCCATGCTGAATTCCACCGCAGAGAGATACTCACTCGCTTCAAAGTATTTCCAGTTTGAGAAGCATGTAAATATTGATGCCCCCACCACAGTTATTGCAAACAGGGAGTTCAATATCACCGTGAAAACTAATTTCAATACCACCATTGCAATGAACTCAGAAAAAATCCAAGGAAATAAAAGTGTATTCACTCTCACCCTACCCGAAGGAAGTCATGAAATAAAGATTATAGTTGACAACAAGGAGATATCCCTGAACATAACCTCGGTCAATATAAGCAAGGTACGGTGGCGCATTGCTGGGGACATAATGTATGCTTCTACCCCTCAGGGAATAATTGCAATAAATGCAAAGCGCTACAATGAGACTCCCGAAGAAATCATAGGTACCGGAGAAAGCTCTGAAAACGGAGGTACCAGCGACAATGGAGGAAGTGAGAGCAATGGAGAAAACCCCGAAAAAAGCACAGAAGGAGAAAATTCAGCAATGTACATACCACGCCTACCTGTAATTATCTCAGCGGTAATAGTAACTGCTACCGTCATAGGAGGAATAATAGCCTTCAAGAGAAAACACTAAAGCATGATTCTTTTTTCGCAAGAACCTATTTTTATACTTTTCTCAATTTCTTTTTGTAGGAACAACCGGGCATTGACAAACGATTCGCGTATCCCATATCCCTTCGCAAGGAATGCTGTAATCGCAGAAGAATAAGTACATCCCGTACCCCGAACCTCATAAGGCAAAAGCGGCTGCTTCACCGAGTGCACATCTTCGCAGAACAGGAAATCCTCCCCTTTTAAATGTCCACCCTTTATTATCGCGCACCCATATAGCTCTTCCAGAATCTTGCCTGCATGTAGTAAATCCTCTCTGCTCTTTATCTTCATCCCAGATAAAATTTCTGCCTCTGGTACGTTGGGAGTGATTAGATATGACTCTTTTAGAAGTGGTTCCAGTGATTCGGGGGAGTCGATGAGCGTTGCGCCAGAACTTGACTTTATAACAGGGTCAACAATGGCTTTTAACCCGTATCCCCTTATTTTTTTTGCGATTATTCTCGCATTCTCACCGCTTCCAACCATACCAACCTTAACGTATTTCAGGGACAACTCTTCCATTATCACATCTATTTGCTCCGCCACTAAAGATTCAGAAAGAACCTGGTATTTTTTCACCTTACTTATATTTTGTACAGTAACAGTAGTTACCGCCCCAAAACCCAGCACGTTGAGTTTCTGAAATGTCTTCATATCTCGGAGAATCCCTGAAGCTCCGCTTGGGTCGTGCCCGGCGATGGCCATGGCCACCGGGATTTCTTTGCACATGAGGAAGCATGAACGTAGTGTAAAAAAAAGTTACTGAATTATATTACCCAATTATGTCCCAAAACCCTTAACTACTGGCTTTAATAACGCATGAGTATGATAATCAACTGCAGGGAATTGGCTGAAAGTATCAAGAAAAGGGCAGTGGAAGAGGCAGGAGGTAAAAAATTAGTTCTTCACACAATAATAGCTGGAGAGGATAAAGCGTCAATAGTTTACGCAAAATCAAAAATAAAGACTCTTAGAAAACTGGGATTTGACGGTGAGATTGATACGGTGAACAGCGAGGAAGAGATGCTCAGAAAAATAGAAGAACTCAACGCGAGGGACGATGTCCATGGAATCATGGTAGAATTCCCATTGCCAAAGGGATACGATGCTATCAAGGTTCACAGCGCCATATCTCCGATAAAGGACGTGGATGGCATGAACCCTGTTAACTACGGGTATCTTCTCTTGGGGCATGAAATAATGACACCAAACACACCCAGAGCAGTTATCAGGATTTTAGAGAGCGTAACAGAGATAGAAGGAAAAGACGTGGTAATAATCAACCGCACACCCGTGGTAGGGAAGCCTCTATCAATGATGCTTCTCAATCGCCATGCGACACCCACAATTTGCCACAGCAAAACGAAAAATTTGAAAGAGAAAACTAAAAAAGCGGATATCATCATCGTTGCTGTGGGCCGTACTAATTTCCTAACCGCAGACATGGTTCGCAATGACGCAATAGTGATTGACGTTGGAATTAATGTTGTTAATGGAAAATTGAGAGGGGATGCGGATTTTGAAGCGATAGAGAAGAAAGCGAAAATCACTCCTGTGCCCGGGGGCGTCGGAGCAGTCACAACGGCGTGCATGGTTGAAAACTTGGTGAAAGCAGCAAAATTGCAGGGTGTAATTTAATACTCCTTCTTTTTTTACACAAAAGCGCCAGAAACACAATCTAAGAGTTCAAAAGGTTTTAATCTCTGCACACAATAATGCACGCATCATGGAAATCATTGCGGAAATGTGGGGTGATTACACAGAATTCGTACTCGGAGAGCTGCGTGGCATACTCGAAGGAGAGAAAAAGGCATACAAATTTATCATGGTTGATGAGCCGGTTATCGTAATAAACACGGAGAGCGCCTCTCCCCTCCGAAGAGCCGGGCTTCTTCGCCGGGTTTCTTCACTTCTTTATACTGGCAAAGAAGTCCCTTCATTAAACATCAATTTGGATGATTACGCAATAAGGGTAAGGAAAAACGGGAAATGGAGCGCAACGGAAATTATAAGAGCGCTTGGGAGCGGGATAAATGGAAAAGCAAATCTCGAGAATCCTGAAAATATAGTTAGAGTGTATGCCTGTAAAAACATATACGTTGGGATTGAAATAAAAGAAGGTGTGGAGCAAGACTTCGAAGTGAGAAGGTCCAAGAACCTGCCAATATCCTATCCGATAACCATGCACCCCCGTCTTGCAAGAGCGATGATAAATATTGCAAGAGTAAAAAGAGGGGCGAAAATACTGGACCCCTTTTGCGGCACTGGCACAATATTGTTGGAAGGCTCGCTAATGGGAATGGACATGCACGGCAGCGATTTGGATGAGAGAATGCTCAGAGCTTCCGAGACGAATTTGAAAAAATTTGGCATGAAGGCAAATTTAACCAGAAGGGATGTGGGAGAAATCGAGGGAAATTACGATGCAATCGTCACCGACCCGCCGTACGGAAGGTCATCTTCATCCATGGGGGAAAAGCTAAACGAACTCTACGAGAGGGCGTTTAAGAGATTCTCCGATGTGACGGATAAAGTGTCCATAGTGCTTCCAGAGAGCAGGGCTGTGGAAATCGGAAAGAAATATTTCAATCTTCGCGAAATGTTTCCAGTGAGAGTTCACAAATCCCTTACCCGTTACTATTGTTTCTTCGAGAGGGAGTAAACATGAAAATCGCACGCCATGGAAATTTTTTCATAGATGTTCCTCGAGACTCATGGTACTCATTTTTCAATAGCCCTTATGTGGGTCATCGCTCTGGGACAGCAGTTGATGTCTATTTTTCCTCGCTTCCCCTCTTTCCCATGGACTCTGGAAAGGTTGTGGAGATTCGTAGAGTAAGGGCACCGAAAAATCTGCCGATGGAGGAGGATTACGTAATTGCGATTGAAATCTCAGATAATATATGCCTGAAAGTCCTGCATGTGAGACCCTGCATAAAAGAAGGGGAAAAGTTGAGTCTTGGAGACCCGTTAGGAGAGATGCTCATCTCCGGATTTTTCATGCCGTGGTCTTCCAAGCACGCACACTTCGAGCTTCGACCATGCAAAGACAGAATAAGAGCAAGGGGTGCATTTCCCCTTATACCTTTAATCAAAGATAGGGTACCCGTTTCATCTAAAAACGAATTCTTGGTGAAAGAAAAACACGAACATTTTTACTGGCTCGTTCCCACCCACACCAATGGTACGGGCATGACCCCCATCGGAAATCCTCCCCTTGAAGGCGGAATTCCCCATTATAAATACGGGGCGGTCTTTGGCAATGTGGAAAAAATCAAACTCTTTGGAAGAGAGTTTAATGTGGAGAAGAAACACGGAGAAATTGGAATTTTCTATGCGGATTTCCCCTTGCGCGTGGAAGGGCAGAAAATAAGAGGGATAGGTGTTTATTGCAACCAGGAAAAAATAAAATTGTTGGGCGGGTATTTTGAAGAGGGAGAGAAAATAAGAATAGAGCTCTAAAACTAAAAATCAAAAAATTCGCATTACACCTCGCCAAACACAATTTTCTCTTTGAAAGCGGCGCTTATTTTTTCTCTGAGTTTTTCGATTTCCTCCCTGTTATTTAGGTTCTCCGGCCCGATGCCTATCTCCACTACCGGTACCCCATTCACTGTGGAAAACCAGAGGCGTATCTTGAAATCTTTGCCTTTGAGATCAAAGTACGTAATTTTCAGAGTGCCAGTTTTATGGACTTTTTCTTGTTCGAATAGGTATCCGTTTTCTTTCAAAAACGCCCAGATGAATGATACGAGAGTCTCCCAATTCAATCCCTTATCTCGATATGCGGAAAAATACCAGCCATCCTTTTGGATGTCTATTCTCTTCAAAACGGCCCATATAACCACAATCGCAACTACAATTACAATTGTGGAAAAGATTGCACTTAATATTTCCGGCGACATACCCCAAATTGGAGAATCAATCGCAAATAGGAATATTTGAAATTCTAACCACCACAGAATTAACAATATTGCCGCAATTCCTACTCCTTTCTTTTTTCTCATTTTCTTTGCGTCGTATTTCACCCATCTGTTCTCAGGAAGCATCTTGAATTTTTCGTTGAGGTTCATAAGAATGTATAAAAAAGCACATATATAATATTTATCCCACGCAAAAAAGATATTTGAGAAATAAAACAAAAGGAAAAATCAGTGTCCCACACCGATTTCCTCGGCTATGTCTTCTAAGTCCAGCTCTGCTAACTTTGCCTTTGTGGGTATTCCATCCTCGCTCCATCCTCTCGCCATGTAGTACTCGTCAAGCATGTGCTCTAACTCTTTAGGTTTGACATAAGAGCCTGCACTCTTACCCTTGGGAATTGGGTCGTGCATCACGCGATATGGCAAAGTGTCGTCTTTCCTAGAGAATCCCTCGCGAACATTGAAGGCACGAGCTAAATTATATATGCGCTCTCCTGCATCGATGAGCGAAGAATTGGTGAACTCCACACCGGTAACCGCCTTTATAAGCTCAGGGATACCCTCCAAGAGATACATATGGCGAGAGAACTTGCATATTCCGGTAGCATCGTACACCTGCATTAAATCTTCGTGAAGCTTTATCTCGAACCCCTTCTGGTCTGCACTCAATCTATCTATACCTTCAAACTTCCACCACTTGCCAACAAGCTCGGTGCCGTACACCCCTGCGGTGAGGTGGCATGCACCCCTGTAAGAAACAGCTATTGCAAGAGCCATACCCTTTATACCGCGAACATCGTATGCAGGAAGTTCCAAGCCCTTGACATGTATCGCAAACTTGTAGCTCTCTTTTCCCAATTTTTCGCTTGCAGCCTTGCTTCCATCCGCGAGCAATTCACCCAGCTTACCCTCGCGGTACGCCATCTTTCTCAATGCTTCAGCGGCAGCCTCCACACTTCCAAATTTAAGCTCAATGCCATCAGTATATTCTTTAGTCAACAAGCCCTTCTCGTAAGCTTCCATTGCCCAGCCAATTGTCACACCCGCTGATATAGTATCCAAGCCGTATAGATCGCAAAGGAGATTAAGATAGGCAACAGCATCTGGGTCGGAAATTTCAAGCTCTGAACCAAGGGAGTACAGGGTTTCGTATTCTGGACCATCTACCTTATCTCCCTCTCTGTATTTCTTCAAAGTGAATACCTGCGAGCACGGCTTGGTACAGTTAGGGCACGGATTCCTCTCATGATTGGGATTATTGCGGGGAACCCAGTAGTACGGGTCTATACCGAGCAACTCTCCTTCTTTGGCATTATCGTAAAAGCTCTGGAAATACCCCCACTGCCAGTTCCTTGTGGGGAACGTGCCACGCTCCTGATTCATCCAGCGCAGGAACTCTCCACTCCCGTATCCCATGTCGTCCTTCGTTGCCGGATGCTCCTTTATTATTTTCGCCCACTTTGCGATGAGCTTCATCAGTTCTCCTTTGTTGGCAACTTCTGGGGTTTTTGTTCCCTTAACCACAATTCCCTTCAATTTCTTGGAGCCAAAAACAGCACCTATTCCAGTTCTCGCAGCCTGTCTCTCCTCAAAATCCACGCCACTTATCTTGCTGAGATTCTCTCCAGCAGGACCAATCACCGCTGTGCTCACCTTCCCATATTTCTCCTTTAGGAGTTTCTGGGCTTCACGGGTATCCTTACCCCAGAGCTCATCTGCTGGCTCAATACTCACGTTATCATCTTCAATGCGAAGTACAACAGGTTTGTCGCTCTTCCCTTCAATTATGAGAACTGCATAACCTGCCTTTCTAAGCTCCACTCCCATGGGCGCACCTACCACGGTTCTCCCAAATCCTCCGGTGAGAGGAGACTTGGCGCCCAGAGATGTCTTGCTTGCCGTGGGTATCCCAAATCCCGTAAGAGCCCCAGGGGCCACGACTATCTTGTTCTCTTCTCCGAGTGGATTTGCATTTTTGGGAATCTCATGATACATAAAGTGGGCAACAAATCCCAGTCCACCTATATATTTCTCAACCAAATCCCTCGTAATTTCCTCCTTCCTTATTTCTCCGGAACTCAGGTTAACCCGCAAAATTTTCCCATAATCCATCACAATCACCGTTCGGGAGAATAATGTAAGTTCATATAAGTGTTCGTTATGCAACTCAGTAAATAACGATAATGGGTAAAATATTTTTACACGCCAAGGATGATTGAAAAAATCATTCCAAAAATAATTGAATTACTCCGCAAAAGTTTATTTATAATGCAGTAATGAAGGGGAGCGGCGATATTTATGACTTTCGAAAACCCAACTATTAAGGAGATACTGGAAAAATACAGAAGGATTTGGGCGATACACCACGCGTCCAGCGTTTTGGGATGGGATATGGAAGTATATATGCCAAAGCAGGGAATAATGGAACGCAGTGTTGCGGAAGGAGAATTATCTGTTATGAGCCAGGAACTTCTGTTAGAACCAGATTTCGTAGCACTTGTTGACAAGGCTGCAGGTTTTGACAATTTAAGTGAAGAAGAAAAGGGAGTCGTCAGAGTACTCAAGAGAGACATAAAAATCAGCAGCTCTTTCCCACCTGAATTTGTCAGAGAAGTGAGCGAGACAACGAGCAAGGCCACAAGCGCATGGAAAGAAGCAAAAGACAAAGACGATTATAGCAAATTCGCGCCATGGCTGGATAAACTTATGGATATTGGAAGGAGAGCAGCAGATTACCTCGGGTACGAAAAGTATCCATACGATGCCCTTTTAGATATGTTTGAAGAGGGACTGACAACCGATGATGTCGAAAGTATATTCAGTAAGCTGGAAAACGAACTGAAACCAATTCTGGATAAGATACTGGCCGGGGACAAGGTACCCAAGGAGCATCCCCTTGAAAAACTAAAGTACGACACAAAAGCGATGAGCCTGGTAAACGAGGAAATTGTTCGCATGTTCGGTTTTCCGATAGGGGAAAGGTCAAGGATAGACGTCTCCGCGCACCCATTCACAACCGAATTCGGTGTAAACGATGTGAGAATCACCACGAGATACGAAGGTTTTGACTTCAAGAGAAGTGTACTATCAACGGTGCATGAATTCGGACATGCGCTTTACGAGCTGCAGCAGAACCCTGATTTCATGTTCACGCCAATAATAGGGGGAGTATCACTGGGAATTCACGAATCACAGTCGCGGTTCTGGGAAAACGTCATAGGCAGGTCAATGGAATTCGCCGAGCTCATGCACCCCATCCTCAAGAAACACGTGCCGGAAATAGGAGAATACTCACCGGAAGAGATATACTGGTATTTCAACACGGTGCGCCCGGATTTGATAAGAACTGAAGCAGACGTGGTGACATACAACTTCCACATTTTGGTCAGGTTCAAAATTGAAAAAATAATGATTAACGAGGGGATAAAAGCTAAGGACCTGCCAGATCTATGGAACGAAGAAATGGAAAAACTACTGGGAATCAAGCCAAAAAGCTACGCAGACGGAATTCTTCAGGACATACACTGGGCACACGGAACCATAGGATATTTCCCGACATACACCATAGGCACCCTACTCTCTGCACAGCTGGCAAGCCACATGGAAAAAGATATAGGCAAAATAGGAGAACACGTCAGAAATAAGGATTTTGAGCCGATAAAAGAGTGGCTGAGAAACAAGATTCACAAGTACGGCTCGATTTACCCGCCAAAAGAGCTGGTAAGAAGGAGCACAGGAGAGAACCTGGAACCTGAGTACTTCATAAAATATGTAAGAGAAAAATACCTGTAATTTTAAACTTATTCTTTCTTTCTATGTTTTTTAACTACTTCTGCGAATATTTCCATACCTTTCTCAATATCCTCTTCGCTGGCAGCATATGAAAACCTAATATGATCATCCGCATTGTTGCCAAACGCATTACCTGGAGTGCAGAGCACCCCTCTCTTAACGGTGTCCTTGACCACAGCAACCACATCATCAACATGCACGCGGGGGAACATGTAAAAAGCACCCTTGGGAAGATTTGGCTCAACACCATCAATCTCACTAAGTAGTTTGTACATTAAATCTCTCCTGCGTTTGAACTTCTCTTTCATAAACTCTACATAATCAGGAGTTTCCTTCAGCGCAACAATTGCGGCGTACTCTATGGGACTCTGAGGGCAAGCAACTGCGTAATAGTGCATCTTGCCTATCTGCTCTATGTATTCTTTCGGAGCAATTAGATATCCCAGTCGCCATCCTGTCATGGCAAATTCCTTGGAGAAAGAATTTATGAATACCAGCTTGTCATACTTACCCAGAAAAGTTTTTGGCTCGGTATCGTAAACGAGACTGAAATACACCTCATCGGATATTAACAGCAAATCGTAGTCTTCCGCAAGGTCTATAACCATCTTTATGTCTTTATCTTCCATGACTCCCCCTGTTGGATTGTTAGGGTAATTCACAATTATGGCCTTGGTATTCTTGGATATCCTCTCTTTAAGGTCCTCTTCCTCAGGCACAAAATCGTTCTCCTGATATATCGGGTACGACACGGGCTTGCCACCGGCGATTTTTATGTGCGGCGCATATATGACAAAACCCGGGTCAGGATAAAGAACCTCATCGCCAGGATTCACTACGCTGAGAAGTGTGGCCAAAAATCCCTCTGTAGCCCCAACTGTTACAAGAACATTGTCTCCGGAGAAATCACCATACTTGCGATAACGCTCCGCTATCAACTCTCTAAGTTCTGGAAATCCCTTGGAGGGTCCGTACTTATTGTAACCCTTGCGAACACCATCCTCTATGGCCTTTTTAACGATTTCCGGAGGATGA
>JALVVV010000029.1 GCA_027023265.1 DHVE2 group archaeon
GTTATGTTCCCGCTTTCATTGCCTCCCTGCTCAAACACCAGAAACGGCGAGGCGTCGTAAGGTTCCGTTACATATCCCTCTTTTACTGGCTTGGATGTATATGATAGTAATTTTCCATCCCAGCCAAAAAGATATGCGTAAACCGGCTGTGACGCTTTGAAATAAAAGGTGTGTTTGTTCGTCGGATTGTAGTAATCCATGTACAGCGCAATGGCCTTTCCCGGAAATGTTATGTTGTATGTGCCCCCCTCCAATATGTTCTCAAACCACGAGCCCCACACTCCGAATTGTATTATTGATTTACCAGTTATCTTAATTTGTATCTTATTTCCTTTGATTGTTCCATGGTATCTTCCTGGACCACCTACTGGAGCGCCCTTTGCATTATTTGAATTATTAAATGACCAGTACACCACGCCAGTATCATCATACACTTCCAGTGAGGCAGGTCTACCCTTTTCTGCACCATATTGATAATATTTTGCCCATATATTAGTTAATGCTACATTATACCTATGCATATACTCTGGCACGGTAAAAGTGTAAGTGCCGTTCTCAAACCAGTGCGGAAAAAATAAGTCTTCAAATGTTTTCGGCAGGGGATTTGGGTTATATTCTTCTGCTCTCAAATTCACCTTCTCTGTGCCAGTGTGAGATAATACCCCATAGACAGGTACGAATACCAGCATACTTATGCATGCAAATGTAATTAACACCCTCATATACATATGTGTGTTATAACCGTAATATATATACCTTTCGGATCTACCATTTTTGGAGGTAGTATAGAAATGAAAAACACGAGATATTCGGAATTCTGGTGTTTGCAGGCTTTATTATGCTTGCATTTGCACCGGTAGGGTAATGTGAGCGCGGGAACAAGCGGAGGACATACTGTGGAGAACTATGTGGTAGTAGAACAACAAAATGGGAAAGATTTTCGACCAATAATTACTAACTCCATCGGTGAGGCGCGAGGCTATGTGTTTAAAGGTATCTATGGTGTGCAGGGTTATAGAGTGATATTCGTTGAGCTTATAAGATACAACAAAGATTGGAGAATAGATAGTAATGGATATACGCAGTGTATCATTGCATCTCATGGCGAAACCGTTGTTAACTGCAATTCTTATGGTGTTTTCAGTCCGTATCCTATGAAATAGGGGTAGTGGCTACAATAACTTCCCATCGGACATTCACAACTCTATAGGGTCCCCTAATGGTGCATATGTGAATGTTAGCAAGACGATGAAATATGATAGCTGGTATATTTACGAGGGTGGTTCAGGAACTTGGCACTGGATTTATCACGAGTACAAGGGCGGTGAGGAAGGAGCATGGAACGGTACATCTATTGGTGGGGCATTCTATTTTGGGAGTAGCACAAATAATATAGAGATAGAATTAATAAAATGGAAAGTGGTCAGTGGATGGTGGATCTTTGAGACACATAAAGATATGCTGAACGGTAATATTCTGACAGTTCAGCTAACACAGAATGAGTGCAACTTCAACTAATTTTTATTTTTTTAAATATAAAAATTAAAAAAGTTCTTTGAAATATCTTATCAGCGGACGGCGGTTCAGATACAGATGAATCACCAGCATGCCGGAAGCGATGAATCCTGCCCATTCGTGAATTAGAATCCAGCCATCCTTCGAGATTCCCAGTGCCACGGATTCTCCACTGCCGGGCCCCTCGGGCATGCCGAACAGCAGAATACCTGAGAGTACGGTTAATATCCCCGTGATGAACATGATAATCACTGAAACCTGTCTTATGCGGTATTCCAAGGGCTTTTTCCCCATCAGCTCACCTCCTTGGTCGCAACGGAACCATCGGCTAATACGATCTCTGTTGCAAGTTTACCCCATTTTTGATTTTCCGTGTATGTTATTTTTACCCGATCACCAACATGAACAAGTGCGAGTATATCCGTGTAATAAAGTGTTTTTCCGTTGTAATCCCAGTAGCCTTTGAAAATTATTGTTTCATCATTAACAACGATGTAATCAGAGCCAACAGATTCTACATTTCCCGTGATAACCTGTGTGGTTTCTGAAGAAAACAGTCCTGTACCACTGCTCCACAGTGCAGAGCTTATTGGATAACCGTAGATGGGGTACGCGGCAAGAACCAGACCGATGATTATGGCTATGTAGAGTCCTTTATTGCTTTTTTTTGCTTCTTCCTCAACTTTCTTCTTTTTTGCCATCGAAAAGAGAAAAAAATGGTGCGAATAAAAAACTTTTTGGTACAATGTTCGAAATAGAAAATAAAGAAATTCATGTCACTTTTTTTCGGACGAAAAGCAGAAGTGATATCACTGTGGAGATGATGAGGTACGCAGCCATTATAACGACGCCTTCCCAGATGTACGGCTGGAATGAGT
>JALVVV010000030.1 GCA_027023265.1 DHVE2 group archaeon
CATAACTGTCCTGTACCAGCTGTAATAACCGGTATCGCTCCACACCACAATAAACTGGTCTGTATAAGAATTGTACGCAAGCCCGAAAGAATGCGGGTCAACCTTCACGGTTGAGTTTATGACAAAATAAATTACCACCTCGTTGCCATCTGCATCTAAAATTGCACCGTCAAGAGATTTGTTTTTGCTGTACCAAATCACCAAAAATACGTCATCCTTAGAGTCCCATGCAATTTTGGGAGTTACTCCCGTTGGCTTTCCATAGCTTACATTTATATCATTTGATATCGTAACTGTTTTGTAAACGGAACCATCCTGCGCATAGACATAAGTTACATTCAAATTCCAGATTTGATTGTGGTTATCGTAACCGTACCATAGCACTCCAAATTCACCATCAGTGGAGTCTATTGACACATCTGGGGTGTAATTTCCCCGTCCAAGTACCCCACTTGACTCACGGTATATACCGGAATTTGCCACCTGAACGCCTCCTTCTTTAATAAGAGAAAAACCAGCAATTGAACCGATAATTAGCGCGGATACCAGCATTATTCCTATGTACAGTGTTATTCTGCTCCGCCCACTTCTTGCATCTTTTACCACTATTCCTTTCCCCACATAGCTACCGTCAATTCTTAGACCTTTTCTCATATATACACCTCTTTAAAACCTAAATAATATTAGTATTTAATAATTTCTTAAATTCTTAAAAATTGAGATTGAAATTGAGAAAACGTGTACCCCGTGCCCATTTTTGTCCACAAACATTTAAATATAAATTTCGGATTGTGGCAGTAGTTTCAAAAAAAATTGAAATTGAAGGTGATAAAATGTTCCGAAAGATATTGTTTCCGACGGACTTTAGTGAAGGCTCAATGCGAGCGATACAGAAGTTCAACAGAGACAACAGCACAGAGGTAGGTGAATGCGTGATTCTCCACGTGATAGACGAAGGAAAGTTAGAGGACATGCTAACGGGATTCTCTTACTTTTACAAGAAAGAAGAGCGTGAGATTGATGACATAGAAGAGAAACTCAAAGATAACGCCATGAAAGAGATGAAAGAAAGAGCAGAAAAGTGCAGGGACATGATGAAAACAAAGAACATAAAAATGCTCGTCCGTGTGGGTATCCCTTACGAGGAAATTGTGAAAGTAGCAGAGGAGGAGAACGTGTCCCTGATTCTGCTTCCCTCTCACGGAAAACTTGGTTACTCACACGAGCTAATGGGCTCCACCACCATAAGAGTGCTTAGAAAAACGAAGAAACCCGTGCTGATAATAAAAACTCATAAGGAGGAATGAGTATGGACTATCTGCGCTTGAAAAATCATCTGGATAAGTTCCTTCCAGTGTATGTTACGCTTTCAATGATTTTAGGGTTTGTCATTGGACTTCACGTAAATGTCAAGCAGTACAAAGAAGTGTTCCACTGGTTAAATCTGGCAGTGGTCATTTCAATGATTTACCCCATGATGATTAATCTTCGCCTGGGCGAATTGAAAAATTCAATGAAGCAGGGAAAGCAGCTGGCCATAGGGCTAACCATGGGTCTTATCGTCGCGCCAATTTTGATGTGGTTCCTTATATGGCTCATAGGCTTGTTTTATCCCCTCAGCCCTCAACTTGCGCTCGGTTTGATGCTCTCCATGGTTGTGCCCTGTTCTTCAATGAGCATCGCGTACACTGGATTCTCTCGCGGAAACCTGGAGCTGGCAACCATACTCGTAGCGTTCAGCTTCATTCTTGCTATCATAACTGTACCCGGATGGCTCGCAATTTACGCCGCCTCATCCAATGTTTCAGTGCCAACCATGCTTCTCATAATAACTATCATAGAAGTAGTCTTCGTGCCAATGTTCTTTGGAATCTTAACCAGGGAAGCCCTGATAAGAAAGAAGGGCACTGAAGGATTTCTCCGACTAAAGCCGTTATTCCCAGCTATCTCCCTGATGGGTATGTATGCAATCGTGTTTCTGATTTTCATGGAGAAGGCGAAGCTAATAGCAAAGAAGCCAGAGATGGTCTTAATTGCACTTGTCCCACTAATTCTCTACTATCTGATTTCCCTGGGTCTCCTCACGTACATTAACAAGGCATTGAAAATAAAGTACAAAGACCACATGGCCATAACATTTCCTGCAGTAGGAAAGAACGAAGGCACCGCAATGGCGATAGCAATGAGCGCTGGCATGGGGCTCATGGCAATTCCTCCCGCCGTAACACCCCTTATGCAGATACCGTTTCTTGTGGGGTACGTAAAAGCGTGGAAGAAAATCGCAGGGATGTGGAACTGCACCTCTGTAAATGATAATGAAAATACAAAGAAGAACAATAACACTGAGAATGAGCAAGAGAAAATCAAGGATGGTGAGAGCGAAGAAAACAAGCAGTGATTTTCTCTCTTTTTTATTAATTTAGCCACTACGCAAATTTTTTAATCCATCTCGCCATGCTTTTACTCATGAGGGAGATAAGAGCCCCCAGAGGCACAAAACTTAATGCAAAGTCATGGCAAACAGAAGCACCTCTTAGATTGCTTATGAATAACTTGGACCCAGAGGTTGCAAAGGACCCGGCAAATCTGATTGTTTATGGAGGAACTGGTAGAGCTGCAAGAAGCTGGGAAGCGTTTGATGCGATAGTTAAAACACTAAAAGAGATGGAAACTGACGAAACTCTCCTTGTTCAAAGCGGAAAGCCTGTTGCTGTTTTTAAAACTCACGAGTGGGCACCCCGCGTGCTCATAGCAAACTCCAATTTGGTGCCAAAATGGGCAAACTGGGAATATTTCAGGGAACTTGAAGAAAGGGGCCTGATAATGTACGGACAGATGACCGCTGGCTCCTGGATTTATATAGGAACTCAGGGAATTCTTCAGGGCACGTATGAAACCCTTTATGCAGTTGCCAAAAAAGAATTTGGACAGCATGACCTGACAGGAAAGTGGGTTCTATCAAGTGGACTTGGCGAGATGGGAGGTGCGCAGCCCCTTGCAATTACAATGAATAACGGCGTTGGCATAATCGTGGAAGTTAACAAATGGGCAATAGAGCGCAGGTTAAACGGCGGCTATCTTGACACGTGGACAGATAGTTTAGATGAAGCTCTGAAAATGAAAGATGAAGCGCTTAAAGAAGGTAAACCTCTTAGCATAGGGCTACTGGGCAATGCCGCGGAAATATTTCCAGAACTGGTACGCAGGGGTATTGTACCTGACGTGGTAACCGACCAGACAGCCGCACATGATCCTCTTAACGGGTACATACCTGCAGGATACACATTTGAAGAAGCTGCCGAGTTGCGAGAAAATGACCCGGAAAAATATCTGGAAGAGGTGCGCAAATCACTGCGCAAGCACGTGCCAGCCATGATATGGTTCAAAGAGCACGGAGCCAAGGTATTTGATTACGGAAATAATATAAGAGCACAGGCGAAGGAGGCGGGAGTAGAGGACGCATTTAAAATACCTGGCTACGTACCTGAGTATATTCGCCCACTTTTCTCTGAGGGTTCTGGGCCATTCCGCTGGGTAGCTTTAAGTGGCAATCCCGAGGACATATTCGAGACAGATAACGCCATAAGAAAACTGTTCCCCGATAACAAGCACGTAATTCAATGGCTTGATAAGGCCGAAGAGCACGTGAAATGGCAGGGATTGCCTGCGAGAATCCTCTGGCTCAATTTCGGCGAGAGAGAAAAAGCAGGGCTTGCATTCAACGAGTTAGTAAGAGAGGGTGTGGTGGATGCACCGATAGCAATAGGACGAGACCATCACGATACCGGAAGCGTCGCTTCCCCGTACAGAGAAACGGAAAAAATGAAGGATGGCAGTGAGGCAATTGCAGATTGGCCCATTCTAAACGCTATGCTGAACGTGGCTTCTGGTGCCACATGGGTTTCATTCCATCACGGCGGTGGCGTGGGAATTGGCTATTCCCTACATGCAGGCATGGTCATAGTCGCCGATGGAACGAAATTAGCGGAGCAGAAGCTCTCAAGGGTACTGCACAACGACCCGGGTAGCGGAGTCGTAAGGCACGCTGATGCAGGATATGACATCGCCATAAGGACCGCAAAGGAGAAAGGGATATGGATGCCCATGCTTGACTAATCCATCTTTTATTTTTATGATAGATAGGTACAAAAATTCTGGCATATACGCTCTTTTAATAGAAAATTCCACGGATAGATTCATCACCGTGGGCGCGCTTGGTACTCTCCGATTTCCAGAAGGATACTACGTATACGTAGGTTCTGCTCAGAGAAACCTAAATAAAAGGATTAAAAGGCACTATTCCAATGATAAAAAGATAAGGTGGCATATTGACTACTTTTTACAGTTTGCAAAAATAATAGAGCATTACTCTTTACCATTACCAAAACAATGCGAGGAATGGATTGCCGTGAAAATGCAAGACAGGGCACAATACATACCACATTTTGGATCATCAGACTCTCACGCAATCTCGCATTTGTTTTACGGGGAAATAGATATTTGGGAAAGCACCAAGTTTTTTATGAAAAAATGTCTCGAAAAGATAATGTAAATGATAAGTAAGCACGGATGGTAATTTTTCACGAAACCCTTATATATCATTTTGTCATATTTCTGTCTGACAAAAATATGACAAGGAGGTGTCAAGATGAGTGATAAGTTTCCCCGTATGCCAAGAATGCCAAAAAAGGTCAAAGAATGGATGAGAACCCACAGCATCGCAGATTTAGAAGCAGCCATGTGGGAGCTGGAAGATAAAAGGGCCGAAGTGGTAGCCGAGATACTCAGCATGATGTATGAATTAACAGACGACCTTGTGGGCATAGAAACTCCCAAAGTGGAAGTATTTGCATAAAGATAAATGCTTTCCACATTTTTATTTTTATTTGGTAAAATTTAAATATCTTGCAAAGATACCTGTTTATGAAATGCAAAAAGGCAGAGCTTATAGAAAAGTGGCTTAAGGAAGGGGACGATAATGCTGAAAGCATCATAGATTTGCCTTGGAAAGTTGAAAAAGATGTCTCCGAAGACGAAAGCTACATAACATTGGTTGCAACGCATTTGAGGTTTCCGCTTCCAATAATTTTCAGAATTGACGATTACAACACCACGGTTATCATAGACTTGGGGTATGTTACAGATAGCCTGGACGTTAGGGACAGAATGGAGATTTACAGAAATCTGCTTAAAATCAATACCGAAATACCCTATGCCAAGGCTGGAATTATTGGCGATGATTTGGACGTGATAATATTCACAGAGCTGGAAACACCCATAGTTGACCACGACAAGCTCAACGAGTACATGGAAATCCTGCTGAACGCCCTGTTCCGCGTTGCCCGCGCAATAGGGCTTGAGGAAGAACTTGTAAAACTAACACTTGACAACATAGCATATTTTGTAAGAAATAAGAGAAACAGCGGGATGAAAAGGGAGGAAATAGAAAAGTATCTTGCCAAAAAATTGGCACTGCCCAGAGAGAATGTAAAAGAGTTGATAGACAAAGTTTACAAAGATAGCAAGAAAGACGACGCTTACGGGTTATACGCGTAATCACGGAACAACATCCACACCGACATTTATCCATACATTCTCCCACACTTTTTTAAACCCATATTTTTCATAGATGTGAATTGCCGGTTGATTATCACTTCGCACCCAGAGAACAAGGTTTTTAGTTCTACCATATGAATAACCAACTATATGCGAAAGAACCTTGCTTGCAAAACCCATGTTTCTTAATTCATTCCGCGTGAAAACTGCACCGATTACCCAAACCTCAGGGAGATGCACAAGAGCCGAGGCAACGCTAATCACCCTACCATCTTTTACAACCCCGAAAGTTATCGCTTTTTCGACAAGATATGTGGGATCTTCAAATATATCCTCCAAAAGAGACCTCTCTTTAATTCTTTGTACACCATCTTGGTGTGGAAAAGGGGCGGGTTTTGCGGACATGAGGTCAACCCTGTATAATCTCCCCCCAAAATTTCTATGAGGGGCCTCTTCCCATGGCATCTGTATAACACACTTTTTTAATTTTACCTCATCAAGCAACTCTGCAATAGCATTTTTATTACCATTCAATATAACACTTGGAACTGAGCCTCCGGAATAAATTAGCATATAGCCCTCTATTTTACCATTCCAATAAACGTAAAAATCTGTATTTTCCAAATCCACCCTTAAATCCCATAGCGCAAAATGATGCTTTACAGGGTCATGAACACAAAATTCTTCAAGTTCCTTCAATTTATCGTTTTTGAGTATCACCGAATCAATAATAGTTTTTTCACAATAAAACATTTGTTTTCACACGTGATAATCATAAAGTAACTTTTTAATAATCATATTTCCCATCACCTAACTATGACAATAAGTTTTGAGCCTTCCGGTATAAAGAAATTGGATGAAGCGCTTGGCGGAGGATTTCCAAAAGGTGGCGTGTCTCTGATAGTGGGACCAACGGGAATTGGCAAAACCCTTTTAGCATTACAATGGCTTGCAGAAGGAGTTAAAAACGGACAAAATGTGGTTTACATATCTACAACTGTTCCCGTGGAAAGAATCAAGGAGTACTACGGCTCGGCACCGTTCCTAAAGGATGCAGTCTCAAAAATAAGATGGTACAACATGGATGTAGAGCCAAAGGAACTAATCCCATTCACGGAGAACAAGCAGAAGAGGCTGTTCCATAATGTTATGCCAGATATCATTGATGAGGACATGATGCAAAAATAAAGATTCACCGGGGAGTTATTGACAGCATAACCTCATTTGACCGGATAATCGGAGATAAAGCACTATTCAGATACGTTTCTTCGCAGTTCATAAAATACTTCAACAAAGTGGGCATATCCGCCATGCTCATTGAAGAATCAAACTTGGGAGAAGTCACATCTGGAGGTGAAATGCGGAATTTCGCAGAGGCTACAATTGTAATGGACTACATAGAATCAAAGAACATGTACATGAGGGCAATGAAAATAATGAAAAGATACGGTGTGAATCACCCAACATACTGGATGCCATTCCACATAACGGATGAGGGATTAGTGCTATGAAGGTAGATGAAATACTAACGGAGATTATCGACGAAGGAAAAGTGGTCATGATTATCGCAAAGCCCCACATAAGAACGAAGCTGGGATACTACATAGTTAGCAACTTGCTCAAAAGGCAGGATACAGAAGGTGTTTACATAGCACTTAACATCCCACACTCAACAGTGGAAAAGAACCTGAAAAAATTAGGCGCTGATCCCTCAAAAGTGTTCTTTATAGACTGCATAACCTCTTCAATAAAACCGGTAGAAACAACGGACAGGGTGATTTACTTAGACGCACCTAATTTAGTGCTGTTAGAGGGAACATTGAACCATGCAATTAACGCACTTTCAGGAGAGGAGAATTTTGTATATATTGAATCCATAAGTACACTGTTGGCATATAACTCGTACCAGAGCTTCATACGATTTCTAAGAAAGGTTACAAATGAAATCAGATTATACGGCATGGTTGGCATAATATTCATGCTGGACAAGGAACTTGAAGATGTGGAGTTCAGTCAGGCAACAACCTTCGTAGATGATGTTATAGATTTGGGAAGTATCACTCTGGATGACCTTCGTTAATGTACTTTTTTCTGAACGCAGACTCCACATCTATTCCAAGAACATTGGCTACTGATAGCAACCATGCAAAAACATCTGCAATTTCCTCCTCTATGCCCTCCTGCTCTCTAACGGCCTTGAACAGTTCGCCTACCTCTTCACCCAGCCACACCAAGTCACCATATATCCCTCTTTTCCTATCTTTATCCCCGTAAAACTCATCTATCTTCATTTGTGCCTCTTTTATCTCCATAGGGAAGCATGGACTTCTAAAATAAATTTGTTTTCAGAAATCCTTAAATCCATTGCACCAATCCACCTGCAAGCAGGGGTAACCGAGCCAGGTCAAAGGTGCGGGATTTAGGGTTATTTAGCCACCCTGTCGGGAGGCAAAGCGCTCCCACTGGTCGCGCTCCCGCCCCGTATGGGTTCGAGGATAAGGTTTTCACTTTTGAAAGAGTTAAAGATGATTTCTCCAAGTGGCTCTATGGGCGGGTTAACCCAGATTATGCAAAAAGCCAGATAAGATATTTATCTAAATACGCTAAAGATAAATCCATAGCCACGCCAAGGGACGTGTACGAGATTAGAGGGAGTGCCACGAGCAAAAAGAAGATAACCGTGGTTTTGCGTAATCTTTTAAACTACGCCGAAGAGTTTGATTTAATAGATGACTATAAAATTAACAAGATGAGAAAGGTATTAAAAACCGTTAAAAGTGGAGCGGATAACTACGTGCCGCCAACCTCTAAACTAAGAGAGATATACCTTGCTATTGATAACCCGCAGTATGATTTACTGTTCCGTATTCTCGCCTATTCTGGCCTTAGGGTTATTGAAGGCATTAATTTTCTCTCTAACTATAACCCTAAACGACTTGAGGAAGGCGATAATTTTGTAAGGTATCCTCTTTTTGCGGTGCGCCACTCTAAAAAGGTTTACTATGTTTATTTACCCGCAAGTATGAAAGAGGAGCTTAAACAGATGTCCGTATCGCTCCCGGGCTTTAAAAATTACTTATCACGGCGCGGGTTATCACCTAAGTACCTCCGAAAGTGGAATTATAACTTTCTAATCATGCACAACGTACCGGAGAGTGTGGCCGATTTTCTCCAAGGAAGAGCGGCCATCTCCATTGGCTCCATGCACTATTTAGCAAAAGTTAAACAAGCGGATTTCTGGTATAGTAAAATCACCGATGAGCTGGAGAGCGCGTTAGAGCAAAAAGAAGAATCACCGAAAACAGTACTCCACGAAGCCACAGCATCCCCCTAAGAGAGGAGTTTATACTTTCCCATTTTTTAGCGTAAACCCTCGGATTTTCGTGTTATTTTTGACGGTTTGTGGCATACATTTTATTTATAATATTCTCTTTGAAGGCAGATAAGCAAAGAAAACATACAATTTTATTTTTACTATTTTTTTAAAAAATAAGAAATAGTGTAAAAATAGTAGGAAAGTTTAAATACAGGTTCTTGTTGCCCGTCTCCGAAGGTTTTATATATGATAACTTATTACGATATATTGGAGAGCCTTAATTAAAAGGCTTAAAAAAAATGAAGGTGTAAAAAAATGAATGGGGATTACGTGCACATATATTTAGACCCGACCACAGCACGGCTTTTTGAAAAAGCCATAGAGATAACAAAGAAAAGCAGGAGTGGTTTGGTAAGAGAAGCACTAAAGGAGAAATTTGAGAAGATGGGGATAAAAGAATAAAAAAAGGAGCGTGAAAAAATGGAAATAGAAGAATTAGCAAATAGGTATAGTTTTGCAGGTATAAAAGACTTTTGGATAGAGACTTTAGGGAACGGCGAAATAACCATAGTTGTGGACTTAACCCGCCAAGACGAGGAGCTCTTAAATTGTGTAACATCCATGCAAGTGGGCGCTAATTGGGTGGATAACATTAGAGGTACCCAATGTTTAGAGCTCTACATAGACCCAACGGCACAAGAGCCAATACCTTTTAGTGGTTTGTACACTGATGGCTATAACTGTGTAAAGCTCCATATCAAAGTGGGTGGTGCAAAGCAATGACCGCTAAAGCGCTGGTGGATAAATATCTCCAGTGGGGCTTTAATGTTATGCCAGCGAGAGACGGGGAGAAAATACCAGTGGGCAAATGGAAGCCCTACCAGAGGGAGAAATACCCGCAGGAAGAAATAGAAGAATGGCTTAGCCACGAAAAAGAGAATTGGGTTGTTGTGTGCGGTGCAATAAGCGGGAATTTGGTTGTTGTGGACTTTGATAAACCCGAACTTTATGACCAATTTAAGAAGCAAATACCCGAGGAGCTACTTAATACCTTTATCGTAAAAACGGGCAAAAAGGGATACCATGTTTATTACCGCACGCCGGAACCCGTGGAGGGCACTAAAATTGGTAAGATAGACATACAGGGAGAAGGTAAATTAGCGGTACTCCCGCCGTCCATACATCCGGAAACGAGGAGAAGGTACGAGATAATCAACGATAAAGAGCCGCTAAACATCGACACAGACGCATGGAACCATATTTTTACCACGATAAAAGAAATTGCAGAGATGGAAAAAGAGAAAGAGGTTGTTAAAGATAAACTCATGAAGATTGTTGAAACCATTATCCCGTATTGGAGAGAAGGCCAACGGGACATCATGGAAAACGCATTAGTGGGATATATGCGGAAAAAGGGTATGCCTAAAGAATACGCTAAATTTGTAATATCGGCCATTGTTGAGGGCACAAATGATAAAGAAAAAAGCATGAGGATGGCGGTACTGGAGAGAAATTACCGGATTCCGGAATCAGATTTAAAGGGATATACCCAACTGAGAGAGTTACTCCCCGAAAAGGAGTTGTGGAAGCTGGAAAAACAGGTAAAAGCGGTTACAGGTGATAACTACAACCAGCACACGGAGAACACTAAAGAAGAAGTGAAAAAAACAAAAATAGTTCCATACATAGCACTCCCCGAAAAGCTTTATTTGGCGGTTGAAGAGAGCGAAGATAAATATTATTTTGCACATCTAAACAATGGTAAAATTGAGCTTTTGGAAAGTATAGAGATTAACGGCGTGGAGCATGTCCCCAGAGGAGCGGAGGGTTTGCCCATCGGTTACCCTACAATAGATATTGTTAACACTCCAGCTTTACAAACTAAAGAGCTTGTGGAGCGGTTAAAATCGCACATTTGGCAATATGTGGATTTAGATGAGGATAACCTTGACATGGCCGTTTATTACATCCTATCATCGTGGTTTTACCGCAAAGCGAACACCACGGCCTATCTCCGAATACTCGGCGATACTGGAAAAGGAAAAAGCCGTATGTTAAAAGTAATTGGCGACCTTTGTTTTTATCCGCTAAAGCTGGGGGGGAACGCATCCCGTGCCGCAATAATGAGGGTACAGGAAAAATATCATGGTACGCTGGTTTTAGACGAGAGCGACATAAAAGGCGACAAAGAAGATGATTTAGTAAAATATATAAATACTGGATTTGAAAAAGGTAATAAGGTTATTCTCGTGAATAAAAACACTTACAATGTTGAGACTTTTGACCCGTTCGGCCCCAAGCTCTTTGCCATGCGGCATCCGTTCGGGGACGCTGCCACCGAAGGAAGGTTACTATCTATTGAACCCTACGAGACACTGAGAACAGATATACCGGCAGTTTTACCACTAAGTTATGAGAATGAGGTAAAGCATCTTAGAAACACCATAGCCGTGTGGACGCTGGTAAACTGGGATAAAGTGAAAATGGAAAACAGAGACTTTATTCAGAGGCTCCCGATAGAACCGAGATTAAAACAACTGGCAACGCCGTTAAGCATTATACTCCCACTATTTGGCGAGGGTATGGATAATAAATTTGTGGAGTGGTTGTTAAGGAGGCAAGAGGCAATATCCCGAACCCGCGCCAATACCGATGAGGGACTGGTATTTACTGCCATCGTGGATTTGGCCATGAAACTAAAAGATGACGAGGGAGAAAACAAAGCTATTACTACAACCATGATTAAAGATGAAACCGGCTTACATCCACGGCGAATAAAAAAGATTCTCGAAGAGCTGGGTTTTGAAGTGAAAACAACCACTAAGAAGGTTGACGGCGTGAGAACAACCATGCGAGTGATAACCGCAATTGATACCCAGCGGTGGGTTGAGAGCTGGAGGAGATACCACTGGGGAGAAGAAATAATAGATGTGCCCGATTTTCTCCGAGACCCCAGACGGGAATATGTAAAAGTGGAGGATATAATGATGCATCGCTTGCATCGCAATCATCGCCACCATGGGGTACAGGAGAAAACTAACATAAAAGATGATAAAAACACTAAAGATAATGTAACCTCATTTTCCGGTGTACGTCATGGTAGTGATGCATCCGATGTATCCGATGCACATTTAGCGGATAACGACGACCCATTTAGACACAATGGGGCAAAGCTGGAAATAAACAACATACGCGGCTATAAGCTGGCTCCCGATATACCCCCTGCAATACACACGGACGCACCGGCGGGGTTTACGCTAACATTTATCCCCTCTTTAGCGGCCATATTCCCCGAGCCACCGCAATATGAACACATGGAGCTTTTGAAAGACATAAACGGCATAGCATTGCCCGACCACAACATACCCCCGGTAAAGCGTGGGGAGGTAATACCGACTTCAAAAAAAGTTTTAAAAATAATGGAGAAGCGGGGCATAGCGAAGCGCACCACGGCCGAAATAAGTTTTAGTGTGCTATTCCGCAATTTGCCCGAAGAGCAAATAGACATACCAAAAGGGATGGCGCTGAAGCGCTGGAAGAATGACGAGCTGGGAATCGAGGGAGATATAGGGAGTATGTGGGTATCCTCTGGTTGTGCAAAGGTTGAAGCATGAAGGAGTGGTAAAAATGGAAAATGCCAAAAGTTGGGTAGGAAAAAAGATAATATATCGGTTTAGCGGTGGATACGTGCCAGACACGACGCTTTACGAGGGCACAGTAACGGGAGTGTCCACGGATGGGCAATATGTGCGTATTGCTTGCACATCTCCAGCATCTGCAAGAGAAGAAGAATGGCACCGAGCCGCAGATATTGACTTTGTGGCCGTGCCTGCGGACGCTCCGGACGAACCGCTGGAGGAGGAAGAGAGGCTATAAGAGCAAGCAAAAAAGGAGGAATATGTATGAATGAGATAGAAAAACAAATAAAAAGGATGGAATATATAAAGAAGAGGAACGAACAGGTAAGAAAGGAGAACGAGAAGAAACTAAACAAAGTTTTGAAGCAAATAAGAGATGATAAACAGTGCAAATACTGGGAAAAACTAAACAGAAGTGCCAACAAAAGGTTTTGGGTATGGCGGTTCAAAATGAAGGCAGACATAGAAAAGCAGGGGATTTATAACGCCCCCCTATTTAGTGGCCTATGGATTGGTTACAATAGGGATACCGGCGAAGTGACCATGCTCCTCGGATGGGAGAAGAGCCAAATAGAAGCGAAAAAAGAGAGAAAAACATGGATGCCAGAGGGTGAGGTTAAAACTTTTAAAGTTGATGACTTAGAAATACTGAGTAGGCAATATATAACCACCTTAAGAATAGGGGTATAGCCATGCCATTTACGAAAGAGAACGCTAAAGAGGAAGGGAGAAAAGGCGGAAGCAAGTCCACAACTGCCAAGAGGTTAGTTAAGCGGAAATACTGCACACCTTCATGCCCGATATGGGATAAATGTCCACTGATGCCGATGGCACAACAAAAGTGGGTAACAAAGCCACACGGAGAGAGGGCACACCCATGCCTTCTCAACCAGCTCCCCATGGACGCACAAAGGCGGATAAGAAGGCTTTTTCTCTCCGATAGAGATGGCCTAATTGAAGAGCTCAAAGACGTGCTCTTTAATCTCTCCTCTTTAGCGGAAGAGCATCCGGATAAAAATCTAATCAAATACGGGGTTTACTACTGAAGGCAATAACCACGATATACGGGCAAAAAATCCAAGAAGAGGGCCAAAAGGAGATAACCATTAAACTCCACGTGGTAGGTGACGACGGAGAGGAAAATAAGCCCGCCTTTTAAGCAGGTTACAGCCCTCTAAAGTGATTATACGCCTCTTTAATTTTTTTAGCAAAGGTTAAGTAGTTTGAATTAATTAACTAACTTATGGGAAGACCAAGAAGAAAATATGGAAGGACATATAATTTTTACCTTAGTGATGAGGTAGATGCGCTAATAGAGCAATACCGAGGCGAAAAATCAAGAAGCGCGTTTATTGAAGAGGCCGTAAAATTCTATATTTCCCATTTAGCGGGAGACACTAAGGAAGGAGACGAAAAACAAAAAATAGATAACCATGAATGCAATCCACCTGCAAGCAGGGGTAACCGAGCCAGGTCAAAGGTGCGGGATTTAGGGTCCCGTCCCGTAGGGGTTCGAGGGTTCGAATCCCTCCCCCTGCACTCACTCGCTTCTCTCGTTCGATTAGGAGAATTAGTCGCAAAGGCGTTACTTTGCTTCTCCCTCCCCTGCGTCCCTTCGGGTCATTTATTCTACGGGACAGTCCCTTCAGAATCAACAATATTTATGGCTTACCCAAACTTTAAAAAATGAGAATACATACCTGCCAATATGAAAATATTTATAGGTGTTGCTTGGCCTTACGCAAATGGAGTGGTACATTTAGGGCACATTATGGGGGCCTATCTCCCCGCAGACATATTTGCAAGATTTCAAAGGCTAAAAGGCAACGAAGTGTTAATGGTATCCGGAAGCGACGAACATGGCACACCAATAACGATAACCGCTGAAAGAGAGGGAAAATCACCTCAGGAAATTGTAGACAGATACCATAAAATAAACACAGAGGTTATGGAAAAGTTAGGTATATCTTTTGACCTGTACTACAGGACCTCAGACAAAAATCATGAGAAAGTAGTAAAAGATTTTTTCCTCCAATTATGGAACAACGGATATCTTTACGAGGATGAAATGCTTCTACCCTATTGCCCATCTTGCAAAAGGTATCTCCCTGACAGATATGTAGTTGGTACCTGTCCTTACTGCGGCTACGAAAACGCCCATGGGGATCAGTGCGATAACTGCGGGCATACCCTTGACCCAAAAGAGCTAATTAATCCCCGGTGCGCGATTTGCAACACACCCACAGAGTTCAGGAAGAGCAAACACATATTTTTTGCCCTGTCCAAGCTTGAAGATAGACTTCTTGAGTGGATTGAAAGCAAGGATTGGAGGGATAATGTACAGAAATTTACCACCCAATTCTTAAAAGGGGGACTTAAAGACAGAGCCATAACCCGAGACATAAACTGGGGAGTTGAAGTGCCATTAGAAGGATACGAAAATAAAAGGATATATGTCTGGTTCGATGCAGTTATAGGCTATCTATCTGCAAGTATGGAGTGGGCGAGGAGAAACGGAGATTCTTGGGAAAAATTCTGGAAGGACCCAGAAGCAAAGCATTATTATTTTCTGGGCAAGGACAATATCCCATTTCATACTATCATATGGCCAGCCATGTTAATGGCACATGGAGGCTTAAATCTTCCTTACAACGTTATTGCCAACGAGTACCTGCAATTCTCAGGCAGGAAATTTTCAAAGAGCAAGAAAATAGGTGTGTGGATGCCCGAACTGTTGGAGAATTTTCACCCAGACATGATAAGATTCTACGGTGCAGTAAATATGCCAGAGATGAGAGACTTCAATTTTACCTGGGAGAACTTTATTGAGACCATAAACGAGTTGCTGGTTGATAAATTCTCAAACTTGGTTTACAGAATACTGAGTTTTGCATACAGGAACTTTGGAGTAATCCCCCCTCGCGGAGATGTTGATGATTTGGACAGAGAGGCAATAAAGAATATAATGAAAACTCGTAAAAACATGGATGAGTACTTAGAGAATGCTGAATTTAAGAATGCAATTAAAGAGTGGCTTAATTTAGTGAGATTTGGCAATACATACTTTGTACGCAAAGCCCCATGGGAGCTATGTAAAAAGGACAGAGATAAATGTGGTACAACCATAAACATTTGCCTCCAACTGGTGCAGGCTCTTGCAGTATTGGGTTCTCCATTTATACCTTATACATCTAACCGAATATGGAAATACCTGGGTAATGAGGACACAGTGTTTGAACATGGGTGGAACGACTCAATAAAAAACCTCAAACCGGGAACTAAATTAAAAGAGCCGGAGCACCTATTTAATAGAATCGAAACAGACGAGGAAAGATTTGAAAAATGGGAGCAGGTCGACATACGAGTCGCCAAGGTTAAAGAAGTAAATAATCACCCAGATGCTGAACGGCTGTACGTTCTTACACTGGACCTTGGTACAGAGGAAAGAACTGTGGTTGCAGGCCTAAAAAAATACTACTCTCCTGAAGAGCTATTAGGGAGAGAGGTCCTCGTAATTGCAAATCTGGAGCCTGCAACGTTTAGGGGTGTAAAATCACAGGGTATGCTTCTTGCAGGCGATGATGGAGAGAATGTTGCACTACTAAAACCCGTCAAATATGTTGAGCCAGGTACCAGGGTGATGGCAAACGGCGTGGAGTGTTTTGGAGAAAAAACTCTAAAATTCAAGAAATTCAAAAAAATGAAAATAGAAGTGGTGAATATAGATAATAATAAGGTAGTGGGTGAAAATGAGTACGACATAGAGTATCCTCTAAAAGAGGAGTGGAAAGGTCTTCAAGGAGTAATTTTCCATGATAAAAAACCACTAATAATGCACGTGGGAGACATACTCATAACCCCTGATAAGAAAATAAAGCCAGGAGGCAAGGTGAGATGAAAGTGGATATGCACATCCACACCACCTACTCCCCCGATGGAACCGTAGATCCGATAGACGTGCTAAAAATTGCAAAAAAGAGAGGGTTCACCGCTGTTGCCATAACCGACCATAACGAAATAAAGGGGGCAATAAAAGCCAGAAAATCAGGGATTATTGAAGTAATAATAGGAGAGGAAGTTTCTACCAATTCGGGACATGTGCTTGCATACAACATAGACTGTCATATACCCAGAGGGCTGAGTGTGGAAGAAACCATAGACAATATCCACGATTGCGGGGGTATAGCGGTAATAGCACATCCATATAGATTCTGGTCAGGCGTGGGTGAGAAAGAGGTTATTCGCAATATTGAAAAGTTAGACGGTATTGAAATATTCAACTCAAGATGTAAAAAGAGTTCAAATGCAAAGGCAAAAAGATTGTGGGAAGAAAATAAGGAGAGAGGTGTATTATACACTGCGGGCAGCGATGCCCATTTTAATTATGAAATAGGCAGAGCAGGACTTATTTACGAAGATGATGTTTTTGAATCAATAAGAAAAGGAAAAGCTAAAGTTTTTGGAAGCTTCAGAAGCAGAAAAGGCACATTGAAATACGTTAAAAAGGCAGTTAGCGAATGGATAGGACGAGGATTTAAAAGAATTTAAAGCAGGTCCTTTAGCTTTTCTTTTAACTGGGATATCTCCTTCCAGTGGTCTTTAGTTGATATAACTGCTAACACACCCCGCTTGCCTGCAGAAGTAATGGTCAGTTTATAACCTTCCTCCAAGTGAATAACTATCCTCTCAACGCCGCCAAGCATAGACGTGGCAGTCTCGGAGGCACCAAGAACAATGGCACTCATTGCCGAGAAGGTATCCTGATTGTCAAGATAATCTCCCTCTATAAACATACCAGTCCTACTAACCACGAGAACCTTATTCACCCCAGTACTCGATTTAAATTGAGCCAGAATACTCTGAATGCTTTCCACCATCTATTGTTTGTAATAGAGTGATAATATATATATCTTTCCCCAAGTTCCATTATACAGTCACATGGCAAGTTCTTTATAACTTTGACTATTATTCGTAAATATGGACATCCACCTGGAAGACCTCGACGAAAAAACAAGATTTGACATAAAACTCCAGATTGAACTCTATAATTTAGCAACTAAAGTTATGAATAGGAGAAGAAAAGGTGAATTTGAAGAATATATGGAAGAAAGGATAGAGAAAATAAGAAAGATATTAAATAAGGAACATGGAAAAATATATGAGGGAAAAACCCTCATTTTCTCGTTTTAGTTATTCATCCCTCTCTATAGTTTCCTCGTTTAAGTAATCATCCTCGTAAGGTACCTCTGGCACCTCTTCGGATTCTTCTACAGGAGGTGGGATCGCTGCAGGTGGCGGAGTCTCTATTGCAGGAGGTGGTGCGTACTCTTCTTCCTCCTCTTCTTCCTCACTCTTTTTCTTCTTCTTTTTCTTTTCTTTCTTCTTTTTCTGCTTCGCAGGTCTTTTAACTGCCTTACCCATTCTCACTATGATACTTTCTGGTACCATATCCTCTCCAAGCTGCTCTCTGAGCTTTACCCGTCTGACATAGTCATACACAAGATAAAGTATAAACCCTATCACTATCGCCAACACTACCCAGAGCCACCACATCGCTTGCCACCATGGAATCACAGAGATAGTCTCCTCATCTTTGAAAATGTTACCTGCCTGGTCCTGCACATATATAGTCACATCTGTACTTCCCGGAACAACCGCTCCACCAACAACCTGGAAAGTCCAGTAACCCCCAACGCGTGTGGCCTGCACCTGCACTCTGTCTCCGTGATAGTTATATACTGCCCACACTGCCTTCACTTTATAATTGTCTGTAGCATATATCTGAAAAGTCACATTTTGCCCTTCAACTGCAGTTGTTTGAAACTCGATATATGATATGGTTGGAGGGGATGTATCAACCACAAAATTTGTACTATATGTATACATAGAATTCCCAGCAACATCAGTAGCATTGAAAACCATAAGGGTATAATTACCCGTTCTCCAAGATGCTTGGGTGGTAAAATGCACGTAGTATACAGTACTGTTGTACGGGAACACCTGTGCATACACCAATATCCTCTTTCCTTCCTTAATCACGGCAGTCGGTGAGCTTACTGGTTCAGAGAAAGTTAAGGTTATATTCACAGGGAACCCTGCAGGATATGGGGGTACGGAGCTGTATTCTACATTTTCAACATAAGGACGCTGAGTATCCACGTAGAACTTACCATGATAAGGTACCATAACATTCCAGGCAACATCCTTTGCATTTTTAACCAACAAAGTCAGTTCCCCATGCGGTCCAGAAGAGCGAATAAGAAAATCTCCTGACCACACTGTATTTGACTCCCATTTTCCATGTATGACATACTCATCACCTCTAATTCCATAGGTGACATTTGGCTGTATGCGAGTATCCATGGGCTCATCAAAGGTAATGGTTACACTGTGCATACCGGGTCCAAGGGGCATTTTCCTATCATAATGCACATCCACCACATAGGGAGGTACCTGGTCAATAGGAGATATATTCACGTATTTAGTTTGGATTTTGTTTACGAAATAAACTTCATTAGTATGAATATTGTCAGGCCACATGCCCGTATCCATATCAACGAGCTCCAGAGAGTAATTGTGAAAAATGCTTGCATTCTTGGATAGCTTCACTGTTATAAACAATGTTATGGGTTTCATTGTACTGACATAGATATTTGGAGTAGAGAAAGTAGTATTGTGCCCACTGTATGTTGCATAACCGGTAGTAAGCATCTGATCCCCTGTATCCCACACACCATCTGGGTCATTTGGATTATCCAGATAAAGCCCTGAGGTTAATTCATTATCCTCAATGGAGCCATTGACATGAACGAAGGTCTTGTATATTCCAACATTACCTCCTATTGCACTAAGAGTATACTTAATAACAGCTTTCTCAGTTCCCTGCGTTTGATTTGTTGGGCTTATATCATACGTGTGTATTACCAGTATATTTGCATTTCTCATGCCAGGAGTAATCGAATTATCATACCTTCCATTAGATACAATACGCCTTGTAATATACCATGAGGACGCGCTGTGGGTGTCGTCCCCGTTAGGAACTAAAGATATACTCTCATCTGGACCAGGTGTTGGAGCATAACCGTTATATCCAGTACCATCCCTCTTAAAATATATATTGCTACCCATGGGTGGCTGGTCGATATCCGAGTTCGGACCTCCATTTGAATACACGACATAATCAAGGTACTCACAATTTTTTGTACCGTAAGTACCATTGTAAAGAAGAAGATCATCCCCATCATCGTTCAGAACATTTCTATTCCATCCCATGTGGATAGTTGCATTCCCAGTTTGGGCCCCTGTAATTGGATCAGTATATTTATTGTAATGAGTTTCGTTTGCACCCTTTCCAAAATAAATAACTATATAATTATTCGCAGGAAGGGGTAATATAGGATTCCCCTCATCGTCGTGTATTGCAGATAAGTTAACGGTATTACCGTCCTGGTCAGTTAATTTTAAATCTGTGTAATCAGCGGGGCTACTGCTTGGATTGTACAACTCTACCCATTCTTCGTTTCCAGAACCATAAGAGTGAATTTCGTTAATAACAATATTAGACTGAGTTGCCCGAACGACATTAGCGGTATTCCCCGTATTCGCAACTGCAATTTTTTGCATTGGAGCACTGGCACTTGCAATGGGGAGCAATCCAGCCACAATCAGCATCAGAAGAACAATCACAGGGGCATTTTTCTTGAAACTTTGAGGGATTGGTTTCATGGGTCTAAATTAATCGTAATAATGTATATATTATTTTCGGTAGATTAAAAAAATTGGAAACAGATAATAAAAATCGAAAACACGGTAACTAAAAACATTCATTTCCGACCTTTCGAGCCAAATTACTCATAATTATGGAAATGTTCACAAAGATTATATTCAAAGCAAAGATTACCCAAGCCACAAGAATGAAAAAAGAAATCATACTTGGATATTTCGGGCCTCTAATCGCAATAATAGGCATAGTAATATCAGCCATAATCAACAGAAGTTGGTGGAGCTTGACAAACAATGCAATTAGCGATATGGGGGCGGTAGGCGTGCCATATAATTATGTGCTAAATACTTCATTTATGATTTCCTCAGTTGTAACGATATCATCAATAGGAATGTGTATAAAAGAAGAAGATAAAAAAATAATAAAGTTAGCCCTTGGATTTTTTGCATTATCCATATTAAACCTTTTTCTAATCGGAACTTTTCCAGAAGGAACGAAGTTTCACGGGTTTGTAAGTAAAATGTTTTTTTACGTTGGAACTCTTTCGTTGCTCACTGCTGGACTAGGAATGGCTTACTTCAGAATAAAGGAAGGCTTTATCATAATCACTATAATACTCATAGAAATTTTATTGGGTGAAATGGCATTGCATTGGTTTAGAGGTATAGCAATTGCAGAAATTATAGCTGCAATCGGGATTACCGCATCTTACTACATATACCTACTATATAAAATGAAAAAACACTGAAACATCAAATTTATATACTGCCGATTTATTCACGCTTTGAGCAGGCGTAGTGTAGTCTGGCAGCACAAGGGCCTTCCAAGCCCTTAGCCCGGGTTCAAATCCCGGCGCCTGCACTTTTAGTTATTGGGGGATTGAAAATACATCATAAAAAAATGAATCCATTACAAATTTTTAAATATCGGCCACCAATGAAGGGATATGGACGAGAAGGATGATGATACTATAGAGCAATTAAAAATTGCTCGGAGGAACAAGATACTAAAAAAATTAGGAATTATCACCGCTTTGCTTCTTATTTTAGGTATCATCATACCTGTATTTATCCTCATACTTTCAATCATACTTATGCTTGCAGGAGTTTCTGCCCTGTATGATGTGGGCACTGTCCTTAATATGTTATTTAAAAACATACCCAAAGAGCAGAAAAGCCTTGAAGAAAGAGCTGCTTTTGACAGACCTTTTTACGAGGGAATTATCTTAAGCCTCAGTGGCCTGGGAGTATTCTTCTTGTATCTGGCAATAGTAAGTATGGGATGGAGAGGCATATTGGGCTGGTAATGAGATTACCCACAAATGTACCCCAAAGGTTTTAATATAGAACTATTATCTTCGCTCAAGGTGATATAAATGGGATACATACAGGACAAGGATAAGGAATATCTGAAAGGTGAATTTGATAAAAATATGAAAGAAGAGGTTAAGCTGCTGGTATTCACCGGTCCAAACTGCCAGTACTGCAACGTGGCCAGTGCAATTGCGCAGGAAGTTGCAGAATTGCACGAGAAAATAAACTTTGAAGAATTCCCCATTGACAGCGAGGAAGCAAAAAAATATAATGTGGAGCACGTGCCCACGGTCATAATAACCGATGGAGATAAGTACGGTGGAAGAATAAGGTATGTAGGATTGCCATCGGGATACGAATTCTCATCAATGATTGAAGACATAATGGACGTTTCGAGGAGACATGCCGATGTTAGCGATGAAGTTAAGGCTCAACTTGACATGATAGACAAGCCCGTAAAGATTCAGGTATTTGTAACGCCTACCTGCCCCTATTGCCCCAGAGCCGTGAGGACTGCGCACCGCTTTGCCATACTCAACGAGAATATAATCGGAGAGATGGTGGAAGCCGTAGAATTCCCAGATTGGGCAAATAAATGGAATGTCATGAGCGTACCTCACATATTAATTAACGAGGATGTGCAATTCATAGGTGCATATCCAGACGAACAGTATATAAAGTACGTAGTGGAAGCATGGAAGAAGATGCAGTGAGGTGATCGCCATGAATGTGGGATTTGTTCTACCCTCAACATCGAGGGAGAGCAAGGATGTGGATGTAGCTATAATTGGGGGCGGCCCTGCGGGGCTAAGCGCAGGGATATACGCCACAAGAGCGGGGTTAAACGCAATAATAATTGACAAAGGAAATGCAGGTGGCCTTGCAGAAGACGCACCCTTCGTGGAAAACTATCTTGGATTTGAGGGATTAAAAGGAGAGGAACTGGCCAAGAGATTCAAAGAACACGCATTGAAATATGTGGAAATTTCCGAGAAAAATGAAGTAACAGAAATAAAAAAAGAAGAAGATAAATACATTATAAAAGCAGAAAGGGGAGATTACACAGCAAAGGCGATAATCTTTGCCACGGGAACTACACACAAGAATTTGGGTGTACCTGGTGAAAAAGAACTTTTTGGAAAAGGTGTGTCCTACTGTGTCACCTGTGATGGATATTTCTTCCGAGGTAAAAAGGTCGCAGTGATAGGTGGCGGCAACTCCGGAGCCATAGCAGCGATATACCTTAAGGATTTGGGTGTGGAGCCAGTTATAATTGAGTACAAAAACCACATAATGTGCGAGAACGCATATAAAAGGATAATAGAAGATAAAGGAATAAAATACATAACCAACGCCATGGTTACAGAATTCAAGGGTAAAGAAAAAGTGGAAAAAGTTATATATAAAGACAGAGAAAGTGGAGAAACAAAAGAAATAACCGTGGAAGGGATATTCGTATATGTAGGTCTTGTGCCCATAAGCGACCTTGCAAAGAAGATAGGTGTTGACACGGACGGCAGAGGATATATAAGAGTCACACAAAAAATGAGAACAAACGTGGAGAGAATTTACGCCGCAGGGGACGTAACGGGCACTGCAGGGCAGATAATAATAGCTGCTGGGCAGGGAGCTGTAGCTGCCCTGAGCGCGTACGAAGATTTGATGTTAAAGTAAGTTATTCTCATTTCCTTAATTTTTATTTAATATTTATTTTAATCCTACGGTTCATAGCACACGCTACTTTGAAGAGGACATATAAAGGAAGGTAAATAATTGAGATTATGACCATACATCACATAGAAATAATAATAGCACCAACAACATGCATTATGCCAAAAAGATAAGGTAAGGGGTTTATTATTTTATATTTATGGCACCAATCTTGTTCTATCTCTGGGGAAGAGCACACATTCTCTTATATTTTTCACCCCTGTTATAATCATAACCAAGCGCTCAAGTCCGAGACCCCATCCTGAATGAGGTGGCATGCCGTATCTGAAAGCACGAAGGTAGAATTCAAAGCTATCCGCATTTAGTCCTTTGCTTTTCATCACTTCAATTAGAGACGCATAAACGTGATTTCTCTGTGCTCCAGAGCTAAGCTCTTTGTCCCTATACATAAGATCAAACGCCTTTGAGTACTTCTCTTCAAATGGAAGCACATAGAAGGGTTTTATTTCAAGGGGCCACTTCGTTATAAAATAAAAATCGTCCATTTCCTCGCCTAAAATTTTAAGAGCCTCCGTGGAGAAATCTTCTCCCCATTCTATATTAACCCCCCGAGAATTGATAATTTCCAGAGCTTCATCATATGTGAGCCTCTTGAATGGGATCTCAGGAACATTGATATCTTGATTTAATAACTTGAAAGTCTCATCTTCAACTGCATATTTTATCGCATTTTGTATCCCTCTTTCCAGAACACTCATTGCATCTTCATCATCTGCAAAGCTCATCTCAGCATCAATTGATATGAACTCGTTTAGATGCCTGGTGGTGTTATGCTCCTCTGCTCTGAAAGCAGGAGCAATTTCAAATACCCTGTCAAATCCAGAACCCATAAGAATCTGCTTGTAAAGCTGTGGGCTCTGATTAAGGAAAGCATCTTTCTCAAAATACTTCACAGGGAATAATTCCGTTCCTCCCTCGGTAGCTGTTGCCACGATTTTTGGGGTATGCACCTCTATAAAATTCTCCTTGAGAAGCACATCTCTTATTCCCCGTAGGATATTGCTCCGTGCAATGAACACAGCGAGAACTTCAGGTTTTCTCATGTCCAAGAACCTGTTCTCTATCCTCGTTTCCATATCTGCTGAAACTTTATCAGCAACACCCAAAGGCAGTGGGGTTTCTGCCAGATTTAGCACGTCTATTTCATCTGGAACTATCTCAAAACCAAGATTCGCCTGCTCGGTTTTCTGGACTTTGCCCCTGGCACATATCACGCTTTCCCTGGTTAATTTTGTGTACTTCTTAAAATTTTCCTTTCCTATAACGCTCTTTATTAAAGTGAGCTGAGCAAAGCCATAGCGGTCGCGGATAATTATAAAGGCTATCCTTCCCAAAACCCGTATATCATGCACCCATCCGCAAACCTTTACTTCCTCGCCATCCAATACAGAAGCTTCTTTGGTCGTGTGAGTCCTAAACATAGAGGGGAAGAAGATAGAAAACTATTAAAATTTTCACTTGAAAAAGCTTTCTACCCTCTTTTTAATCTCCATTTGCCGTGTAGGCGTGCCGCTCATCACACCCTCCATACCTTCTATTTTACCCACAATCACAACGCCACTCTTGCCCAAACGGTACTCAACTAACCCACGCTCGTGGGTAGGCGAATGACTTTTTATTATAACCAAAATTTTCTTTAGCTCACCGCCTATTTCCGCAAACAGGAGTTTTATTATATTGTCCGATAAATTCACTATCTTATCATCCCCCAGGGTATTTGTGGCAATCACCTGAGAGGTATTGTACGTCACCATGGTACTGATTCCACTTGCCCTCACGTATTTCAAAAACTCATGGACAAAATCCTCGTACTCATCGTTACCCGCGAGATTATTCATGCCATGTAAAACCAGCCTATTGGCATCTGTCGCTAAAGACTTTAACTGCCACATCAACTTGTAAATATCAATATTCCCAGAGTCTATGTAAACAACCCTGCACATAGACTTGCCATCACCTGCATCTTCTAACCGCCTCTTTATCTTCCCCACACTGTCTTCAAAAGAGATGAACAATCCCTTTTTACCCTGCTTGCAAGCGTTCTTTATGAAGGAAATACCAAAAAGGTACTTGCCAGTGCCAGGGGGCCCGGTAAGGAGTGTTATGTCCCCTGAAAACGTCTCCCCGAGCATGGTATCTAACTTCGGTATACCTATACTCACAGATTTCTGCTTTATCTTTGCACCAACAAACAAAATCTTTGGATAAACTCTGAGGCCATCAGATACTATCTCCAACCCGTGCTTCCCACCAACAAAATCTGTGCCACGTGATTTCAAAACCTGTATCCTGCGCTTCTCACCCGTGTAAATCAGGCGAATAACGGAATCCGCAACAAACTCTTCCGTCCCGTATCTGCTTCGTCCCTCAATTTCCTCGCTTGTAAACACTGTGGTCGCCCCGTAGCTCTTTATACCCTGTGATAAATTGAATATCACGCTCCTCAATTTATGTTCATCATCATAGTAAATGGACAGAGGTGCAATACCATCAAATCCAACAAGGGTTACATTATTCACCACTATGCTACTTGCTATGGCTTCCATGAGCACATCAACATTCATTATCTCCTTGCCGAGAACTGGTCTCAAGCTGCCAAAATCCAGGTAATGAAAATTGTTCTTAACTGCATTAAGTCTCTTTCTCATACCCTCCGGTAACTTGCGAATAATATCCTCCCATGCTTCCTCCAATGTGACATAAAGAACACTGTTACCTGTTTCTGCACCATTAAGCAGAAAGTTAAAAGTAAACAGTGTTTTTCCAGTACCTCCGCCTCCGTACACCAGATTAAAACTTCTCTCTACAAAGCCGCCATCCATAATCATGTCCAGATTTTTTATACCTGTACTTACCTTCATAATCCCCTCTCCTCTACAATTCTCCGAGCAATCAACTCTGCAAGCTTCTCACCCACATGCTCCTTCAAGATAAGAACAACCTCATCTATGAACTTTTCCGGGTCAGATTCGTCTATTTTCATTATCTTTTCATAAACATCCCTTGCCTCGTCCTCACCCATAAACTTTGAAAGAATGACTCTCACACGGTCCGGCATGATTTTTTTAGCCTGCTCCAAAAGAATCTCACGCCTGTGGAGCTCTTCCACGTACCTTCGAATGGCATCCCTGACAAACTCAGAAGGACCTTTCCATCCATATTGTGGATACTTCTTTATAAGTTCACCAATGGCATCGTACATATCCCGCGGAACGCGGACCATCCTATCATCGCCATTAACCACAAATTAATAACGAAGCACTGGTATTTAATTTTTTCTTGAAATGTTTCAAAAAAAGATAATTAGCAGGGGAATGGTAGAGAAAAGAGCTTCTTTTAAGGCACTCATTATCAAAATTAATATTTAGAAAGCACTGTTTTTAAATTTCAACACAATTAAATGCATAGGCAAGCACAGGGGAAATCAGTTAACAAGAGGTTAGAGAAGAAGCAAAAAACACAGCGAAGATCAGGTATATGGACGTGAATATGACAACAATAATGGAGAAAATGAAGCTGGCAGTAGCACATACCGGAAAAATTAGCTCGTTGAGCACCTGCTATCGTAATTTTGCTGTTGATTTGCCCTCAGCGGCGCACTTCCCATTCTTGAAGCTCCATAACCGTGGATAGCGATGAGCCCCTTTTTATTTCCTCCCTTATTCTATTCTCGTGCTCCATAACATCAACAGCCCTGTTTGCAATTTCCACTGCCCTTTCTCTGGGCACAACTGCAATTCCGCTTTCATCACCAACTATCCAATCTCCCGGCTTTATTGTCACACCATTTATGTTCAGTATCACGCCGAGCTCACCAAAACCCTTTGGCTCGCCTGCATTTGGCACCACACGCCTTGCATAAACAGGAACACCAATTTTCTTTATATCATCTGCATCCCGCACCGCACCAAACACCACTACTCCCGCAATTCCCTTTATCTTACAGCTCCATGTGGCAAGCTCACCCCACACCGCAACATTACCATCCTGAGCATCAACCACAATCACATCACCCTTATTTGCCTGAGCAATCGCCTCCACGGGCTTCGCCCAATCTCCATCCATAGTACGCACCGTGAAAGCGCGACCGATCATCTTGGAACCGGATAACTTAATAAAGGAGCCTATGGCATTTTTACGGTGCATAGCGTCGCTCAGATTTGAAGAGGAGACCATTTCAAACGCGTTTAGCAAATCATTCACATCGTATTTTTTGTATAGCATAGTTTTCACAGGCACCCCGCTCATAGATGCCTTGATTTCCTTTGTGGCCCTGACAATATCGGGTGCCTTTATTATGGCCCCACCCACTATCACTATTTCCGCACCACTTTCAACAACCTTCGGTGCAAGCTCCGCGTTTATGCCACCAGCGGCCGCAACGGGGATTTTAACCGACGAAGCAACCCTTTCAAGAAATGCAAGCGGGTCTTTGCCGTGCATCTGCTGGTCAACACCAACGTGTACGCAAACGTAATCTGCACCCATCTCTTCAACCTCTCTCGCCCTCTTCTCAGGATGTGGATGGTTTATCAAATCCACCATTATACTCGCACCATATTTTCTCGCTGCTTCTACAGAATCACGTATTGTCTCATCATCGGCAAGGGAAAGCACTGTGACTACCTTAGCCCCGCTCTTCGCCGCCATTTCAACTTCAACACGACCAACATCCATTATCTTGAGATCCGCAACAACCGGCCTGCCAAGTTCAGCCAATTTTCTTATGGCGTTCATACCAGCGCTTTTCACCAAGGGAGTGCCTGCCTCTATCCAGTCCGCCCCCCCTTCCACCGCCTCTCTAGCAGCTTTCAAAGCGCGTTGAAGAACCACGAAATCCAGAGCTACTTGCAGCAGAGGCATACTTCTGTATTGACACCATTGTTTTTAAATGTTCGCAATCCTACGGATTCAATTAAAAGCACCGCAATCAGATTTTTTGCATAATTAACTGTCAATCATTAACAGATTTTTTATTCTTGTTTTTTACGAAATCTTCGTACTCATCCTCATCTATTTCCACGATGAACGAGCCTTCGTACCCACACTGCTTGCACCGGTATACCATTCCCATTACTCCCCCATCCACCACGTAAACATCTCTGCTACCGCACATCGGGCAAACCTTTATCTTCTTGCTCACGCTGACAAGATATTCTCCAAAGAATTTATACTTTCTCCAGAAAACACCCTCAAAAAGCATACATTCAAAAACGGGCAAAAATAGGAAATCTGAGTTCTGCCCATATACACCTTGCTCCGTAAATGATGCAAAATCTATATAAATGGGAAGCGAATATGGGAAATCGGTGCTTTATGTCATGGAGAGATGTTGAAGTTAGGGAGCTGAAAGTCGGAGGATATATGGTAATAGATGATGAGCCTTGCAAAATCGTGGAGATGACCACGAGCAAGCCCGGGAAGCACGGAGAAGCAAAGGCAAGAATCGTGGCCATAGGCGTATTTGACGGACAGAAGAGAAGCGTTGTGTATCCCGTCAAGCACAAGGTAAAGGTGCCAATAATTGAGAAGAGAGACGCACAGATTCTCGCAGTTATGGGCGATGAAGTTCAGCTCATGGACTCTGAAACGTTTGAAACATTTGAGCTGCGCATTCCAGACGAACTGAAAGACCAGGTAGAGCCAGGCAAAAACGCACAGTACTGGGAAGCGATGGGAAAGAGAAAAATAATGAAGATTTCCTGAAATGCTGCTCAATTTCGCTGACGCAACGGAAGATTACGAATCCTCTCGTTTTGTCATATTTTCCGTGCCTTTTGATTCTACCTCTTCTTTCAGGCACGGCTCTAAGTTTGCCCCAGACGAGATACGCAAAGCATCTTACAATCTGGAGAGTTACTTAGTAGAGCATGATTTTGATATAGGTACTGTGGCAATTCATGATTTTGGGCATATTATTTCTATGGACGAAGATGCCGGAGTGGAGGATGTTATTTCTGCAGTCAAGTTCTACGCCGGCAAATTTTTCTCTGAAGGAAAATTTCCAATTATGCTGGGTGGCGAGCATTCATTAACCGCAGGTATAGCAAACGCGCTTCCTTCTGATGCAGGCATTATTTTCATCGATGCACACACAGATTTTAGAAGTGAGTATCTCGGTACAAAGTGGAGCCACGCTGCGTGGGCGCGGCGCGCATTTGAAGCTCTTAACGGAAAAGTGTTTGCACTGGGCGTGCGCTCTGTTTCCAAGGAAGAAGTAGAAGCTGCCAAAGAGTTAGGTTATGGATATTTAACATCTTATCAAATAATGGAGCTGGGAGTAGAAAATGCCGTTAAACTTGCTTGTGAGAAAATTGGTACAGATCGTATCTATTTGAGCATAGACATTGACGGTATAAGCGCGGAGTTCGCACCGGGCACTGGCACGCCGGAGTTTTTCGGGCTTAGTCCCCTGCAAGTTAAGAAAATTATCAACATTCTTGGCTCAAAGCTCATCGGTGCGGATATTGTAGAGGTCAATCCCGAATATGATAACGGCAATACCGCAATATTGGCTGCTAGATTGGTTCAGGAGCTCATTGCTTCGAAGCTATGATATTTTTAGCTCGATGAGCGGCTTAATTCCTTCCTTGTATTTTCTGACAATCAATATGCCCTTGCAACCGGCGCCCATGGCAGCGAGGGTTTATCGAGTTAAAATAGCGATGCTTGATGAGATAATAACAGAGCCTGAGGGAATCGTCTTCACCCCCAAGCAAAAGTATTGAGTTTTTTCAGACATGTACTGAAATATTCCATAGAATCGTATGTCGGATATAAGGTGATAAAATTTGCAAATTACAGAGTCGTAGGAGCATTAATAGATGCATTACAGCAAATAACATGCGCGGATTCGTTGGACAAAATCAAAAATCCCAAGTGGAGAAAATATTTTGAGGAAAAACTATATGGAGATAATAAATGAGAAACTTGGTATATATTAGTTACACAGCCACGACATCAGGAAATGCAGGTATGCTATGCGATATACACGAAGCCATATCTTACTTTGGATTGCACAACTCAGCGACGGGAGCAGAGCCAAAAGACTCCTTGGGCCGCATAATACAGTGGCTCCAGAGCAAACTGGTGAATACTGCCATAAAGGTGGCGAAGTTTATCTACAACGGCATAGTGACCGCGGAAAACCTGATTGAAAAGGCCGGGAGAGGTCGTGGCTGAGTCATACAAGGCATTGCTAAACACACTGTGCAGAAGGGTAGGGTATAACGGATTTTCTTGACCTTTCATGATGAAATATTCCAGGCGTTTAACGGCAAGTTTTATGATATGTATTGCATTATTCTACTGTATGCAGACTGGCTTTGAGATAATGGATTACGATAAACATCTGAAAAGCCTATGGGTAAGGCGCACTCTTGCAGCAATTGTGGATTTTGGCATAACGTGGGGTATTGCCATTTTAATTCTTTATTTTATAAAGCCGATGGCACTTTTAGATTATCTTTTAACTCTTTTTCTTCAAGGTCCAGTATGGTATATTTATTCAGTGATTTTTGATGCGGTTTTTGGAAAAACGCCTGGAAAGTTCATATTTAAAATACGGGCCGTTGCATTTATCGGTAATATATCCGTTGTACAGGCATTGCTTAGAAACCTTACAAAGCTAAATATTTTAATCGTTATTACTGACGCAATAGCGGGTCTTAGCACGGAAGGTGACCCTCGACAGAGGTACTCCGAGCGCTTCATAAACACGCTGGTAATTTCAGAAAAGAAGGGAAAAAGAATAAGGAGCTTTCAGAGCGCTATGGAATCCAAATTTATCAGAGACGACAAAGATGAGCTATTGCTTCCGAAATGAGTGGAAAAAAATATAACCTTTAATTCAATATAACCCGTGGTGAGCGTATGGTCAAAGGTTATGTGTTGCTAAGGATGATGGATTATGTTGCAAAGAAGAGAGGGGTAGATGGGTTAAATAGACTGGTTGATAAAGCGAACGAGAATGGCATTTTGTTTACCAAACCTGCGGATATCGTTGAAGATAAGGATTACCATTCCAGCTATTACATGGGAGTTATGAATGGAGCCGTTCAAGTTCTAAAAGACGACTCCCTTTTAAAAGGATTGGGGATTTACCTTGCAGAAAAAGCCAATATTAATTTCAGGGGTATCACGGGGCATTATCCCCCACGCAGGAGCGTTCAGAAAATGGTTTTATACGCCAGGGAGAATTTTCCCGTGTTTCACACAGGATATCGGACAATGAGTGAGAAGACTTACTGGATTCGCGTGTCTAAAATAAATAATAAAGTGTACCCGATCATAGAGGGATTTTTTGTGAAAATGTTTGAAATTCACGGCGGGATATCTAACGTTAAGAGGGAAACGATGGACACCGCGGTCAAGTATTATCTTAAATTCTAAAATTTCTCTGACATTATTCTTATGACGCTGTTGTGTATTATCGTTGATGCCAGAGATTTGTCTATTTCGTCAAAGTCAACGCATTCAACGCATGTGAAGTTCACCAGTTTGTCATTCTCTCCGATTATCCAATGTATGACAACATTCTTTTCATTGCCGCTAATTTCCAGGTATCCCTCAGGAGTGGATGGAGACCAGTGATTAAGAGTGTCACCACCTATTAATCCTTTAAAATACTCCTCTAACTTGGTGGGGCCCATGGTGGTGGTAATGTCAATCCAGAACCAAGGGCAATCTTCTTTTTTCAAAAAATTGGAGATGTCATTAACATCTTTTTCGGAGAACATTTACAAAACACCTTCAAATTCCTGCTGCAGCTCGATCATAACCTGATCAAGCACCTCATCGAAAGACGCGCTCCTGTACTCCCTAAGTCCGCCCAGTGGGCTCTGGAGCTTGGCCACGAACACGCCTTCTTCTTCAACGAATTCTACCGTGCATAGAAGCTCCTCCATACTAAACACCGAGATGCGAATTGAGATTATGTATAAAAACATTATGCAAGGAAGTATATGATGAGAGTGGTCCCCAGAACAAATATCACCGCTGGAAGCACTCTTACTATTACCTTGTACAAATTAGCCTTGAAATGCTCTGAAGAAAGGACCAGACAGAGATGTACAGGAGATGTTAGATGTCCTGAATAGCCGGAAGCGTATGCAAGGGCCACCGCTGCGAAATTTACAGGATTACCCATGTATGGGAGCAATAATGGAAATGTGGCGGCTACGTAAGCCACGGTAACGCCAGTCATAAGTCCTGCAAGGTAAGGTAGAATCATTATCACAACGAAGGGGGGAATACCGTACATGTTGAAGAACGCGTAAGTGTAGTGCATGGAGTTCGTCTCCAGCACGGCAATCTTCATGAACAGTGCGGCGAAGGTCACCCCCAGAAACGTGGGCTTTAGTGCAAATCCCAATGAATACTTAACATCATTTCCATTTTTGTGTGATAGTATTATTGCAATTAGCAGAATGTCAGTTATCAGAAGAGAATAGAATAGGTCTATTTTCATCAAAACCATTCTTCCTTTTTCCATCCACGGAATCCCTAAAAGGGTTAGCTCCATCACCAGTATTATGGGCCACGATGCGAATAGCAGGTCTTTTAAAGCCCCCTCTTTTTCGTTGTTTTTCATTCTTACATTTTTTCGTTTCATTATTGGCAGGTATATGAATAGGAAACCTCCCGTGATTGCAATTAAAGGTAGAAAAGACATGTGCATGACAAAATCGGAAATAGACACCCCAAAAATTTCAGCGGCTACAATCACACCTGTGTAGAGAGGCCATGCGTACTCCCACAGGTGCCTGAACCAGTAATTGAGAGATGTAGATTCCACAGGATTTAAATCCATCTCTTTCGTTAGGGGATCTACAAGCCTGGCAGAAACATAGGCGCCGCCGGGCATGGGAAGCAGACCTATGAATGCAGATATGGATACAAGGGAAGCGCCGAGGGATGGTGCAATTTTTTTAACTGCATCAACCATCAAGTTCAAGTATCCTGTTTTTTCCATAAGTGCCACTATTAGAAGTGAGAGAAATACTATTACAATTATTCTCCAGAAGCTCCACTGAAGCAAATCCTCAAGCACCGATCCCCAGTTTGCGCCTAAAGTTATGAGGAGAAACATTGCACCGGTAATTATCGCTATTGCAATGTTTACTTTGAGCCTTGGAAGCAAAATTATGATAATTATTGCCGTGATTATTAGCGTGAATGCCAAGTTAACGTCCATATTTAGGTTATTTATTCGTGTTATAAATAACTTGCATCATCACGCAAAAGCAGATATTAAAAAAATAAAGAGATATGCCAGAAGGGATGGGATGCCTTTCTGCAATATTCATATTGTATTTATCATATATAAACCCTTTGGAAAAGACTTAAATACTATAACAGTATCATAATAATGTCAACACATAGTTGATAACTGGAGGTGATAAAAATGGTGATGAGGAGAAGGAGAGATAGGGAAGATAGAAACGACGAATGGAGGGACCCATTCTTCTACGATTGGGATGATTTCTTTGATATAGAGAAGGAGTTCAGGAGAATGGAAGAATGGATGAACAGGATAATGAGCGAGTTTGGAAAGGGTGGAGAGATACGTGGTCCTTACGTTTACGGGTTCAGCATGAGAGTGGGCCCTGATGGAAAGCCACACATAGAGGAGTTCGGCAACGTGCCCCGGAAATTCCCCGGATCATCGGAGAACATGGCGGAGTACAGAGAGCCGCTGGTAGATGTCATGGAAGGCGAAGAGACGATAAGTGTAACTGCAGAGTTGCCCGGAGTTACCAAGAATGACATTGACCTCAGCCTGGACGAGGATAACCAGGTGCTAACTATAAAAGTAGATACTCCTGAGCGCAAGTACTACAAGGAAGTGGTACTGCCAGCCAAGGTAAAATCTGGAAAGGTTAAAGCAACGTATAAAAACGGAATATTGGACGTGGTGTTTGAGAGGGAGAAGCCAAAGGAGAAGAAGGGCAAGAAGATAAGCATTGAGTAACGCTGATGCCTATGTACGAAGATGACATAGATGCAATCCTGCGCGCAATCGAAAATCATACCCGGAGAGAGATACTGAGAATGTTAGTGGAGGGCAGACAGTACGCACTCCAGATAGCCAGGGAGTTGAGGACTTCGCAGCAGGCAGTGATGAAACACCTGGATATGCTGGAAAACAGGAAAATAATCAAGAGAGCAGGAGAGGAGCGCAGCGAACGTGGCGCCCCAAGAAAAATGTACGAAGTTTCCAAATCCTTCTCTCTTTTTGTGGATTTTGCTCCAGGTATATTTGATATCCGCGAATACAACATAGATAAGGTGAGCATCGATGATGTACTGGATGAATTCAGGGGCATGGATTACGGTGAGGCACTTCGGAGAATAGAGAGAGAAATAAGAGAACTTGAGGTGCGGCGACTTAAACTAATAAAATTGAAAAAGGAAATAATAAAAAATATGCTTGAGAGGTGAGTTTTTAGCATAGGTGATATAAACAAACTCTCAGCATTACTTTAAATGATTTATGGTTTTCAATCGCATATTTTTTAACATGGTCTTACATGGGTATTTATGCGAGCGTTTATAGCAATAGAAGTACCTTACTTTAAGAGTATTGAGAAGTTGCAGAGCGCCATAGAGGGCAAATTCAAGGCTGTTGAACCCGAAAACATTCATTTGACCTTGAAGTTTTTGGGTGAAATCCGGGAAGGCGATGTTGATAAAATAGCAAGCTTTGTTGGAAGCTGCAAACCTGAAAAATTTACCATGAGACTGAAAGGAATTGGTTTTTTCCCAAACGAAAATTACATCAAGGTAGTGTGGATTGGCGTTGAAGACGGAAAAATAGTATCTGATGTTATGAAGTGCATAGATTCCAGGCTCACCACCATGGGATTTAAAAAAGAGCGAAGCTACGTGCCACACATTACCGTCGCGCGGGTCAAAGGCAGAATTGATATGGATAAATTACAACCATTCAAAAATATGGTTTTTGGCGATGTTGACGTGGACAAAATAAAAATCAAAAAAAGCACATTGACTCAAGATGGGCCCATATACGAGGACGTGGCTGTTATTTCCCTTTAACTGTAGTAGTGCGTATCCTCGTATTTTTTCTCTTCTTTTTCCTCTTTGGCAAGCTCTATTACATCTATCGCAGCAATCATGTTGGTGGGTATGAGCCTGAGAGTACCTTCAAGCTCTCCGTGATTCCCGTCCAGCTCAAGGCAAATTGAACTATCTTCTCCAACAGGTACAAATCCCTGAAAAGTGCCACTGTTCTTTGACACCTCTTCGTTGGAGGTTGCCACGTACACCACACATTTTGATCCGGGCACAAGATTCTTAATCATATTTCTCCCTCCGCTAACTTTGATATATGTTCTGCCATGGTACGGTAATTCTCCATTGCCATTTTAACGTTTGCCTCCACGAAGTTCCAGGCCCTGCTGAAATTTCCAAATCTAAGCCGGTACTTCTTGGCTATGCCATCGTGCTCCTCTTCTAAAATATCGTAGTTTTTCAGCTTGTTCAGGTGCCGGTATAGCGTGGGCCTTGAAGTTTTAAGGCAGTTGATGAGCTCGTCAACGCTCCACATTTTTTTGGGGTGTATAAGAAAGCAATCTTTAAAGAGCCTGTATCCCACGGAATTTTTTGCATCTTCAAAATCTCGGTCATCCTGATATTTTATGTATCCAATTGCAGATAGGAAATAAATAAGGGCCCTGTCCAAATCCGTCTCGGATGTTATCGGTGAAATCATTTTGACCTGAATTTCAAACATATTTGGCGCATAACAGAATGGGTTATATAATTTTCTAAGTGCGTGTTTTTACTCTTTTTTCCATCTTGTTCTCCCTGCAATCATAAAAATACCTATGACTATGATTATTTCGCATTTTGAATTCAATTCAGGTATGCGCACAGGTTTGAATGTACCAATATTCCCTGCATCTCCACTACTACTCACACCACTACTTCCTGCTTTTCCTCCAGATATATTATAATGAACTCCCGTGGAGTTGATGTAGTAATTATTTGTATATAGCAATTTTATTCTCCCGCCACTACCGCCGCCGCCACCACTTCCTAAAACCCCATAACCACCATCTCCTCCAGTGGCATTTAGATAACCGTTAATTGTTATGTTAGCTGCCTCTAACAGAATTCCTCCACCACTACCACCTCCGCCTCCTGCTCCTATCCCATTATAACCATTCTCCCCATTTGCGTATATTGCACCATCTACTTTTATGTTTCCTCCAGCGTCTATTTTAATATAACCGCCGCCTGAGCCTCCTGCGCCTCCTTTTCCTGTAAAGGCACCAATGAAAGTATTAATTTTTGTATATGCTCCGCCACCGCCACCAGAGCCCATATCTATGTCATCGCCATCGGCTGTTCCGTAAGGTGTGCCACCGCTGCCTCCATAATTTCCACCGCCATTGCCGCCACTACCTCCGTATGCTCCACCTCCCCCGCCACCGCCATTGTAATTTCCACCGCTTCCGGCTCCAGGACCCATACCAGGGGCACCATCTTTGTTAGATGAAGTTCCTCCCTGTCCACCTTCGTATCCTGTGCCATTAGCAGTTATAACACTATGGTTGTCCATATAGAAATCTCCGGATATTTCAAGGTCAAGTGTGCCATTAACCACGATTGTACAGTTTATTAAGATTAAGCCTTCAAAAGATAATGTGTTGTTCCAATATAGCGTCTCATTTTCATACCTTGTGACAGTCCCCGTTGCTCTTGTCTCCATATCGTTATTTTGCCAAATTTTTATAATACTTATATTTCCATCTTTGTTCCATTCTTCCATGTCGTACTGCCCCAGCCAGTCCCGCGCCAGTACGAATATGGTTCCATTCACATACGCGTTTCCTTCCAGCTGGTTATTAACGAAAGCAATGGGCACCTTTCTTACCTTCACCCATTTTCCACCGGTGAACTTTAAGAGATAAGAACTTGCGTGAAATCCCTTTCCGCTTATTTTCACCATGTAATTCGAGCTGAACGGAAGATACGGTGCGTGGAATGCACCATTTTTGGACTTTATGTACACGTAAAATGTGTCATTGCCCGTAACCGGCTTTTTTGGGAGTGGTCCTATGTACACGCTAACGTGCCTTCCTGCATATGGTTTTGGGAACCAAGAGGGTATGGTGGTATTGAGCCACATGTCCGGGCCGTAAGGGTAATCGGGAATTCCATCGCCGTCCACGTCTGGCAGTTTCTTCCCATCTACTACAACATAACTTTCGTTGTCCGGTATGCCATCGTTGTTGAAATCGTGGGGATACGGGTCGAATTTATCTGGCACCGTGTCCCTATCTGAATCTATTATGGGTTTCATTACCACTTCAGGTATGTAGTCTCCGGCTAAAATTGGCGCTGCTGTTTTTATGTAAAAATAGCTTCCAAGACGCTTTATACCAAGCAGGTCTATATTTTCGTGGCTGTAATTTCCTTTCTTGACCACATCT
>JALVVV010000031.1:0-306 GCA_027023265.1 DHVE2 group archaeon
GATTATACTGCGTTGTAATATACTTCGTCGCATTCTCAAGACAGCTCTCATTATACGCCGCGTATGCCTCAAACGTCTGTATGCGATTCTGTGTCGCACCTTCAAGCTTTGAATAAAGCTTATCGAACCGCTTATGTAACAGCAGCGCGTAGTAATACGCTATGCTCCACTCGTAATCGTTCCACAGGGCTATGCGGTAATCTTTCATCCAGTCATCGCAATGCGTGAAGTTGTAAAACTCCAGAAAATGTGAGGCATTGTTCAGCATCGATTCCACCACATCCGGGATATGGTCGCCGTCGGTAT
>JALVVV010000031.1:316-2340 GCA_027023265.1 DHVE2 group archaeon
CTCGAAGAGATTGCTCAATCCGTCGTGGTCAAGGTCTCCGGCAGCATCCGAAGCGTCGTACGGGTTCAGATGATACTGTATTTCGATGGATGTGGGTATGCTGTCGTTGTCGTCATCCCAGTCATAAATATCTGGCAATGCATCATTATCAAAATCCCCGGAATGATCAAGACGATATTCTTCCAAATTCGTAAGTGAATCGGAGTCTATATTCACATATGAGTCATCGGTGTTCTTCATTTATTGTTCCTCCTTTTAGCTTGCTATCCATACCAGTACAGCATGTACCCTAGTATCATAAAAATCAGACCCTCCACCAGAGCCCTTATCAGTTCCTTTCTGTGCTTTTCCCGATACTCCTTACCGCTCACCATATACTTAGTCACACCGTAGCCCAGCAGAGCGCCAATTAATACGGAAATTCCTAGCCCCACATAATTAATCGCTCCACTCATTTATCTCATCCTCCTTCATCAACCTCTCCCGCTCCTCAAATACCTTCTGCCCATATTCGCTGTTGGCCCATGTCCGCATACCATAAGCAAGTATTCTTGGCGGAATTTTTCCCTTTATCTTCTTTCTGTTCTCCTGCGCCAGTTTTCTCAGTAGATTTGCAAAGTCATCAAACTTTCTTACATCTTTAGGTTCTACTACCCACCCATCAAAATTTGCGGCGTATAATTTACCATCGTAATAAAATTCAAAATCCAACCAGATATACCAGTTCTTCTTTCTTCTTGAATACCTCTTTTTGTATTTAGACACACCACTAACCAGATCAGGAAGTACATATGCGAACTCCTCATCACCGTCTGGGTGAATGAGAATATGACGCATCCAGTTGTCTGGATAGAGTTCTATCTTATACTCATCCCATTTCTGCACCCTGTGCCCGATGAGCCCGACTATTATTAGAAAAATGAAAAAAGCGTATCCAAAGATTTCAATTGCTCTTGTCTGCAGGTCATATTTATATATCTTACCGTTAAGAATGCTTGGATAATCTGCGAAGAAAAATCCTATTAGGATACCTACCACGCCCAGTATGGCTACAATTCTACCAAATGAAAGCATAGGTTCACAAATAAGATGGAAAGTCTTTATGGGCTTCATATTTAATCGCCTCCCTGTGCCTCGCTGATGTCTCTGGAAAGATATATACCCAGCGCAATCATTGAACCGATGGATGCAAATATCTCCAGTATTGTAGATAACCCATCAACTATATCTCTCCACTCAGTCCATTTGTCTTTTAGTGCGATAATCAAAGCCGAAAATCCAATCGCATTCACAATAAGCAGTATAGCATCTACCCAAACTTTTCCCTGCGGGCTCATCGGCGGAAGCAGGTCCTCGAGCGCGGTGAAGGTGAGGCCAATGGTGGAGGCGACGAGGGCCACATAGAACAGGATGAGCTTTTTCTCGTAAAGCCCGGATATGAAGTTAGCCATGGAATAGAATGCCATGGAGATAGCCGTCGTTAACTCTGACGGGAATTTCATAACATCGCCTAATTTTCTCATTATCTCGCTTCCGTTGCCTTCCAGAGTTGTGCCCAGCCACATCGATATCATCCCGCCGAAAGCTGCACCTCCAAGCGACTCTATTATTGTTTTTATATTCTTCTTGATAAATTCCCCAGCAATCTTCTTTATTACTCCTCCTATTCCATCTGTTAAAAATGTGAATGCTGCCTCCAAAGACAGAAGTGTAGTATCCAGCATTATAAATCTGCTCACTATTCCACTAATGAGAATGAAAGATATTATCTCTATAGCTGCAAATCCTATAAGTTCTGTGTAGTTTCCTCCCCTAACATTTACTGCAACTTTTTCCGTATTTTCTATTCCCATACAGCCTTTGATTATGTTTACCATGTCCTGAAGAAAATTTCCGTATATTTGCGTAACAAGTTCCGTGAATGCGTCAGTCATCTTTTCAATCAACCATTTCAAAATGCTTATGAACACATTCACCGCGCTTGCCACCGCTTCCGCAACTTTGCACAGCACGCCCCATATCTC
>JALVVV010000032.1 GCA_027023265.1 DHVE2 group archaeon
ATGGAAGTACTAAAAAGATGGTCTACGCTCTCGTGGATTATTTAGGTGAGGAAGGAGTTGAGGTTAAGGTCAGGGATCTTATAACATCTAATTTGGGAGAGATTGCAATAGATATGGTTGATGTTACAACGATTATTTTAGCTACACCTACAATGCTTGCAGGGCCTCATCCCAATGCGGTTTATGCTGCTTACCTCACCAATGCTCTTAAACCTAAAGCCAAGTTTATAGGGATAATGGGCTCCTATGGCTGGGGCGGTAGAACGGTGGATATTCTAAAATCAAATCTTGGAGCTTTGAAAGTTGAGATCTTAGAGCCCTTGCTAATTAAGGGGTTGCCTAGGAAAGAAGATTATGAGAAAATAAAAGAATTTGCAAAGATAATCGCAGAGAAGCATAGAGAAGCGGGGGTGATGAAATGAAGGAGGGTGATATAGCAGAAGATTTTTGCCTGCCTGATTACGAGGGCAAAGAGCATTGCCTGCACGATTACCTGGGTAAATGGGTAGTTCTTTATTTTTATCCAAAGGATAATACATCAGGATGCACTAAGGAGGCAAAGGGCTTCACAGAGATGCGTGGGGAATTTGAAAAGCTTGGGGCAGTTATAATCGGGGTGAGTAAAGATTCACCCAAGAGTCATGCGAAGTTCATAGAGAAACATAATCTGAAAATTCTTCTTTTAAGCGATGAAGAGCATAAAGTTCTGGAGAGGTATGGTGCCTGGGGAAAGAAGAAAAACTATGGTAGAGAATATTATGGTACGATAAGAACCACATTCCTTATAGACCCTGAAGGTAAAATTGTGAAAGTTTGGAGAAATGTGCGTGTTAATGGTCATGTTGAAAAAGTTTTGGAAGAATTGAAAAAATTTGTTGAGGTGAAAAAATGAGAAAAATGGTTGAAAAAAGTTTAGAGGAGGCATTCGCCGGCGAGAGTATGGCACATATGAAATACACCATATTCGCCGAAGTTGCCGAAAGAGAGGGAAAGAAGAACATTGCACGACTGTTTAGGGCTATAGCTTATGCAGAATTCGTGCATGCGAAAAATCATGCTACGAACCTGGGGTATGTCAAGAGTACTGAAGAAAATCTCTCCACTGCAATTGGTGGAGAAACATTTGAAGTTGAGGATATGTATCCTGCATACTTGGAGATTGCAAAGTACTTTGAGGAGAAGGGAGCCGAACGCTCATTCCACTATGCCATAGAAGCTGAGAAAATTCACGCTAAGATGTACGAAGATGCTAAGGAAAAAGCTTCTAAGAACGAGGATATTGAAGAAAAGAGCATTTACATATGCCCTGTTTGCGGATATACATATATGGGTGATGAGCCACCGGAGAAGTGCCCGGTTTGTGGCGCATCAAAGAGCATGTTTGTAAAGTTTTGAAATGGGGGAGGAAGAATTGAGACATTTGTTAGAGGTGGAATGATGGGTAAAAACTCAAAACCAAGAAAGAGGTGGATAACAGACTGGTGGCCTAATAGGTTAAACTTAAAAATACTGAAACAAAGTTGCCCAGCATTCCATCCATATGGGCCTAGCTATGACTATATAGATGAGGTACGCGATCTCGATGTAGATGCCGTTATAAAGGACCTGAAAGAATTGATGAGAACCCCGCAGGACTGGTGGCCTGCGGATTTCGGACACTACGGCCCTCTGTTTGTACGCTTGGCATGGCACAGTTCCGGAAGTTACAGGATCTACGATGGTCGTGGTGGGGCGAGAAATGGAAGCATAAGGTTTCCACCGAGGATAAACTGGCCGGACAATATAGGGCTCGACAAAGCAATACGGCTCCTGTGGCCCATAAAGAAGAAATACGGAAGAAAACTCTCCTGGGCGGATCTGATCATCCTCGCGGGAACAGTCGCACTGGAGGACATGGGTGTAAACATACTGGGATTCTCCCTGGGTAGGGAAGACATATATGAGCCGGACGAGAGTCCGGACTGGGGTCCCGAGGAAGAGATGCTCACAAGCAAGAGGGTGAAAGAAGGAGAGCTTGAAAGGCCGTATGCGGCGACGGAGATGGGTCTCATATATGTGAATCCTGAGGGCCCCGGAGGAAAACCTGATCCAGTGGAATCTGCCAAGCAAATAAGAATTGCCTTCAGAAGGATGGGTATGAATGACGAGGAGACCGTTGCTCTTATTGCAGGTGGCCATGCTTTCGGAAAATGCCACGGCACAGAGAGCGATAAATATCTCGGTCCGGATCCCACCTCTTCGCCAATTAATAAAATGGGGCTGGGCTGGGATTTCAACTACAAGAGTGGAAAGGGACCTGATACTTTCACATCGGGTTTCGAACTCACATGGTCTCT
>JALVVV010000033.1 GCA_027023265.1 DHVE2 group archaeon
GTATCTCTATTGAGCTTCCTCTCATGAGATTGACAACATTCTGTGTCGCCACTTCAAATGGCTCTCCTTCTGCAACTCTGCTACCTATATTAAACAAAGCGTCTGGAAACTCATCGTTCATTGCCACAATCATATCTCTCTCCGGCTTAACCGGTGCCGAGGTAGCAAAGAAGTATATGGCTATTGGTATGCTCAATCCCCACAGGAAAAAAGATGACGTGACGTAATCATGCCCGCGGGTTCCCATGAAGAAGAAAATGGCACCTACTATGAGGGAAATTACGATCAGAGTATTCTTCTCCCTTTTAGTCATATGTACTTCTAAATCAGGAGGTGTGGTAAGCACAGGTTTTTCGTTGATTATTTTCATTGCGTACATCAGGAACATTCCCGGAATGAGTACATCAAAAGTCAACGCAATTAACCATGTCATGTCCTTTCCAATGGGTAAAATAGGTAACAGAGATGCAAGTATCAGAGGAAGCATCACACCTATTGAGAACAGCACCATTGTTGGTACGTACAGGCTTTCTGCGTAGGCAATCAAATCTCTTTTTGACCCTTCCATAATTATCTCTGAAGCTTTATCCAGTGTTTCCTTTCTTTCTTTGTCAGTGGATCTCATGGAGGAGATTCTAAGGGTGTATAGGGACCTTTTGAAACTGTCGTTCCACTGTCCCCATTCATATGCAAATTTCACGAATGCTTCCTCAATGGTATCGTATTCTCTTAGATAAACACCCCAGAGTATCTTCTTTAAATCACTTGAAAGGGGCTCTTCAGTGTTCTCGCTTGCAAATGCCACCGCATGCTCCAGGGATGGATTTAAGTATAGAGACATGACCATGTAGCTTATCGCTTCTGGCATGAATCCCAACATTTTAATTCTGAGGCTATTCGCCTTCATAAATGGATAGTTGAGTATGAAAAAGTAACCTACAAAAGGTATTATTATCGAAAAAAGTGCCGCAAACATAGTCATAAGAAGATTATGCGTGAGTATGAATACAAAAATATCCACAACAAGAAGAAACAGTATGGAGAAAATCAGAAATATCTGCGCAAAGAATACAACCTGGTATGGCTCAACATTTAACCTTGCAAATTTTATGGTTTGTGCAAAATCATCGCGGTCGTATTCCGTCTGCACCTTCAAATATTTTGTAAATTCCTTTATGTAGTTGCTGTAAGCTTTTTTGTACTCCACCTCATCTTTCTTGTGGACGCTCATTACCTTTTCGTATTCTTCCTCTGCTTTCAGGTACTTTTTCCTTGCTTCTTCCACTTTCTTTTTTCTCTCTTCTTCCCATTTATCCCTGAACTCCTCTGATTTATCTTTAAAAAGAAGGTTAACTTTGAGGCAGAGCTTATCGTAAAGCATCAATTATCACCGTCCGCTCAAGAACCACTCTTTCCATCTCTCGAATACCCTGTCATGGTCAACTATTCCTTCTTCTTCCACATCCCTCGCAATTAGTTCCCACATTTTGTTATTCGCAGAACTTACCCAGTAATGACTTAAATACGTAGTATTACCGGTTTCAACAGCTTTTCTAACAAGAGCTGCTTTTATTTTGGCCCTTAGACGTATGTTGTCCACCGCATCCTCATAGTCCATACCCCACGCTTTCGCTATAGACTCCACAAGTATGCTTCCATCGTAGAGTATGTCCGTTTCTTTGAGGATCCCCTCTCTCATATCAAATACCATTAGGTCCTGGAACTCCCCATCGCTACCCTTGACGTACTCGGATATTTTCACGACTTTCCTTATCTGCCTGTGCAGACCGCTTGGCCTGGTAAATCCTGCTACCACTACAACATCTGTGGCATTAAATGACATTGATGGAATCCCTATATCATAAACAACGCGCTCGTACACAGCACGCGGTGAATTCGCGTGAATTGTTCCCAAAACCGCACTGCCCGCTGTACCTGCTCTCATTGCCTCATAGAGTGTCTTTGCCTCTTTACCTCTTACCTCTCCAATCATTATTGCACTCTCTCCCAACCTCAAGGCAAGGCGAAGCGCGTCGTCCATTGTCATCTCGGCAGTTCCCCCAAAGGTAGAGCGAACAAGCAGAGGTAATACTTTGTAACCCAAACTTTGCATATATACTGCAGGAAGCTCGGGGGTATCTTCTATGACAATAACTCTCTGGCTCTGCGGGAACTCAAAAGCGATAGAACTTAGCAGAGATGTTTTTCCGGCGCTTCTACTTCCCGTTACCAGCATGGTAGCGTTTCCATCAATCAAGAAAGAGAGAAGACCAGCACCCATCGGAGATATGCTCTCAAAATATATGTGCCTCAAAAGCGTCCATGGAACACGGGAATGCCTTCTGAACGCAAAAGATATACCTCTTGGACTCAGAGGAGGACCAACTGCCGTCACCCTCGTTTTGAATTGCTTAAGATCTATTTCAAGCAAGGGATGTGCCTCCGAGAATGGTCTGCCGCTTTCCATTCTAAACCTTGATATCATACTTTTAGCATCTCTCTCACTGAGGACTATGTTGGTCACAAACCTCTCTGGAATTCCTTTCCCAAGCCCACCTTGCAAAATCACGTATATGTTGTTATTGGATACCGGCGCATCAAGATAAATATCCTGGATATACGGGTCTTTAAAGAGAATCTCCATAACACCGTATCCCGCTGTGTATTTCATCAAGTACTTTGCAAGTTGGTTAACCGTGTTCATTTCCTCCTCCCTGTTTTTGCCCAGTTTTATCCCGTAAAGCTTAGCCAACTTGAATATCAGCTTGGAACCCTCTTCCTCAATGTACCTCATAGACGCACCGGGTTTAAGAACATTCATACCACGGGGATACTCTGCAAGTAATTCCTTTCTGGCCATATCAATTAGTCTCATATGCTCATCAGGGATGTGATACTCTGGCGGGTCCACATAGTAAAGTCCTTCTATTTCAGTAGGTAACCTGTAAAGCTTAACCGGAATTTCATCTACGACGTATTCTTTAACAAGCACACTTCCCTTTGGCCTGTCAAAAACAATCCAAGATGGTGAAAATCCAGGCCGGGAGCGCGAATTTTTAATTAATATATCATCAATGGTATCTTTTATCCTCTTTCCACTAACCTGCAGCCCCACAGTTCTTACCTGTGCCAAGAGAGTTAGAGGTGTACGAACCTTTTCCGAGAGGTTTACGTTTACATTTATACCCATATCTTCCAACCAGTGAACGTACTCTCTGAACACATAGTTTAAATCTTCCAGGGTAGAAGCCCTGCACTTTTTGCAGCGTTCAGAGTAAAAGGGCTCTTTCCCGAATTGGTCCACCACGTGATAAAAGTAAGTAGGAAACTGATCAATATTGTTCATAAACACATTCTTTAAATGAACAAAGACGTTCTGGGGATTTAATGGACACACGGGGCACCTTAGCTTCTTTCTGTCCTTCTCAGGCACATCTCCAAAGTATTCTGCAAGGGGATTTCTGAGGCTCATATTTTCGAGCGTTCTCGCGTAATCAAGTATGCTTTTTAACAACCTTATGCTCTCTCCAAAATACTCCCTCACGTTATATTTTTGAAGGTCCACAAGCTCTACATTTGGAGATAAAGAAAGCGTTTTTAAAACCCGCCCCATGCATTTTTTGTGCGTTAAATCTCCCGGGTACTTGCATCTCTTGCATTCCTTTACCACTAGCTTGGTGATATCCCCCTCTGTGACTATTTCATATTCACAAGGTTTTAAAACTTGTTCACCAATGTCCTTCTTTTTAGGAGTGGTTTTTTTTTCCTGGTCACTTTCACTTGCCCTTGATTTACTCTCACCTTCAGATGAGGTTGCCATACGGTATGAATGTACCATAACATATATAAACATAACGGAGCACAGAAACATAACTGAAAGGCCACACTTCTCGCAGAGATGAGGGAACATGTTAAGAGATTGTTTTATAAATACACTGAAATAAACATGATATTGAAAGTGGACAATTAAGCACAAAGTTAATATAGTCTTAGAAAAATGCTCTTGATATGAGCTCTCATGATAATTTTGCCATCAAGAAACTGGATGCTGCGTGGAAAAAGGCAGTGGATTCAGGTAATATTTTAATATTGCTTAGTCGAAATCGCAATTTAGATTTTGTGGAGGGCTTTTTCAAAAAAAAGGGAATAAATATTCTCAGTTATCGCTGTGAGGAAGGAGAGAAGTACGTGCCACTTTCATCTATTATGCGCTTTTCCTTAGTAAACACTCCGGGCGCTCTTGGCTCACGGGTAAATGAATACAATAACTTTTTTAGAAAGGTGAGAGGAGAACTGGATAGAAAAACCCCTGCCATTGTCCTAATAAGAGAAGTTCAGTATGCAGACATATTATCCATTCGATTTTTGAGTTATCTGTCTGCCAATCCTGTTAAAAACCTGCTTTTGATTATATCCTATCCCCCTGACACAGAGACTCAATCGTTGAAAGACGAGATTGAAAAGCTGTTTTTGGGGGACAGAGCGGATGTTCTGCTTCTTCCTGATACCTCTGAAGAAGAGTTCAGGAGTTACTTGAATATGGAAAAAATAAATATGCTCGGCATCCCAGAGGATTTTCAGCACTGGGACAATCTGCTGGTAAAGATGCTTCATAATTGCAGGAAAGATGACATGATAAAGAAAAAAGAAGACCTGTTTCAATGCATACTGGAAAATTCAAGCGAAATGGAGAGAAAAATAATCTTTGCAGGCTCTGTCATGGGCAATTTTTTCTGGAGGGGGATTATCCAGCAAATGGGTTTTGGAAACGATAACGCAATTAAAAGATTGATTGAAAAAAATATAATAAAAGAGTTTCGCTCAACCAGCATGAAAATGGAGATAAGTGGGTACATATTCACCAGTGCGGAATTTAGAGATTACGTTTATGCACACATACCAGTGGATACCCGTATAAAATTACACGAAGAAATTGGAAAAATTGTGGAAAAAAGCAAGTATTCAATGCCATGGGAAAAAACATTTACTTTGGCTCACCACTTTACAAATGGTAAACATAAAGACCGAGCAATACCATATCTTGAAAAATCCGCGAAAAAGTGCATAGTGCTGCATGATTACTGGTCATCTGTTTATTACTTGAGGAATTTAGAGAAATTCTTAAATTCTAAAGATGATGAAACAAAACGGTTAGAACTATACGAAGGGATGGCAAATGCACACATGTCAGCGGGGAACTTTGATGAGAGTTCGCTCTATGCAGAAAAGTTGAAATTGATGGGCATGTTAAAAGAGGCAAAAATCAACGGTGAGTTCGGAAATTACCAGCAATCGAGGGTGTTATGCAAGAGAATAATAAAGTCTGGAGATGAGTACCTGCAAATGGTTGCTTATGGTATTTTAGGTGACGTTGAGAGGAAGATGGGATTATATAAAAGTGCAATTAATCACGAAAAAAAGCATATTGAGCTTGCAGAAATGATGGAAAACAAAAGAGAGATGGCAAAGGGATACAAGTACATGGGCAACCTGCATCTTGTTTTGGGAAATTACGAAGTTGCTGAGAGATACTACCTAAAATCACTTAACATATTCCGGGAACTGAGAGACAAACACGGGATGGCTTCAGTTTACAATAATATGGGAGTGCTAAACAGGCGTCGCAAAAACCTTTCAAAAGCTCTTGAATATTACCGAAAAGGTCTGAAACTCTACGAATTTATTAACGATTATGATGGTGTTGGCTCTATTTACAACAATTTAGGGTTAATATACAAGGAAAAGGGCGCATATTTAAAGGCGCTGGAATCCTTCAGAAAAAGCGTGGAATACAACCTTTTAGTGGGATACTACGATGGAGCCAATTACGCGTACAGCAACATGTGTCTGGTGTACATGGAAACTGGAAACTTTAAAGAATCAAAGCTGTATGCTGAAAAAATGATAGAAATTGCCGAAAAATCTGGGGGCGTACGGTTTAAAATAACGGGGTACGGTTACCTATCAGGAATATACTACTTTTCAAAGAGGTATGATGAGGCAATAAAAGAGGCAAAAAAGGCAATCGAGTTCGCGGAAAAAAGCGGTGAATATATAGATGCAAGCGACGCATACTACTACCTTGCGCTTTCAGAGTTACGGTTGCACGATGAGCAGGGATGCATAGAAACATCAAGAAATGCAATGAAAAAGATTAAAGATAAAAAAGATAGTCTGGGAGATTTTGCTCTTTTGAGGGTAATTTGCAATGATATGCACTTGGAGGATGCTAAGAATTACCTGAACATGAAAAATGAAGAGGATAGGGTTGCATTTGAAATGACAAAAGCGCTGATAATGGCTAAGAATGGTAAAAATCCCGATTTGAATCCCGTTATAGGAAAATTGAAAAAACAGCATCGCCTGTCAATACTTGTCGATTTCATAGAAAGATATTCGGAAATTGCTAAGGACATGAGATACATGGAAGTTGTGGAATCCATTAAAAAAGATTTCCAATATCCTGGGTAAGTTAAATTACCTATAAAACATGGAAAAACAGAGATAAAAAAATGGAAATAAAATTAGGCAAATCAAAAATAAAAAATTATGGAGAATTCGGAGCCGTTACATCCCCCACATACTGCGGTGTCGATGGTGCCGATGTAATATGGATGCCGTGTCCTGGGCCGGGAATCCCGCCGCCTCCGCCACCGGAGCCGCCGCCATTATCATATCCTGTATAATATGCATAGCCCGATATCCAGTAACTCACGCTGCTATCTGGCTTTAATTTTTCAATTGTCACGTATGCATTTACACTGCCGGGGATGTCGTACAAAAAGCGCTTAGAGGTACCTCCTTTCATCGTATATGTGTAGGTATGTCCATTGTAATTTATTGTTACTTTTATATCGCCACTTGTGTAAATCCAGATGTTTGCTTTATTTGTGTCATAATTGTCGTTCTTTGCAAACCCATATTTATACTGGTCTTTATTATCTCCGACTGGCAATGCCCCTCTATAATAGAAATACTTGTTGTTATATATCCCACTCATCAGGAACACGCACTTACCATCTCCGGTATCCGTATGAGTGGATGATGAGGGCATATATGTGCTATAACTATTGGTGTCAGTAGTTACTCTCAGGTAATAATCATTATAGTTAGCAGGATCACTTGCATATTCTTTTACATCATTCGTACCCCTTGTTGTGCTGCCAACCATGCTCTGTGGCACTACATATATCGTTACACTTGTGCTTATTTTATGCTCATCATACCAACCATACCCCCAATAATAACTTCCATATTTTGCATAATCCAGCGTTGCTTTCAATGTAAGAACATGAATTCTGTCATTCACACCATCATCTAACTGCCATTCCATTGCTCCTGCAACTATTGCATTTTTATGATTGTTATTTCCGCTTGCTGTACCCCTTGCAGCCATATATGTGTGAGCCTGTGTATTGTCGTCAGATTTCCATGGATTTTCACCAGAGCCTGTATACTCTAACCCAACATTTTCCACGTTGAAAAATTTATGGAGACTACTGTTCACCAAGTAATGTACTGCACTGCTTGCAAGAGAACTACCAGCCAGTGATACCATAGGTCCTCCCTCCGACACTGCTACTGATGCTGCCTCTCCATATATTGCACCCTCAATATCTGAGTACACATCTATCCAGTTCTCAATTAAGTAATCAGTAGAGTCTTGTGAGAGATTGTATTCCATGAATCCATTATGGATATCATTCAAAGAAGATTCGTAATCTGTCGCTTGAGGTGTGACTTCCGAGCTCTTGCTCTCAAATGAGAACTTCGTTGCATCTAACTCCAGCCACTTTATTTTATAAAGCCCTGCATTCGAGCCTCTCACCGCAACAGCCGCTGGATATAACTTGATAGTATCCGAATCAGATGAATCGTAATCATAGCCCGTAACGTATGCTACTATTTCTACGCCGAACTTATCATCCTGATATGCATTTCCAACTCTATTTGGCTTTGGAAGAGGTTGCTGGTCATATGGAGTCCTCACAATCACCAGATAACTCGGTGGTTTACTCGTATCAACGCCCTGTGCCTTCGCATGTCCCGCCAGCAATGGCATCGCTGTCAAAACCATTGCCATTACTACCAACATTCCCAAAACTCTTTTTCCTCTCATTCCTCATTCACCTCCTTCCGGCACAACATATATTTTTACTGATGCGTTCAACTCATGCACATCTTCCCAAGAATCTCCAAACCACCCATGCACATACTTTCCGTAGTAAAGGGTGGCCATAAATGTGATTGTGTGATTCGTCCAATTCGGATATTCATCAAAGAAGAGAAGTTGCATGGGAAATGTGAATCCGCAATCTTTTATATACTCCGCATCTTTATTCACTCCCACAATCTTGTAATAGTTCATCCAGTCCGAATCCAGCTTGTTGTCGTATGTGCCATATGGCCCCTTATATTTCCCCGGCGTGACATCAAAATAGAGATTCTTGGCACCTAACTTCCTCCAGTCCATGCTCACATAACTTACATTTCTGTCATCTCCATAACTGAAGTGAAATACCAACTCTTTTATTCTGTAGGATGTGTTCCCTATCCTCTCCGCATAGAGGTATGGATAAATCCATAAAGAATCATAATCATTAGGATCATAATCATAGCTACTGATTTTTATAATAATCTTAACGGAAAAGATTGTGTTTTCATCTTTAGCGCCAATATATCCTTTAAAGCCATCATTGTCTACGGCTGTTCTTTCTAAAATATAGCTGCCATTGATATTATTCCAGTCTATATCCGGCATCGCAAACACACTCTTCGGCTTCCAGTACTTCTCTGGTGGCGGAGCAGATAATGTGGTGTATAGCATGGCACTAATTATAATTACAATAACCACAACCGTGCTGATTATCGCAATTTTTCCCCCTTTTCCTAGCTTCCTCTTTGGCTTTGCTTCAGATTCTTTTATTTTATTGTTTATTTCTTCAAGCTCGCCCATCTTAAACCCTCAAACATGAGAAAAGATATTAGATATAAAAAGGTTACTTGTATTTAAATACAAACAAAAACTAACTACCATTGCCATCACTATCAACATTCCCAAAATTCTTTTTCCATTCATTTTTTATTCACCTCCTTCCGGCACAACATATATCACGACGGATGTGCTCAACTCATACACATCTTCCCAAGAATCACCAAGCCACCCCTGCATATACTTTCCGTAATAAAGGGTGGCCGTGAATGTTATTGTGTGATTCGTCCAATTAGGATATCCGTCAAAGAAGAGCATCCGCATCGGAAATGTGAAGCCACAATCTTTTATATCCTTCCCATCTTTATTCACTCCCACAATCCTGTAATAGTTCATCCAGTCCGAATCCAGCTTGTTGTCGTATATGCCATATGGCCCACTGTACTTCCCCGGCGTGACATCAAAATAGAGATTCTTGGCACCTAATTTCCTCCAGTCCATGCTCACATAACTTACATTTCTGTCATCTCCGTAACTGAAGTGAAATACCAACTCTTTTATTCTGTAGGATGTGTTTCCTACCCGCTCCGCATAGAGGTATGGCTGTATCCAGAGTTCTCCTGTTCCATCTATATCTGCTGCATATTTACTTATATTTACTTCTAACGCTAATCTATAAGATAAGTTTGTAGTTTCCGCTTCAACAAAATCATTTATATGATGCACTTTATCATCTCTCATCCTATCCAAAACATAACTTCCACTAATATGGTTAGAATTCACATCTGGCATAGTAAACTCCTTATCAGGTTTCCAGTACTTTTCCGGCGGAGGCGCTGTGAAGGTTACATACAGCACGGCCCCTATAAGAATTGCAATTATCCCTACAACACCAATTACCGTGATTTTCCCCTTCTTTCCCAGTTTCCTCTTTGGCTTTGCTCCCGATTCTTTTATTTTATCGTTTATTTCTTCCATCTCGCCCATCTTAAACCCTCAAACATGAGAAAAGATATCGAGTATAAAAAGGACATATGTGTTTAAATACAAACAAAAACTAACTATCGTGGCCA
>JALVVV010000034.1 GCA_027023265.1 DHVE2 group archaeon
TTAGAGCAGATAAGACATTTCTTCGAGCATTACAAGGAATTGGAAAAGAACAAGTGGGTGAAAATTGTGGGATTTCGAGGTGCCGAGGAGGCAAAAGAGGCCATAAAGAGGGCGATGGAGAGAAGAAAGGAGAAATCATGAATAGCAGAGAGAAAAGAAAAATTTTGGAAGCCATAAAAACATGCAATCGTAGGATTGAACGGGAGCTGAGAGTTAATTCCATAATATCTTTGGGAAACATTGGGGCAAAATATCCCGGATATGTAAAGTCCATTGATTCACTTTTAAAATTGCTGGACCGGGAGTTTGTAATTGAGATGATAAATGAAGGTAATTTACATCGCTCCTTCTACAAGTTCGTGGGTCTGAATCGTGAACGTTTGGGAAAATTTAAAGGATATGCCGTGAGAAAAATAAAATTCCTTGCTCTAAAAACAATTGTAAAGATAGGTAATGCGAATCCAAATATCATGGATCCTCAATTGGTGGATTCCATCTGGGACGAAATATCCGATGTGCTTAAAAAAGAATGGTATGAAGATGATTATTGCAGATGTCTTTCGATACACTATGCAAGTAGTTTAGTTAAATATTTGGGGCTTATTGCTAAAAAAGACGATTACGCGTTCTCAATACTCAAAAATGCGCTTTTCAGTAACAATCAGAGAATAAGGTATGTTGCCGTTGACGGACTTGGTTTTTCTGAGAGAAGTCACGAAGTTCTCCCGTATTTGAAATATATCCTGAAAATCGAAGACTTCTCGGTGAGTGAGATTACCAAGTTGGCTGCAAAAAATCCAGCAGGATATGGATTAGAAATTCTAAAGAATTTACCGGAATGCAAAACCCACGCTTCTTGCGTAATTCTTCTTGGACGAATAGCTGTGATGGATAAGCCATGCAGGTACATGGAGGAGATAAGAGCATCTCTCAATTCTCCAGATCGCAGGGAAAGACAGGCAGCTCTGTATGCGGTTAGCTTAATCGCAACAAAGAAACCCCAGATGGTTCGTGACATTGTGGAAGACAAATACCTTGAGTTCAGAGGAAAGGGGATTTACAGAATAGCAAGCAAAGATGTGGATTTCGTTATTCACTTGGCGAAAAGATACGGTAAAATGGATGATTGGGGTGCGAGATTGATAGCAAAGCGATTTCCAGAAAAGATAATCGAGCTTTACCTTTATGATTCGAACATTGTCCCGTTGGACGCTCTCCTGATTGCTTTATCCCATACAAATATTCCCAAAGGAGATGAGGATAGGATACGAGACGCACTTAAAATCTCAATTTATAAAACAAAAGACCATTTCACTTTATTTTACGAGATTAGTAGCGCGTCTAAAAAGAACCCCGGGCTGTTCGCATCCATGGTGCATTTTATGCACGATATTTTAAAGGATTACAATTCTAACAGGAGCAAAAATTCGCTGGAAACGGAGTACTTTCTTGAATTTCTCGCCAACGTTGGGCATTTTGTCCCTGATGAAGCGGTGAAGGGTGCTATTGAATATCCTTATTTTTTAAATCTGGTGGTTGATGTTTTTTATTCAACTCCTGACCCATCGCTTTATCTCACAAAATATCAATCCGAACTTGTGTGGGCCATAAGTTCCATTAGAAATGAAATATGGAAAAGCGAGTACATGATGGAAGGGTTCAGACGCATAATTCCCATAGGTGAAGAAATAGTTCTGGAATTCATTGATGAGATAATCTCTGTGTTTTATGGAAGAAAATATACCAACAAATACTGCATTGTGCGGGCCATAATTATCCTAAAGGAGCTGATAAAAAGAGGCATTCTCACGGAGGATTACACGAGATATATCGTTGAATCTCTTGGGCATCCCAATTATAGAGTTTTCAACGCTGCTAAAAAAGCGCTGTATGAACTCATTACCGAGAAAAATTATAGGTGGATTATGGACGAAGCAAAGTACACAGACAATGAAGATGTTATAAGAAGGGTGAAAAAGATTATCAATTCCAAAAAAAATAATCCCCGTGGGCGATGATGAAAAACTAGCTGAACGATGATGAGGATCTTGAGTGCTGAGCCCAAAAAATAAAAAAATTAGCGCTTGTAGGAGGGGATTCGCTCCAAAAGCATGCCTTCGATTTGCAGGGGCTTGAGTATCTTTGCAGTAATTCATCTTCCTCCATCTTCACTTTGATCCTTTACAATAAAAACTCACAACATTAAAAGGTAATAGAAAAGTATATCTTCTTAAAAGCCCCTTCAGTTATGTGGCAAAGATAAAAATATGCCCAGTTTGCGGA
>JALVVV010000035.1 GCA_027023265.1 DHVE2 group archaeon
CACTTCAGGTATGTAGTCTCCGGCTAAAATTGGCGCTGCTGTTTTTATGTAAAAATAGCTTCCAAGACGCTTTATACCAAGCAGGTCTATATTTTCGTGGCTGTAATTTCCTTTCTTGACCACATCTCCTTCAGGGTCTGCAGTTCCACTGACATCCTTCCACTCATCAAAATTGTAATCAACTCCTTTTTCTACTTTTCCAAATCTGATACTCATAACTCTATTAATAACCCTGACATTTTCATCATTGGTTTTTGCTACGAATCCTATTGTACCTGTACCGTTGGCAACGATTTTTACGTATAGAATCTCTGGGGAATTTACTCTCATATCAATTCTTTCCTTCCCTATCCTTACCATTTTGCCATTTCTATTTACAAGAATACTCATGCTGTAATTCAATCCGGTAAAATTGCCCATGGGCTTAAAACTTAAGTTAAAGTCCATCTTGCCAGATGGATATATATTTACCTTTTCAATTAAGTTCCCGCTATTGTTTTTTGTGTTTGACACCACTACCAGCGCTGAGTTATCGTGCAGAAACAGAGGTATGTCGGAGCCATCCTGCCATTTATTTGTTTTAAGATACGCTAAAATCTCTGGATTTTCCGCTTTTATCGGGACACTGAGTTCTATTTGTTTATCTTTTATGGCCACTCTCGCTCCTGCGTATGGAGAGAACGCACTCCAGTTATTTCCCTGCTCAGAGGTATATCTGTAAACCTCGCTGCTGTGCACTTTCCCATCCCATCCAATAATGGAAATCATGTAGTCTGCGCCCAATCCTCCAATGTAATATCCTGTGCTGTTTTTTTCGTCTGTATCCAGAAATACAAAAAGTCCTTCTGCCTCTTCAAAAATCTTGTCTGAGGTTTTCACGTAAATGTAAAGCATCCCTCCCTGCTCCACAGCTTTAACGCTTTCCAAAGGGCCATCAGCGGTACCGTACGGGTCAGTTATCCCGCGTATACTACTCCAGTCTGAAAAAGAGCCATCTATTTTAATTTGATTAACGGGAGTTAGATAAATTATAGGAAGAAGCATTGATATGATAATCATAGCCATAACTGCCAAAATCGGGTATATCCTTCTCTTTGGTCCTCTTCTCAAATTTCTCCTCGGGCCTAATCCGTTCACTACGCCACGTCCGTTTACCAGACTATTGCCGTTTACAAGACCCTTTTTCATTCTTCCTATTTGCACTGGCTTATGTATTTTTTGAGTTTTGGCAATTATGGACTTTTCATCTTTTGTCTCCTTCTTTCCTTCTTTCTTCTCCACATAATTTTCAGCAGATATTATTGCCTTCTCCGCATGTTCTCTTTTCATATCCTTGAAAATTTTCATTAGATTCTCAGGTCTCATCTTTGCTATGTCCTCTACACTGATACCCTTCGAATGCAGCACATACGCCCTGCCAGCACCTATATATGGAATTTTAAGAAGCTCCCGGTCAAAACTTTTCTTGTTTTCCAACCTTCTTTCCATTTCCAATTCCGCTGCAATTATTATGTCTTCTGCTTCCCTCCATTTTAGATTTGGCACCTCTCTTTTGAGCTCCTCTGGCTTCATTTCTGCTATTTTTTCAATGGTGAGATTTTTCTCTTTAAAAATCTTCAATCTTTTTTCTCCAACATGAGGAAGCTTTATTACAGCGCTTTTCTTTGGATTTTTCTTGTATTTTTTATCCATCTTTTCATAAACTTCTCTCTTTGCGAGTTCAATAATCTTTTCTGCAAGCCTCCTGTCGATATTCATATATTCCGACAACTCATCCGGGCTGGCGTTCGCTATCTTGTAAAGTTTTATTCCTCTCTTTTTTATTTCTTCGATGTATTTTCCAGCTTCCTCGTCCTGTCCCATCTTTAATGTTTTTAATAAACTTCCTGCTTAATAAGGATATCGCCACATGTCTAACCAATCGTAAATGTGCAATATTAATATACCATGCGTTCATATGTACTCGTATGACATACATAGACCTGAATTATGAACCAAGGGAAGATGACCTTCTTGTTTGGTTTTATGCAGAGCCTCCTGCTGGAAAGGACTTGCGCTATGTTGCTGATCGAATAGCTGAGGAGTCTTCCATTGGCACTTGGACGGACCTCAGGACACTGCTTCCTGAAATATGGGAGAAGCTCAGGGCGAGGGTTTACGAGATAGATGATACTAATGGATTCGTGAAAATAGCGTATCCCCTTCACCTTTTCGAAGTTTCCAACATGCCTGCCATACTGGCAAGCGTAGCCGGCAACGTGTTTGGAATGAAAAGCGTGGAGAACCTGCGAGTTTTGGACATACGCTTTCCCAGGGCATTGGTTAAAGAGTATCCTGGGCCAGGGTACGGCGTTCCCGGAGTTAGGGAGATGACAGGTGTCCATGATAGACCTTTTCTGGGCACGATAATAAAGCCTAAAATTGGCCTGCCCGCCAAGATGCACGCAGAAGTCGCTTACGAGGCCTGGGCTGGTGGACTTGACATAGTTAAAGACGATGAAAATCTTGCATCTCAGGATTTTAACCGGTTTGAAGATAGGCTTTCGCTGACTTTAGAAAAGAAGGACATTGCAGAGGAGGAAACCGGTGAGAAGAAAATTTATCTCGTTAATATAACAGCACCGTACCGTGAGATGATTCGCCGCGCAGAGTTGGTGCAGGATTCTGACAACGAATTTGTGATGATTGATGTTTTCATCTCCGGATTTTCAGCTGTTCAAAGCTATCGCGAAGAGGGATTTAAGATGGCAATACACGCGCACAGGGCAATGCACGCGGCAATCACGAGAAATCCAGAGCATGGAATAACCATGCTAACTCTTGCGAAAGTTTATCGACTGTTAGGTGTTGATAACCTTCACATAGGGACTGCTGTTGGAAAGATGGAGGGCTCCGCGGAAGAAGTTGCCATAATACGGGAGGAGATACAGGAGGACCATGTACCAGAAAACGAAGTTCGTTTTGCTCAGGACTGGGCAGGTATGAAACCGGTTCTCGCCGTGGCCTCAGGTGGTTTGCATCCTGGACACGTGCCTGCTGTGGTGGATATCCTCGGGAAGGATATTGTGATACAGGCTGGTGGCGGTGTGCACGGGCATCCCGAAGGTACCAGAAAGGGCGCAATGGCCATGAGGCAGGCATTGGAGGCAAAGATGAGTGGGGTGTCGCTTCAGGAATATGCAGAGACTCACAGGGAACTAAAACTGGCACTTGATAAATTCCTCAAACAATAAGGTTAAAAAGACATCCTCTGGAAATTTCTATTTTTTCCATATTTCCTGTTTTTCTAAGTTTCTATCATATGCCCAGTCCCCAGTACACGATATCTGCCCTGCTGATTATACCAGCTATTTTTTCCCCTGATTTGACCAGCACAGCAGGATGCTCTTTTAGCAATCTGGCAACTTCCACAATATCCTCATCTTCATCAACTATTGGTGGTGCCTTGCTCATTATATCCACAACTTTCACAGAAAGTGCGTTTTCTCCGTGTTCTATGAAGGCATTTACCACATCTTTTTCGGTTACAGTTCCCAGAACCTTGTTTCCGTCTATAACGGGTACCTGACTTATTGCAAATCCCTTCATTATCTCTCTTACTTTCTCCACGGTATCCTCAGGGGTAACGTACTCAACATTGCTTGTCATTATGCTCTTTGCACTCATTTTTCTACCTCCTCTTGTTTTTCAAATTATGGCATAAACCTTATTTTCTTTATTATATTTATTGTTATCGCATCACTGTATCCTCTTTGCCATGTACGGTCCCAACCTTTCATAACCCAGTTTGCGGTAATAATTTCTCACGCCCACGCCGCTTATAACCACAACTCTTTCCACTCCCCACTCTTCCCTGGCAATTCTCTCCGCCTCATTCATAAGCTCCCTGCCAAATCCACGGTGCTGCCATGCCTCTTTTTCCCGTGAGCCCACGGGGACCTCCTTTCCAAAAACTTTCAACTCGCGTACTATTGCTGCATTTCTCATCTCCGGGCGATGCGCATGCTCGCTGGGCAATCTCAATCGTAAGAACGCGGCTATGGAATCTTCTTCTTTATCCTCGTAGGACAGAAATATTTCTTTGCCACGGGACGCGTCATAGTCCCTTCTAACGATCTCAAATTTCGCCCCCCTTTTTCTACCCACTTCCCTGCACCGGATATCCGGGCACCTTATTCCCCTTTTTTCCATTTCTCTAAGAACTATTGCTCGCAAATCCCCTTTTTTCACTCCAGCTTCTATGAATTTTGCAGGTATGTCGCGCTGTATTCTCTGAATTCTTATCCACGGAGGTACCGTGCTAATTACCTTAATCAATAGCTCGACCAGCTCCTCAAGAGTGTATGGCACGTATTCTCCTCTCTTCCACATCTCGTAAAGTTCGGTGCCTTTTACCACCAGTGTTGGATAAATTTTTAGCATGTCCGGTTTGAAATCCGAATTTTCAAAGATTTTCTTGAATGCCTGATAATCCTTTTCAGGTGTGCTTTTAGGTAGTCCTGGCATCATGTGATAGTTTATTTTGAACCCTGCATCCTTGGCAAGACGTGTGGAGATTACGCTATCCTTTATGGTATGCCCCCTCTTCACAAATTCCAGAATGTCCTCGTAAACTGTCTGAATTCCAAGCTCTACTCGCGTGGCTCCTAATTTCAAAGCGAAGTCAATCTCCTTTTCCATGAACCAGTCTGGACGCGTTTCCACGGTGAGCCCTATGCACCTGTTTTTTGCATTTTCGTTAATTAACTGAGCATCTTCAAGATTTTTTGCTTCGTATTCGTTCATAGCATCAAAAGCACGCTTAACGAACCACTCCTGGTATTTTTGCGGTCTTGCTGTAAAGGTACCGCCCATTATGATGAGGTCTATCTTATCCGTGCTGTGTCCTATAGTGTTAAGTTGTTCAATCCTTGCCCTTGTCTGGAGGTACGGGTCAAAGTTGTACTGTGCGGCTCTCAACGCTGCCGGCTCGTGTCCGGTGTAGCTCTGTGCCGTGCCTTTTTCTGGTCCTCCCGGGCAGTATATGCATTTTCCATGTGGACAAGGAAACGGGGAGGTCATTATTGCGACGATTGCCACGCCGCTCAACGTTCTTGATGGCTTTTTAACAAGTATGCTCCGGTATTTTTCGGTAATTTCGCTATCTATATTCCTCATTATTTCAGAATTTCTTGGCATTTTTATGCCGTACTTTTTTGCGAGCTTGTTTTTCCATTTCTCAAGTTCATCTTTTGAGCTAATCTTACCTTCACGAAGCAGGCTTTCAATTTCCTCGAAGAAATCCACAACCCTTCAATTCCCGTTATAATTTAAGTTTTTCCCTATTCCCATTTCACTTTCAGTTTGCAATCCAAATCATCTTTACCGCTTATCACGTCCACGTTTCCATTGGTTTTTGATAAGTCCAAAACACCCAACAGCGCACCTTTCCACAGCAAACAGGATTTCTCGTATGTGTTCACGTTTTTCAGGGTAACTATCGCTTCTCTTTTTTCGTTTTTCACGATTGTTACACCATTATCTTTGAACATCATTTTTGATATTTCCTTTTGAACCCTTTTCAGCATTCTTTCAAATCCGATAAACTGAGCAAACATGAATTTAAGGTCTCCGGCCATGTGCCGGGGCATACTTCTACCCACCGCTATTATGTACTTCTCCCCGTGGTTTTTATCAATCCACTCTAAAATTTTGTACATTTTTTCGAGAGGGTACCACTCTCCATTTTTCGGCATGCTCTCTATGTTTGCATATTTCATGGCATCTTCAAGTCCCTGCATACCCCATTTTATCTTTATGGAATCTAGTAAGCCTATAATAGCTCCACCCCTTATTTTCCTCTCATCCATATTTTGATAATACTATTTTATAGTATTTAAACATTGTCATTGCAGGTATTCTAGCTCTTTCCATTTTTTTAATTGACACATGCTATCACTTGTCTTTGGTGAAAGTTAATATAATGCCTTGCCATTCCGCCATGAGGTGAGTGAAATGGAGAAGAAAAGAATTCTGATACTGGGAGCAGCTGGCAGAGATTTCCACAACTTCAATGTGTTTTTCAGGAACAACCCAAACTACGAGGTAGTGGCGTTCACGGCTACGCAGATACCAGACATAGATGGGAGAACTTATCCAGCGGAGCTTGCTGGAGAGCTGTATCCAAATGGCATTCCAATTCTGGCAGAAGAGGATATGGAGAAAATAATAAAAGAAAAGAATGTTGATGCGGTTGTTTTCGCGTACAGCGACGTGCCTCACGAGCACGTTATGGATCTTGCTTCCAGGGCGCATGCAGCTGGAGCGGATTTCTGGCTTCTCGGGCCAAAGAGCACCATGATAAAGAGCTCAAAGCCCGTTATAGCAGTTACTGCAGTTAGAACTGGAAGTGGGAAGAGCCAGACTTCAAGAAAGGTTTTCAAGCTCCTCAGAGACAGAGGGTTGAAGGTAGTTTCAATAAGACATCCAATGCCTTACGGAGACCTGGTGAAGCAGAAGGTGCAGAGATTTGCAAGCTACGAGGATTTGGACAAGAACGAATGTACAATAGAGGAGAGAGAAGAATACGAGCCGTACATAGACATGGGCGGTGTTGTTTATGCCGGCGTGGATTACGAGGCCATATTGCGTGAGGCAGAGAAGGAAGCCGACGTGATTATATGGGATGGCGGAAACAACGACTTCCCGTTCTACACGCCGGACCTTTGGATTGTGGTTGCTGACCCGCATCGTCCTGGACACGAGATGAAGTATCATCCTGGCGAGACGAATTTCCGTGCGGCTGATGTGATTATAATAAACAAGATGGACACTGCCAACCGCGACGATATTCAGGAGATATTTGATAGCATTGAGAAGGCGAATCCTAACGCTCTGGTTATAGAGGCCGCTTCTCCGCTATTTGTGGATCATCCAGAGCTGATAAAGGGCAAGCGTGTGCTTGTGGTTGAAGATGGACCAACTTTGACGCATGGCGGTATGAAGTACGGTGCAGGCTACGTCGCAGCCAAGAGATACGGTGCTAAGGAGATTATTGATCCGCGGCCTTATGCTGTAGGCTCGATAGTGGACACTTACAAGAAATACACCCACCTGCACGTCATTCTACCTGCAATGGGCTACGGTGAAAAGCAGATGAAGGAGCTTGAAGAGACCATCAACAATGCGGATGTAGATGTGGTTGTTAGCGGTACGCCCATTGATCTGAATCGCGTGGTGAAGGTTAACAAGCCAATAGTGCGTGTGCGCTACGAGTTGGACGAGATAGGAGAGCCTAACTTGGAGCAGGTAATTGACGAGTTCTTGAAGAAACACAACCTCTCCTGATTTTTTTATATTTTGAATTTGTATATGTTCGCCTCAAGTTTTCCTATACGCACCTTTAATTTTTCGGAGAGAGTGAAGTAATTCTCGAGCTTGGGATGTGGGGTAATTATCACAAGCGTTCCCCCCGAGAAGTGCTCTTCTAAGTTTTTGGCAAATTTTTCGTAAAGCTTGAAAACCTGTTTTTTTGTTCCTACCCTTAACCCGTACGGCGGATTTGTCACTATTGTTTTTAATTCTTGCGGATAATCCTTAACATTCTCTCCGTGCCCCTCAGTACACATAATATTGGCTTTTGCCCTTTTTGCATTCATAATTGCTCCTTTCACATGCTCTCTTTTTATATCTATACCGTAGTTTTTCCAGGTTATTCTTTTGTCCCCATACCTGCGTTTTATCACTAACCATGCCTCTTTATTGAATTCGGGCATCTTAAAAAATTGAAATTCCCTGAATTTGTTGGGCATTTGTCCCCATATGTGATTGTTCTCAATAGGTACCGTCCCAGAACCGCAAAAAGGGTCCAGAATTGTTTTTGAGTTTGCCATTCTTGACATGGCTGCAGCAACGGTGGAATTTAATGCAGACGGGTGCTTGTACATCTCGTAGCCCCTTCTTTTCAGTGATTCTCCCGTGGTGTCCAGTCCAAACAAAATTTTATCATTGACCACGTACGCGTAGTACCTTTCCTCGCATTTTTCTTTCTCTCTACCTACCTTAACTTTATCCATCAATATTTCCCTTATTTCCTTTCTTTTCATATGTGGATTTTTTGCGTCAATCACCAGTGCGAAATCTCTGCATCTCTTGTGTTTTCTTTCGAGTTCAATGTTTTTTATTTCATCTAATTTCTGGTTATTCAAAATCATTATTATCCTTTCAACAGTCTTCAGGAGATAGTTGGCTCTGTACATGTCTTCTTCTTTTCCCTGGAATATCACGCTTCCTTTTTCCACTGATGTTGTTTCTAAGCCCAAATCTTTTATTTCCTGTCTTGCCAGTTTTTCTATGCCATCTACCACTCTCGCCAGGTATTCAACCACGATGTGTAATCACCCACACCTATTTTAGTGTTAGTACAAATTAGATTTTCTCACGTTTATTTGTTTACTCATTATATCTTCGCTTTATTTTCTCATTTGCTTTAACATGTATTTTACCATGTTATTTAATAGCAAGAAAAATTTCTCTGCTTTCAACCTGCTATCGAAAATCAATATAAGATGTACGAACATAAACCCCTTTACCGAGGTATGTTGGAAGGTGATGAGGGATGAAGTATGTTATCAAGAGAGATGGTCGGATTGTGGAATTCGAAGAATCAAAGATAAAAAATGCTGTGCTGCGCGCGATGAATTCAATAATTGAGAAAGATGAAAATGAGAGGGATGCAGAGCTGGTTACTGCGAAAGTTGTGGAGCAAATTAAAGAAGACAAAATAAGCGTTGAGAAAATACAGGATATCGTTGAAGAAACCCTTATGGAGCTTGGATTTAAGAAAGTTGCCAGAGAGTACATTCTTTACCGGGCTAAAAGAAGGAATCTGAGGGAAGCAAAGAAAATAATGGGTGTTGAAGATGATCTCAAATTAACTCTTAACGCTGTGAAAGTTCTCGAGGCAAGATATCTTCTTAAGGATGAGCAAGGCAGGGTAATTGAGACTCCAAAAGAGATGTTTAACAGGGTTGCTCGTTATCTTGCACTGGTTGAGTTGCTTTACGAGGATGATTATTACGATGCCTCAGGTAGCCAGGAGCCGAGGGATGCTGGAGCCGTAGAAAAACCCGGAATGCTCAGCGTCTGGGAGTTTGAGATGTTGAAGCGCGCGTACAAAAACCTTTCAAAAGAGGGACATATGCGTGCAGATTTTTCTGAAATTTTGAGAGCTTTGCCTGAGCGTATGGAACGCATTGATGAGGTGCGAAGGGAGTTTTTGAGCATAATGATTAACCGTGAATTCATTCCCAACTCACCCACCATGATGAACGCAAACACGAAATTAGGCCAGTTAAGTGCGTGCTTCGTTCTACCCGTGCCAGATAGCATAGAAGGGATTTTTGATGCTGTGAAGTACGCGGCAATGATTCATAAAAGCGGCGGCGGAACAGGATTTTCGTTTTCTCGATTGCGCCCTAAGGGAGACGTGGTGGCAAGTACCATGGGCGTGGCATCGGGCCCGCTATCTTTCATGCGCGTGTTTGACGTGGCCACTGACGTGATTAAGCAGGGAGGCAAGAGAAGAGGAGCGAACATGGGCGTGCTCAACGTGCATCATCCCGATATTGTGGATTTCATCACTTCGAAGGATTCCGAGAATAAAGTGCTCAGTAATTTCAACATCAGCGTTGCAATAACGGATGAATTCATGGACGCGTTGCTTAATGATGATTATTACCCTCTGAGAAATCCCCGTACTGGGGAAGAGGTAAAAAGAATAAAGGCGAGACAGGTTTGGAACCTGATAGTGACGCAGGCGTGGAAGACCGGGGACCCGGGAATAATATTCATAGACGAGATTAATCGGAGGCATCCTGCGAAGCATTTGGGGGAGATTGAGAGCACCAATCCCTGCGGTGAGCAACCCCTGCTCCCTTACGAATCGTGCAATTTGGGCTCGATAAACTT
>JALVVV010000036.1 GCA_027023265.1 DHVE2 group archaeon
GCCACTGCGCATCATCGAAGATGATCGTATAACCCTCATAAAGCAATTTGGAAAGGAGAGTTATGAATGTGTTTATCACGATGCCCTCTTCTGGCTCATAAGATTCCATAACAAATTTTTTGAGTGCAGGCTCCAGATTCATTTCAGACATATCCCCACTCCATCGCATGAGTTTCTTCCCGTATGATTCCTCTATGGCTCTAAGAGTGCTTATAAGTTCTGTTTTCAATGCCTGCTCCTCTGCACCTTTTAAAATCGCAACAATATCTATAATTTTGCCTCTAGCCACTAAAATCTTGTATTCACCATAACCAAGCGTGTTCAGATACTCTTCATCTTCATCTCCAGATAGCATCGATATTGAATCTTTGACAAAAGCCTGCACTGCTGATAACATACCGGCAAATATATCTGGGTCGAGTGCACTGTCTTTGCGCGATACATGCCCGATTAACAAACCACTTTTTTGATGCACCGCATAAACACTCAAAACCTCCCCGTAATTTCTAGAGTGCGGATTTTCAATGCCCCCTGAGCTTAAAATTGCTTTTACAGGCTCATATTTTGCTTCACCTAACGCACAGGAATGGTATAGACACCGGTCATCATCAGCCAGTTTCTTTAAAAGTGTTGTTTTACCCGTACCTTCCTTACCATAAACCAGAAGCAAGCCGAAATCATCTTTTTTCAAAAAATCTTTGAGTCTAATCAGTTCCTGTTTCCGGTCTGCGAGCCTCACCATATGAGCAATTAATGAAAAGTATTTAAAACCATGGCACAGTTGTATTATCGGGTGCGGATGTATGGATAATATATTGCGCCATAATAGATACCCCGGGTGGCGGTGGAGGAACTCATGTTTCTCGGAGACCTCCTCACATATGGTATTGTCAAAACCGCTCTGAAAAAGCAGGTAAAAACATAGAAAGTGTTTCAAAAGAAGGTATTAATAAACGCTCTCAACACACGCATTTACGAAGCAATAATAGGATTTCTTGGTCAGAATGGTGCAAAGGATGTGATCAGACAGATTAGAAAAAATTAACAGTATAGGGTGAAAAAATCCTGAGAAAATTAAAAAATAGATCATTTACGCGCTTTTCGTGATAATTTTCGTGGTTCTCGTATTTATGCCCACGAGATATATAGGAAAAGGCGCAGAAAGAAGGATTTTATTTATGGTGTTCTTCGGGGTGCTTTTTTATCTGATAGGAGATATGGTTTGGGCAATATATGCGTATGTTTGAACCTTGATCCACATCCGTCACTGGCGGACGTGTTCTATCTTGCAGGATACATTCCTTTCATACCAGTGATCATTCTGAGACTGAAAATACAGAAGTTCAAACTGGATTTAAAGAGTTCCTAGGATTGTTTCCAAGAATTGCAATAATTACACCAACCCTGCCCCTGTTCATAGGAATGGAATTCGAAACCTTTCTGGGACTGTGTGTCAGTGTGGCATATCCGGTTCTCAATGATTTGCTGATTGCCACCGGCATACATGTCCATAATATGGACAAAAAACAAAGTTGGTATGAAAACACCCATCACAATAGCCAGGATTTACTTCTGCTGAGCTTTATTTCACCGCCGCGGGAGATATCATATACCCTTAGGCAGAGTTGCTTGAAAATAATATCATGTGTTATGCAAGCGATATTATGCTCCTTTACGGGTACCTGTTCGTTGGACTTTTCACCATAAAATACTGGGAAAGCATAAAAGGATTCATCAAGGATGCGGATATTTTCGTTTCGTGAATTGATGGGCCAAGTGTCCGGAGTAAGCCCCCTTCTGTTACGAGGGGACACCCAGGTTTCCCCTTATAACCCCTTCCTTTAAGGGAAGAGGGTAAAGGGAGAAACCGTAGGTGTCTCCCCCCTGGCGGCATTCGACTGAGCGCCCTACCCGCCCCTCGTCGGGCAACTCACAGGGGCTGTTTGGGCTTGCTCCGCCGGGGTCGGCCGTTTCACCATATTCCGTGGGAATGTCATCCTCTGGGAATCATCCTGCCCCACGGACTGTGTCGTTTCTGCTCCGGAGCCATCCCTCTCGGGATCCCCGCTTGCGCGGGGCCGGCTGCCCGATGGAGGGGGGACTTTCCTCAGGAAGAGGGCAAAACCCCTTTCCAAACCCCTGAGGGGTTGGCGGGAGCGCCCGTACTTCCCGTGGCCGCCCTCGGACTCTTGGCCC
>JALVVV010000037.1 GCA_027023265.1 DHVE2 group archaeon
CTCGCTCCTGCGCTTGTAATAATCCATGTCCGGCTCTGCCTCAAAAAGTGCACGCAACTCCTCAGATGTCATTGCTTTCCACCTCCGTATTTAAATTTTCCGCCGAAATATTAGGCAGTTCTCTGAGTAACCGCACATGCAGCAACGGGGGCCAGTACGCCAGCATGATCATAGCTCTCCCTCCAGAGCTGCTAAAACAACGGTTGGGGATGGTTCTCCGCTGTAACCCTCTTCTCTCAAAAGGTGATATATTTCCTTGGCTCGTTCTTCTCTTACTTCTTCAGGTACACCCCACTGGGCCAAGATTTGAACAACCCTCTTTAATTCCCTCCTGGCCCGCTTTCCTTTGGTTTTAAGATACAAAATGTAATTTTTTATAGATAACGCATATATTTCGGTTTAGAATCCTGCACATTTATTTACAACATGCTCTTTAACCAAAAAAGCAAGTGATTTAGCATGGAGGATAACTACGACCTTAAATACGCGAAAAAGACAGCTGCAATTTTCGTATTTCTTCCCCTTATTGTCATGTACACGGAAGCAGTGCTCATTCCGTCTCTACCAACAATTCAGAGGGATTTCAACATAAGTCCCAGTGACGCAAGCTGGATATTATCAATATACCTTTTAGTAGGCACCGTAAGCGTGGCAATTATGGGTAAACTCGGGGACATGTTCGGTAAAAAGAAGATGTTTCTAATTGCCCTTATATTCTACACCCTGGGAGTAACTTTAAATGGCTTTGCTCAAACATATCGGTGGCTCCTGTTTTTCAGGGCGTTGCAGGGGATAGGCATGGCAATATTTCCCCTCGGCTTTTCATTAGTCAGAGAAGAATTTCCGCCAAAAATGGTACCCCAAGTTCAGGGTCTTATAAGTGCAATGTTCGCAGTGGGCATGGTAATTGCTTTGCCACTTGGGGCGTATATATCGCAAAATTATGGATGGCGATGGACATACCATAGCGTTGCTCCCTTCACTTTCTTAATGCTCATAATCTCATATCTGATTATAAGAGAGAGCAGGTACATAACCCCAACAAAATTTGACTGGAAAGGCGCGCTCGCACTCATTTTCTTCGTCGTTCCCGCATTAGTGGCAGTAACACGCGCCCCCTCTGTGGGCTGGTTCAAAGGGCAAACACTTCTTCTTTTTGGAGTATCTGCAATATCATTTATGGTACTGCTCTTAATTGAAAAGAAAGAGCCAAGCCCCCTTATACCTATAGATGTAATATCAAACAGAAACCCGATTATAGCTAATTTTGGGATAATGCTTGCAGCATTTGGAATGCAAATGATGAGCCAGGCAAATACATATATCTTTCAGATGCCCGCCCCATATGGATTTGGGAAAACCGTGCTCGAGACAGGTTTGCTCATGACCCCCACGGCGATTGTTATGCTCATAATAGCACCCATCGTAGGAAAACTCATGCCAAAAATTGGAGTGAAATTTTTTGCAGTATCAGGAGCAGGAATGGCATTTGTGGGACTCATAGCCATGGCAGAATACGCCACCAGCTCATCACTCTGGGAGTTCGTGACAATGACCGTTTTTACAAGCGTGGGCATCGTTCTTATGAACGTATCCCTAATTAACGTGCTCATATTCAGCGTTGAGCGCAGAAAAATGGGTGTTGCCACCGGTGCAAACAGCCTTTTCAGAAACTTCGGGGCCACGTGGGGTCCTGCCATAGCTGGCACGGTTATGAACATGTACTATACAGTTATAAGACTGCCGCAACCTCCTTACTTTATGAAGATACCAAAAAACGAGGCATATACATACTTGTTTACAGGCTCTGCAGTTGTTTTTTTGGGTCTTGCAATTCTCTCCATGCTAATATCAGAAGTTTTTAAAAACAAAAAAGTGAAAAATGGAAAAACAGTAAAAAGATAACATTGCATCCATTTAGATAATTATAAACACTCACGCATTTATTTTATTTCTATGCGCTCACCAGTAACCATGAAATGTATTTTTTCTGCCATTTTACAGGCGTTATCTCCACATCGCTCCAGATACTTTGCAATCATTATGTAGTAGGAACACTGGGTTATATTGCGGGGATCTTCCATCATATACGTTATACACTCTCTAAATATTGAGTATCTAATGCTATCCAGCTTATCGTCTCGCTCTTCAAAATCATTAAGGAGTGAAATGTTCTCAGTTTTGAATGCTGTTATGGCATCTCTAACCATATCTGCCACACTGTTTGCCATGTATGGTATTTCCACCAGCTTTGCAATGTGCCCCTTTCCTTCAAGGGATTTAACCATACCCGCTATATCCTTTCCGTATCTCCCAATCCTGTACAGATAGGTAATCATCTTCAAAACCGCTGCAATTGTTCTAAGGTCCTTTGCCATCGGTTGGTAAATAGCAACCATTCTCAGAGCCTCCTCCTCTATGGATTCGTCCATATCTGCAAGACTGTCCTTCCGGGATATCACATTCTCCGCCATTTTCACATCTAAAGTTTTCAAAGATTCCACAGAATCCACCAGCATGGATAGCGCAAGCTCTGCCATCCTTTCCACTTCCGATTTCAGCTTATTCAAATCCTTCTCAAATCTCTCTTTCATTTCAATCACCTAAACCAGTTTTCCGGTGAGGTATTTCTCAGTTAGCTTGGACCCGGGTGCTGTGAAAATTTTTCCAGTCTCTCCAGTCTCCACGAGCTCACCCAAATAAATAAACGCAACATAATCGCTTACCCGCGCAGCCTGGGCGGGATTGTGTGTTACAAGTACAATCGTATAATCCTTCTTAAGCTCGAAAATCAAATCTTCAACTTTCTTGCTACCTACCGGGTCAATATTAGCTGTGGGTTCATCCATCATTATAACCTTTGGCTTCATTGCTATTACTCTTGCAATAACCAATCTCTGCCTCTGCCCTCCACTTAGCCCAGAGGGATAATCATTTAACCTGTGCTTTACTTCCTCCCAGAGCCCCGCCTTCTTTAACGCCCATTCTATTCTCCCTTCCAACTCCTCCGCACTCTTTACAAGCTTGTTCATTTTCAGGCCCAGAGCTATGTTGTCGTAAATACTAAGGTGCGGAAACGGGTTGGGATACTGAAACACCATTCCTACTTCCCTGCGTACTTCTACCGAATCTATATCCCCCGCGTATATATCCCTTCCAAACAGACGCACCGAGCCGGTCACTCGCGCATTCTTGTTCAAATCCAAAAGTCTGTTAAAGCTGCGCAACATGGTAGATTTGCCGCAACCTGACGGTCCCATAATCGCAAATACCGTTTTCTGAGGTATCTTTAGATTTATACCCTTTATAACGTGGTTATTTCCATAGTATATATTCAAATTCTCAACTTCAATAGCATATTTGCTCACAGTCTCACCTCCTTTATGCTCAACCTAAGAGGAATAAATGCTGCCAGAAATATCAACAAAAGAACTAAAGAGGCTCCCCATGCCATGGCGTGATCGGCGGGACTGGGACTCTGAACAAGGGTGTATATGAGGAGTGGAATCGCACCAACCGGCTGAGTCAAACTATCTGGATATGTCTGGTAAAGGCCCCCTGCGGTAAAAAGTAAGGGAGCTGTTTCCCCGGCCACCTTCGCAACGGATATGAGCAAACCAGTCAATATACCTCTCTTTGCAATCGGAGCTATTATCAAAAAAACAGTTTTCACTTTCGGAACACCTATGCTAAACGCTGCCTCCCTGAAAGTGAAAGGAATCTGGCTCATGGCCTCTTTTGTATACACGGCCACATAAGGCATTAGAATTATCGCCAGCGCAAAAGCACCGGCGATTGCAGAATAAGTACCCATGGGTAAAACAAGAATCTGGGTAACAAATAATCCAACCAGTATTGTGGGAAATTCCTGGGTTATTTCCAAAAGTGCCGTGGTGGCCTTGCCTATTACACTATGCGGGTACTCATACGCATAAACTCCAACTGCAAAGGCAATGGGAATACCTATCAGAGACGCAAAAAATGCAAGAATGATTGTGCCCAGTATGGCAGGGCCTATCCCCCCCTCATCAAGCGTGCCCGTGATAAATACAGGTCCGGTGCTAACAAGGGTACCTATTCCATCTGCAAATACGGTAAATATGATGTGAAACAGGGGAAATATCATAAGGAAAGACAAGATGCATATCACCCCTAAAAAAGAATACTCCTTAATCCTGCGCATATCAAATTGATACATTCTTTTTCCACCTCCGGAGAACGTACATTCCAAGGAGAGTTATCACAAGACCCACCAAAAAAAGGAAAAGCCCTGCTGCGTACAGCACGGATGTCATATGTGTGTAAATAAAAGAGTTACCGTACTGTGTTGCAATCAATGAGGAAATAGTATATCCTGGTGAGAAAGGGTCTGCACTAACGTTAAACGCATTTCCAACAACGAGACTAACCGCAACTGTCTCTCCAATGGCTCTGCCAAATCCAAGTATTGTTCCGGATATCATTGCTGGTTTTACATATCCAACTAATATTTTAGTGGCCTCGTATCGAGTTAAGCCAAGAGAATACGCTGCTTCCCTGTACGTGTGGGGTATGGTAGCATAGGCCTCCCGCACCACAGCGGAAACAAATGGGGTTATCATTATTCCGAGCAAAACACCTGCTGAAAAAAAGCTGAAACCAGAAACAGGTTTCTGTGAAAAAATAGGTATAAAAGACAGGTAATCATAAACAGGCATCATAACCCACTCTTTAAGGAAAGGCACAAGAAAAAAAGCACCCCATATTCCGTAAATAATGGTGGGAAGCCCCGCCATAATATCGGAGGTTATTTCCAGAATACCCCTTAGCCTCTTGGGAGCGTAATCTACAACAAAAATAGAATAGGATATTGAAAGAGGAAGAGCCACCAGAAGAGCTATGATAGATGTGTAAAGACTTCCCCATATGGCTGCAAGTATGCCGTAATACTCCTTATCAGGACATTCAGATGCGTTCCACACATTGGTAAAATAAACGTTCCACCCCTCCCTCTGAAAGGCGGGAATGGAATTGGTCACGTAAACTACAAGCATCCAAGTAAATAAAAGAAAAACAAACAACACTGCAGGATAAGTAAGGAAATCAAATCTGTCGAATTTTGCAAATTTTTTCAGGGTTCTCATGGATTCACCTCTAAATAAATCACGGCACCTCAATCTGGGATGCCGCTTTGAGACCTATTTCAGCAACGTTGCGAGGCAATCCCACATACCCAGGTGTCAGATTCTCCGGCTTCTGTCCATCAGTGAGAATCCACTTCAGAAATTCCTTTATTGCTATTGCCTCCTCTTTTGTGTAGTGCTTTCCATTTATGTTTTTCCACACGAGAAGGTGAGTAAACGCCACTATTGGATATGACTCATTCCCCGGTGCGTTTAGAAGCTGGCTGATATTCTCTCTGTATCCCTCATTTGGAGGAGGTATGTCAGAACTCACCTTGGACACTGCAGCGCGTATTGTTTTTTCCGTTGGTTCCACAAAATTTCCATCCCTGTTTTCCAGGGCTGCTGTTGATAATTTTTCGTTAATCGCATAGGATAACTCGGTATAGCATATACTGTATTTTGTCTGCTTTAAAATAGCAACCACACCCGGATTTCCGTTACCTGCCAAACCCCTACCTATCTTGTCAGTAGGCCAGTTCACCGTTTTACCGCTACCAACCTCTTTTGCCCATGTTCTGTTTATTAGGCTCAAGTAAGTCGTGAATATGTCCGTGGTGCCACTTGCATCACTTCTGTGAACAACTATTATCTTCTGATGTGGCAGGTGTATTCCTGGATTATCCCTCGCTATGCGATAGTTGTCCCAGTACTCAATAGAACCTATAAATATTCCACCAAGGGTATCCTGACTCAAATTAAGATGTGATATCCCCGGAAGGTTGTAAGACACTACAACCGCACCCACAATCTCAGGAAACTGGAAGGGTTGGTCACCAGTACTTATAAACCTATTCCAAACATCAAGGGTAACAGGAGGATCGCTTCTTCCTATCTGGGTCAAACCCTGAAGAAAAGTTTCCTGCCCGTGACCGGAACCACCACCTTCGTACTCTATTTTTACATCAGTATGATTTTTCTGATATTCTGTAATCCATTTCTGTATTTGATACTGCGGAAAAGTTGCTCCCGTAGTTCTTATGGTAGTGGCTCCTGCACCATGCGGCCACATGAATATCGCTGCAATAAACACCACAATTAGCAGAGCAAATGCAACTCTCGATACCTTCCATGATGTTCTCATGAGTTTCACCTCAACCTCGCAATTGACATCGTAAATATATATCTTTTCAACATAAAATATATACGCACATAGTAAAACAATAGAACTATATAGAAACATTTTTTGAGAGAGAAAACATTAAATTGTTATTGAGATTTGGCAAACAATGGAAAAATTTGATTTGTTGTGAGGTGTTAATCATGGAAATCAGAAAAGTACAGATGACAGGTGGCTCGTCATACGTGATTTCCCTTCCAAAAGAGTGGGTCAAAAACATGGGTATAAAAAAGAATGACTCACTTGGTGTGATAACACAGCCAGACGGGACTCTGTTAATAACCAACAATATTTCAGGTAAAAAAGAAGGAAAAATAAAGGAAATAAACATAGACAGCATAGACGATGCATATTTTCTCTTCAGGCTGCTGGTTGGCGCATACATATCTGGGTACTCCACAATACGGCTCACATCAAATAAAGAAATTCCATTTTTTGTAAGGGCCGCCGTGAGAAAATTTACCAAGTTGGCAATAGGGCAGGAAGTTGTGGAGGAGAGGGACAATGTAATCGTAGTGAAAGACCTTATAGACCCTACGGAAATGCCATTCACAACCACAATCAAAAGAATGCACGTCATAGTTAAAGGAATGCACATGGATGCAATAAGGGCATTAGTGGACAAAGAATACAGTATAGTAAGGGATATTGTCAAAAGGGACGAGGATGTTGACAGACTGCACTGGCTCGTGATGAGACAGCAAAACATGGTGCTTATGGACACTTTGCTTGCTAAGAAAATGGGGATTTCAATTAACATGGCTGTAACTTACGCCATGATTAGCAAGGTCATAGAGCGCATAGGGGACCACGCCGTTAGAATAGTAAAAAACATACCTAATGATGACCTGAAAAAAAATATTCAATCTCTGATAATAGAGGCAAGCAATATGTCTATGAGCATCTTTAACAAAAGCATACAAGCACTGTTTGAAGAGGACATAAAAAGCGCAAACGATACCATTGAAATGGTGGCCAAGCTTGAAGAAAAATGCAAAGAAATTAGCAGAGAGGTGCTAACTGAAAACAGCGAGATATCCTTGCATGTAGGATACATCGCGGATAGCATACGGAGAACAGGAGATTACTGTGCTGACCTTTCAGAATACGTTATCAATCACCTGATATGACACTTTATACAATAAATGCAAAAATCAAAAAAAAGATTTAGAGAGACTTGTGGCAGAGCCACCAGTCGTAGCACTCAATCTCGCCCTTCTTCTTTCTCTCTTCTCTGTCCTTTATTGCGTCCACGCTTCCAGCAGGGGGCACGATGACACGGTCCTTGATTAATTCGTTATCAGGCCACTTATGCGGCATAGCAACTCCGTTTGCATCGCTTACCTGCAGACCCCTCACAGCGCGCAGAATTTCATCCCAATCTCTGCCAAGCTCAGCTGGATAATACACGATTGCCCTAATGGTGCCCTTGGGATCGACTATGAACACTGCCCTGGCAGTTTGCGTGGAACCAGTGGGAATCATGCCAAGCATCTCTGCAAGGTCTCCGCGGTCGTCCGCTATCACTGGGAACTGTATCTCCTCGTTGAGATTGTCCTTAATCCATTCCATCCATTTCAGATGCGAGAAGACCTGGTCCACGCTCAGTCCGATCACTTCAACACCCAGCTCTTTGAACTTTTCCAGTCTTTTCTGCATAGCATAGAACTCCGTCGTGCACACTGGCGTGAAATCCGCCGGATGCGAGAACAGCACGAACCACTTGCCCGCAAATTGATCGGGCAACTTCATTTTTCCATGCGTCGTATTTACTTCCACTTCCGGAAACTTTTCTCCTATTACTACCATTTTTTCACCTCCTTTTTTCTAATTCTATTTTATTTTTTATTGCTTCCCGTAAGCGCTTAGCACGAGGAGCATTATTCCATCTAAGAACAGTTCTATTGCCACGAACAGGCCTATTATCCATGTGGAATTGCTTGGCCATCCTGCAAACACCAGGACACCCAGTATGAAAGACAATATGCCAGTAACCAGGGGAGACCACCAGCCACTGTACTCTGACTTGACGGCAAATGCAAACACAGATTTGATGATTCCCATAAGTATAAACCACGAGCCCAGAATAAATGTCATTGTCGATAGAGACTCAGCTGGATACACTATCATCAATATGCCCACTATCAAAAGCAATATCCCTAGTAAATAGTTTAACCAGCCACCTTTGAACCCTGCTATGAAGAACATTATCCCGCCCAATATTAGCAGCGCTGCCAGCATCACCAGTATCATGCCCGTGGCAAATTCCGGGATAATCATGCCTATAATGCCCAAAATAAGAAGAAGAATTCCTCCTATTTGGTAGCTCTTTTTATCTATATACACTGCTTCCATTATTTTCACTCCACGTCAACTTCGTTCTGCCAGAGCCCGTGTATGTTGCAGTAACTGAGCGCCATCAATTTTCCTTTCTTTCCTGCTTTGAAATAGAACTTTGCTCTGGGCTCCGTTAGCGGCTCGCTGTGATTGCTGAAATCTACCCTGCCAATTAAAATTGGGAATTGCCCGTCCTCTGGCTTGAAATACAGTTCTATCCAGCCTATATGGTGCTCTGGCGTGTTTGGATGTGGTACTTCTTTACCCACAGCAACTTCCACTTCTATCATCTCTCCATTCCTTTTGTACTCTATAACGGGCACATGCTTCTCTCCTTTCCAGTCTCCACTCTTTATGGTTTCACTCAACATTTTTAATCACCTCCTTTTAAGTTCCTTCATTTACAAGGGGAGTGTAAGTTCTCGTGGCAAGCTCACGGTCCAGCATGAGCAAGCCATGCCCCTGATTTCCAATCATCTTCAGCATCTGTATAATTTCCTCATCATTTGCCTCTTCTTCAACCTGCTCATCAACGTACCACTGGAGCAAATTGAAAGTTGCCCTGTCCTTCTTTTTTTCTGCCAAATCAACAAGCTCGTTTATGCACTGGGTTATGTGCTTTTCGTGCTTTAGGGTCTCTTCAAAAGCGTGAAGCGGTGAGTTCCACTCATGTGGCGGCTCGTTAATAGCATAGAGCTTTACACGACCTCCTCTCTCAATCAGATACCTGTAGAACTTCATAGCGTGGTCCATCTCCTCCTGATACTGCACATACATCCAGTTTGCAAATCCCTTGAGCCCTATAGACTCAAAGTACGAAGACATAGACAGGTACAGGTACGCTGAGTACATCTCTTCGTTTATCTGCCTGTTTATCGCTTCTTCTATTTCCTTATCTATCATTTTTTTCACCTCCTTAAAACTTCTCAAATTTTTCACCGGGAGCACCGCAAACCGGGCATTTCTCCGGCGGCTCATCACCCATGTAAGTGTAACCGCACACGGGGCATATGTATATGGATTCATTACCCACATCTTCATCATTTAACACTTTGTCCTTGGCATCGCTATACATTTCAGCGTGTATCTTTTCAGCTTCAATTGCATAGTGAAACGACAGCTCCGCGCCCTTTTCATTGAAATATTTGGCAAGCTCGAGGTACGCTGGATACATGTCCTCCACCTCGAAAGTTTCTCCGCCTATCGCAGTTTTGAGATTCTCCTCGGTGCTCTTTATGTACCCCAAATTCCTCGCATGGTTCTTAGCGTGAACGAACTCCGCATAGGCTATAGCCCTGAATAATCTCGCTACATTCTTCTTTCCCTCTTTCTCCGCAACTTCTGCGAATATCGTGTATTTCATGTGCGCCATGCTCTCGCCTGCAAACGCTTCTTCCAAACTTTTTTCAACCATCTTTCTCATATTTTACACCATTTTGCAATCTTATGGCCCTGCATGCATCATCGGCCAGTATTCATCGTAATTTTCAAAGTTTTTCAAATTTTCAAGCTCCCGGGCTAACAAATCGTAGTGTCCCTGTTCCATGTTGGCGAGAATTTGTAACATTTTACTATTCTCCTCATCATTAAGCAAGTCTTTGAGATTCATGTAAAAATCCCTGGCAGCAAGCTCGGCTTTCATAGCATCTTCGATTATCTCACTTAGCAATCTATCTTCGCTTCCATCCACTTCAGGCAAGGGCACCGGCGTGCTCTCCGGAACCATCAGCTCCTCATCTGGAAACTTCTGCCTGTAAAGCGCTTCAAGATACGCCCTGTGCTTCTCCTCCTCGTTTGCAAGAAACAGAAGGCGGTCTTTGAACATCATGTTCTTAACTCGCCCCGCCAAATCTTCGTACAATTTCTTGCTATCAATCTCGCTTCTTATGGCTGCAAGGAGCAGCGTTTTCAGATTGTATTTTTCAATATCCATTTTCAATCACCTCCTCCAATTTCTTCAAAACATTTTCCACATGCCCGCTAACCCTCACCTTGGGCCAAACGTGCACTATTTTTCCATCCGGGTCTATGAGGAATGTACTCCTTATAGTCCCAAAATACTCCCTACCGTAGCTTTTTTTCTTGCCCCAAGCCCCGTACTTCTCCAGTATTTCGTGGTTCTCATCACTCAGCAGGAGAATATCCAATCCATGCTTCTCTATGAACCTTGCGTGGCTCCTCGGGGAATCCTTGCTTATCCCTATTATCACCGCATTTAATTTTTCAAATTTATCCTTCATCTCCGTGAACTCCTTAGCCTCTCTCGTGCACCCTGAGGTGTTATCCTTGGGATAGAAATAAAGCACTACCCATTTGCCCCGAAAATCATGGAGACAGTGCTCCTTGCCCTCGTAATCAGGCAGGCAGAAATCCACCGCCTCATCTCCGGGCTTCATTTCATCACCCCTAACTCGCGGTGCTTCTCCGCGATTTTCTTTGCATATTCTCTTATCTTCTCGTAATCCTCCTTCTTGGGTGTTCCCTTTATCAATAGAGGCTCAAGAAGCTCCACCTTCAGCGCGCCGAGGTTGCTCTTAAGTATGTCCACGGTTCTTCCACCCCAGCCGTAAGAGCCCATGATTCCGACAACCTTTACCTTCGGTTTGAGAGCGTTTGCAAGATACGCAGCATACACCACGCTGGGATGCGGTCCAGCAAGCATTGTGGGTGTGGCGAGAATCAAGGTAGTTACATCAACAAGGTCAATTGCAATCTCGCCCATGTCCGCGTGAACAATATCTCTTACCTTTACCTCAACTCCTTCATCCCCCAAGTAATCCACCAGAGCGTCCACCATCTTCTTGGTACTGCCATGCATGGATACGTAAAGAATCAGGACTTCATTTTTAGTTGTTTCAGACACCCATTCCTTGTAGGCATTTATTATAGAAGAGGGCTCGCTGTATGCAGGACCATGACTTGGTGCTATTATCTTTGGTTCCAACGCCTCAATCTTCTTTATGTTCCTCATAACAATCTGTCTGAAAGGCATCATTATCTCTGAGTAATACCTCTTTGCCTCATGATATATGCGATCGTACTGCTCAGCAAAGGCATGCGTGGTCGCCGCATGGGAGCCAAAGAAATCGCAGGTGAACGCAATTTTATCTTCCACCAGGAATGTGGTCATGGTTTCTGGCCAGTGTACCCATGGAGTCATTATGAACTTCAGCGTTTTTCCACCTAACTCCAGCGTGTCTCCTTCTTTAATAACTATAAAATCATCATCTTTCAAGGGCAAAAGGTCCATCTCGAACCCCTTGCACTTTGCATTTGTAACAACCTTTGCACCGGGATATTTCTCAAGTAGAACAGGTATCGCCCCCGAATGGTCCTGCTCAGCATGGTTGGAAACAATGTAATCAATCTTTTTCACATTCAATTCTTCCAGGTTCGCCAAAAGCTGTTCTACCTTCTCAGGCTCAACAGCATCAATAAGAGCTATTTTTTCCGAGCCAATGACCAGATACGCGTTGTAGCTAGTGCCCTGTGGAGTGGACACGATTTCATCGAACAGAGTGCGCTCCCAATCAATAGCTCCCACGTTGTAAACCCCATCTGCTATTTTTCTTATCATTTTCAGTCCTCCACAGGCTCAAAGAGATCCTTCGAAGCCCCGCACACCGGGCAAACCCACTCTTCCGGCAGGTCCTCGAATGGCGTGCCAGCAGGAATTTCACTGTCAGGATCTCCAACTTCTGGGTCGTATATATATCCACATATTGTACACCTATACTTCATTTAAACACCTCCTTTTGATAAATTTTCGCATGCTGTTAAAGGAAAATCCCTGTTGATTCTCCCATCACCATAAGATTGAAACGACAACTGAAAAATGTAATTTCCAGCAAACATCACGCACCACCTCCGGAATAAGTGGCTGCATTTTTGGGTGTTTTCCCCTTAATAACTTTGTGATAATAATCATAAGTCATTGGCACCTCGTCCGAAAGCCTTGCCCCATCCATCACTTCCCCAATATAGAGAGTGTGTGTAAATAAATCTTCTTTTTTGATTACCTTCGCCTCTAAATACGCCACAGTATGCTCTCTCAAATAAGGAGCCCCATTATTCCCGATATCATAATCAACCTGAGAAAACTTATCAACCTCACGACCGGAGCGAAATCCAAAAAGACCTATTAGCTTGAAAGGAGCATCCTTCGACAAAACTGAAACTGTAAACACACCGCTTGATTCTATAAACTCATGAGTCAAGTTATCTTTATTTATGCTTGTAGCAACGGTTATAGGTTCGGGCGTTATCTGAAATACAGTATTTACTACCTGCCCATTTATTTTATCACCTTTTTTTGAGGAAACAACATACATGCCGTAATTTATGCTGTGTAATCCATCCTTTACATTTCTCATCACCATAGGTAATAAGTCCGATGTATATAAATTTTTAGTTCGAATACTGCAAATAATCTTTTCGAAAAACTTTATTAAACATGCCGTATTACCTCTAATTAATGGACGATAAAGACAGAAAAATAATTGAGATATTGCTTCAAAATTCGAGAATACCTTACACAGAAATAGCTAAAAAAATGAATTTAACGGAGGCAACAATAAGAAAAAGAATCAATGAATTAGAAAAAGAGGGAATTATCAAAAAATTTACAATTGAGGTTGATCCTGAAAAATTAGGATACAAAACGGTAACGATACTTGGTCTTGATGTTGAGCCCAAATACCTTTTGGAAGCGGCAAGAAAAATAGCTGAGTTTGAAGAAGTAAAGTGGGTTGCCACATCTTCGGGAGATCACATGATAATGTGCGAGGTGTGGAGCGAAAACGGGGAAGCGCTTTTTGAGTTTTTGTCTAAAAAAGTGGGCAAGGTTAGAGGGGTCAGGGATCTGTGCCCGGCAATAATAATGGAAAGGGTGAAATGACTAAATGGTTATTTCCTTTTCAGCTACCTCGGAAGATGAGCCAGAATAATCAAAATATACAGTTAGCGTGTAAGTTCCCGCATTAAAGTGCCTTCCAACGTTTATGTGCAATGTTCTTGGCATTCCCGTATCAAAGTAATTAACGGATACTTCCTCTACACCCCTTGTAGTGCCAAGCTTCCAGTAAAAATGGTTATAGTAGTAAGGAGCAGGGCCATCTACAATTATGGTAAGATTGATGTATTCAAGAAAAACATCGGTGTCCTTGGTGGCTTTTTCAATATAAATAGAAGTTACATTCAAAACAGGTATGTTGAAAATCAAAGAGGTATTTAGAACATCTTCATCTCCGTATTTCACAACAACATAATAGGTGCCAATCAAATTAGGTGGATTTATGTTGGATATATCCACCTCTTCCGCAGGATATGGGTGCGGTTCCCACCTGCCCACAGTATTATAATCAGAATCTTTTAACAGCACTGTGGCAAATTTTTTTAGATTATGCGAGAACTTCAGCTTCAGGGTGGGTGCATCTGCACCGGGTATTACTTTGTAACTGGAAATAGATAGCGCGCTGGAGCTTGAAGATTGTGAAAAAGAAATGAAAAAGTAAGCGGCTATTCCGGCAGTCACAAGAACCGCCACGACGGCCGCTGTTAACATGCGAGATGGCATACAGAAACCACTCCACTTAACTCGCAAGCCAGGAAATTATGTGGTTCATAACCATTATCCCGTTCTCCGAGTCGTACTTGTCAATAGCCTCAAATGAAAATGCTGTGAATACCACTCTGAAATTCTCAGAAGAGTACCTGTCCCCGACTGCATAGCCCTTGCTATCCTTGAATATCGCGTGAGCACCGCTTGCTATCTGTATCCTATCGTCGTAGTTGTGGAAAGGATACTGCAAAGGTACAGGTGCAAGGTTTCCTGTTATCGGGTCACCACTAACCCCGTAAACCTTGTTATACCCCACATCGTTGGTCACACCGGTAACGCCCAAGTAATCATTTACAAATTGATTGTACACACTTCCGTCATAACCATCGGATACCTCCCAGAGGAAATCCTGTGACGTCAAATACAACCTTCCGCCCGCGTCAAGGTACTTCATCAAGTTATCCTGGTCATCATCGGTCAAGGTGTCCTTATACGCATAACCTGTACTCCAAACCACTATGCCGTATTCTTCAAGCTCTTTATATGTAGGAGTCCTTCCAATCTGATACACGTCCCACTCATAAACCTCAAATCTACTCTTTATGTAAGAATTGTTGAGCGCATCTTCCACGTACTCGCTGTAAATACTACCATCGTCATCGTCCACAAACAGTATCTTGTTGGACAAAAGTCCCATGGTTGCGCTGGGTGTTGCATTTACCTCGTTACTATTCTCGCTTTCACCGGCTGAATTCACCGCCGTAACGTAGTAATAATAAGTTACTCCATTAGTTACAGAGCGGTCTGTATACGATAAAGATGAGCCGTTTACCTCCGCAAGGTAGGTCTCTCCCCCGCTACTTGTTCCGCGATATATGCGATACTCGGTTATTACAGAACCTCCGTTCTCGTCAGGAGGATTCCACTCCAAGTGCACTTCTCCATTACCACCTGTTGCCCTCAAGTCAAGGGGAGCACCCGGAACTGAAACGTTATTACCAGAAGTACTTCCATTGAGAAGCCAGGTAATTATGCTCTTCATAAGCTCTGCGCCGGTATCACTGTCTTCAAGTTCCACTGCCTCGAAAGGAAATGCCGTGAAAACCGTTCTGAAAGTACCGGAATCGTAACGTGATGCAACATAATTACCGTTAGCATCGGTGAATATACCACGAGCGTGCCCGGGAGTTATTTCATCAGCGTAATTGGTGAACGGGAACTTAAGGGATATACTGGAGAAAGAAGAGGTTATTGGGTCATTGCTTACACCGTATATATTCTTGTAATCCTGGTCATTTCTCACTCCGGAAACACCTAAATAATTGCTCACAAAATTGTTGTTTATATTCCCATCATTGCCATCGTTTAGGTCCCAGAGGAGATCCTGAGAACTAATATACAGTTTGCCTCCATCATTCAGGTACTTTTCCAGAGCACTTTGCTCCTCCGAATTAAGCACGTCTCTCCACATGGAGCCAGTTGTCCATACAACCACCCGGTAATTCTGGAAATCTGCGAAAGTAGGATAGCCCTTGGCATTAACATCCCATGTGTCGAATGAATATCCAGAATCGCTTATAGCTTCCTGAACATAATTGCTGTAACTCTTGCCACCATCATCATCAACGAAGAGTATGAGTTTCTGGACCGTATTTTTATGAGGCGTGGCAGAAACTTCGTTACTTTTATCGCTTTCACCGGCTGAATTCACCGCCGTAACGTAGTAATAATAAGTTACTCCATTAGTTACAGAGCGGTCTGTATACGATAAAGATGAGCCGTTTACCTCCGCAAGGTAGGTCTCTCCCCCGCTACTTGTTCCGCGATATATGCGATACACACTTACATTGCCATTGGAACTGGCAGGCACTGGATAATAATAAATTCTCTTTCCACCGCCGTTCCATGTGTTTGGAGTACCCTGCCAGTAAAATATTTTCCCATCTGCATAACCCAATCTATTACCCACAAAATCTCCCACGGGGTATGGGAGATCATGCAAGTGTATCCATGTATTTGTTGGGATATTGTATTCAAAGAAATAATAACCGGGGGTTTCATTGCATCCATTACCCCCCAAAGCAAAGATAACGTTGGATAAAGAAGGATAGTAATGTCCAAGCCAGAGCAATGAGCCACCATCCCCCACACCTTCCGGATCGGGGATATCCTGCATCTTAACCCACTTGTTTGTTACGATATCGTAACGTGCAAAACCCCTAAGTGGCGAATTCTCGTAAAACTCACCTTCAAGCCCGTATATATACCTTCCCCCAGTCCAAGCAAGAGATGCACCATCATCTGTACCTTCATCAGGCCACCATGACGGGAAGGACAGTTTTTCCCAAGTGTCTGTAGAGGGATTGTATCTTGCAAATATGCTGTAAGAGCCGGGATTATATGAACCAATATAATGTGCACGACCGAGAAACGCGTAAATCATATGGTCATAACCTGAATAAACTATGGCATCCCCGGGGCCCTCAACATGAGGGGCATCTGCAAGCCGGCTCCACGTGTTTGAGGAAATTGAGTACATGTAGAAATACACACGGTCACCGTTGCTCCTATAAGAGCCGCCAGTGAGCACGTAAATATGCCCGTGGTAATCATAAGCCATGGCTACCCCGTTTTCAAATGGCACATTTGGCAATCCGGAACTCAAATCTGTCCATGTTCCGGTCTGCGGGTCGTACCTGTAAAACATGGGGGACGAATCACTATCCTTCTGCCTCAATATGTAAATATAGTGCCCATCCCACGCCATGGCTTCGCCGTAACCCCCATCAAAAGATGTACTGGTTGCATAATGCCAAGTGGCATTGCCTGTGGCAGGAGAGTTCCAGGTAAGCTTAACATAACCGTTTCCGCTAACTGCGGCTAAATTCTGCGGCGCACCGGGCACATTGGAATGTGAATTATTCACACCCTGCGATGCCCACCTTACCATGTCAATACCTAGAGTAGCATCGTTGTACTTGGACCAGCCATCATACACATTATCATGGTGATTCGCACTATCAGGAGTTCCATCATCAAAGGTTGAAGAATCTCCGAAAACAATTACCCTGCCAGAGCCGTAATATGCGTAGGCCATCACCGCGTAATTTACACCCCCAATGTTCTGGTAAGCTACAGCCTTCGCATTGCCACTCACACTCATTGTGGCCCCTTCCCACATTCCAAAAGCGCTTACCCCATCTGTTAAAACAGGCACATTTTCAATATCAGTTATCTTGTGTCCGCTCTTTCCAGATTCTGTGGAAAGAAGAGTTATACCAAATACAGAATCAAAATTCAAATTATTATTCCATATTTTCCACGAGGAATACCCGTTATGATTCCTGTCCGAGCCGGGATGGTCCGCAATATAAATCAAACTGCCTCCGTTGCTCACAAAATTCAAAATTACACTTCTTTCAGAACTGGTGAACTTGTCCTGAGGCTCAGGGATTATAAGGACCTTGCAACCCTGAAGTTCCTGAGAAGTTATGGTGCCGTGACCCGTGCCTATCTCCCCCACGGAAAAACCCGCGTTTTTAAGCGCCTGCGCAAAAGAAGAATACGCACCATCTATGCGCCAGTCCGCATTACCCGCATCCTCATCTTTTGTAAAGTCAAACAGCACCTTTGCCTGTGACCTCTGAGAGAACTGCACATCATGTGAAAAAAATCCCATGTAAACTCCAGAAGATACCATCACACCCATCAAGAGCACAACTGCCCACTTAGTACCCACCCATGATAACATTTGTAGCACCTTCTCTCAAGCCATTAATTTGAAGTATATAAAATATACGCACAAATTACCCATTTACGAGAGCCATACCGAAACCAACGTACTTTTAGCGCCCTCGCTCATCCGGGATAAGTATTCTCTTTTCACACTCTCCCCGTAGTATTTTGCGGTTTCTAAAATAAACTGGTCAAAAAAGAAATCGAGCTTTGTGGGGGATTCATATATCAACCTTACATACTTGGCATCAGCATCACGCTCGATAACCCTAATCCGCTTTTTATCCCGTATCAATGCTATTGACCCGTGAATCTCCTCTATGTTAGAAAGGAGAGAAAAAGCATCAGGATAATGCTCAATAATTCCTCTGAACATATCCACAATTATCTTAAAAATATCTCTGGCAAGCTCTCTCTCAAAATTTTCCCGGGAGGTTATTCCAGAGACTTTCATCGCTGCATTTATCAACTTTAAAAAAGATTCGTCATCGTATTGCTTCTGATTCAAGAATTTTAACTCAAAACCATATTCCCTTCTCAGACTCTCCACACCAGAAGTGCCTTTCTTTTTCCTGACAGACTCTACAACCATGTTGAACAAGAGACCTAACATAAAAATAAAAGGAGCTTGGAGTATTTAACGGTTGGGATTTGCATTACCATGCAAATTGCAAGAACATCCAAAAAATAAATTTACGAAAATTGAAAAGAATCAGTAGAAAGAGAATGGAGAGATGTAATCCCCGTGCTTTTTCCGGGCATCCTGAAGTCGCTTTTCCTCAGCGTCCAATTCTCTGAAAACTTCTTCAGGCACACCAACCATGTCCTCGTATATCTTTCTTATTCTACCTATCTTGCTCAAAAGCTCCGGAACTCGTATGGTAAACTGTTTCTCGTAATCCTCCCTTCTATATTCTCTGTTAAATACCTCCCTGAACAAGCGTGCAAGGTCTTCGTACTTTGGAAGATACCCTATTGGGGTCTCTATAGCATCTACATCTCCGTGAACTCTCAAATCCATCCACTTGAGCCATATCTTCTTGTCCAGCTTGGAATTTAGCCAGTTACCATCCTTGTCCCTGAGGAAATAATTCACCGCAAAAATCTTCGGGTGACTACTGAGCTTCTTTCCAAATTTGAGATAATTATCAAGGTAATCCCCAATATGCACCGAAAGAAAATCCAGTATTGACATCACGTTGTACTTTCTCACACCCTCCTTGCCGAGAGTGGCTGCCGTTGTTTCGGATTCTATGGACGCACCTTTCATCACAACGCCGTGCTCCCAGTTAAACGCCTCGCAAACAGGAGGCCAGGTATCAGAGTCGCGCCCACCATAAATTATGCCTGCAAGTTTCACACCATTCTTGGCGTCAAGGGCTTCGGCGTCCAGATTTGGAAAATACTTTAATCTCGCAGTGAACCTTGCATTCTTATGACTCGGAGGAATCTCATTTCCGTTCTCGTCCTTCTTTCCACACCACCACTTCCCGCTGTGGTTCTCTCCCTCGCAAGGAATTTCCTCACCCATATCGTTCCAGTATGGTTTGCCCTCGTTGACCAGCACATTGGAGAAAATTATCTCGTAAGGGGAGTGTAAAACCTCCCATATGTAAGGGTCATCCTTCTTGTTAACACCCTGAATTATACCAAAAATACCGTACTCGACGTTAACAGCCCTTGCCTCACCATCAATATCCCTTATGAATGAAAGGTCGTCTCCAACCAACCTCTCACCAACAACCATACATGTTGAAGTTTTTCCGCACATGGAGGGAAAAGCACCCGTGAAATAAGAGACCCTGCCACCGGGACCGTTCACGCCCATCAAAAACATGTGCTCGCTCAACCAGCCTTCTTTGAGAGCCTTATTTATCGTCAACCTGAAAGCCGGTTTTTTAAGGCCGATGGTATTTCCAGCGTACTGCGTGTTAACCGCAAAGGCTATGTTGTCTTCCAAATCAATCATAACGCGCCTTTTATCTAAATTCTTACTCGTCCTCCTCCCGTCCAGTTCACCCTCAGCATGCACGAACTTAAGGAACTCCATGTCTGGATTTTTGACAAACTCGTCGTAAGCCTTGCGATAAAGCATTAATTCGCTGTGGGCAACGTAAGGAGAATCGGTTATCTGAACAGCAGGAATCATGAATGGAGAATCTTTTGGCCCGAGAGAGAAGAACAGAATGTACATCTCCTTTCCTTCCATAATATCAAGCAGGATATCGTGTATTTCTCGCAATCCCTTCTCCCTGTCCATGGTTTTTATGTACGGTAACTTTTTTCCGCCTTCTGTTAAAACATAAGTGTGCTCCTTGTCCCTGGCCTGGTCATAGTAATTATCAAAGTGCACCGTGTGGCCCGGCATGGTAAGAAGCTTTTCTTCCCGCTCAATTATTGCCTTGTTCCTCACGTAAAGCTCGTCTTCTTCAGAATCGGTAACAACGAAAACCGATGATGGAGAGCAAACTGCGATGTACTTCTCCAAAAAACACATCAGCTCCTCGTTTTTCAATTTTTCCAATTTCTTGAATTGCTCATCTGATAATTTTTCCCGTAAGAATCTCATTGGCATATTTCTCACCGATTGGGGTAAATCACACTATTGAGTAAAAATCTTTTGATTTATGGAGTTATATTACATTTGTTTAAAGAAAATACAAAATAAAATAAATTCTTCCAGATTGTCACTAAAGTTAAAGCCACTAAAAATAAACAATTAATAAATAAAAAATGGTAATGCAAAACATTATCTTGAAAAAAGGCAATACGGTTGAGATGAGTGGTGTTGTTGAGGAGATAGTGGCTACACTCTGGCTAATGCTTCCCATTTACCTGCCCAATCCCGGCGCTGTAATATTTGGAGGTGGCACACCCATAGATTTTGGAAAAAATTTCTTTGATGGCAAGAGAATACTGGGAAAAAGCAAGACGTGGAGAGGGTTCATAGGAGGCTCACTCTTCGGAGTTGTCATTGGACTCGTTCAAAATTACCTTGCTTACTTTCTCCCAAGCACATGGTTTCCGTTTTTCTCCAAAGATTGGATTTATGCTCTACTTCTCCTAATAACCATGTCATTTTCATCAATGCTTGGGGATTCCACAGGGTCGTTTATAAAAAGGAGACTCGGAATTAACAGCGGAGGACGTGCGTTCCTGTTAGATCAGCTCATGTTCGTGATTATCTCATGGCTATTCCTTTTCTTGTTCTTCCCAGCCTGGTTCCTGGAGCGTTTCTGGAAAATTGTCCCCGTACTAACCGTATTCGTCCTAACTCCATTAATACATAGGGGTGTAAACATAGCGGCTTACAAGCTGGGATACAAAGATGTTCCGTGGTGAAATTTTTGCAACTTTAACCGTATTAAATTCTTGTTTATTATTGTACCAAAAATCTTAAATGCCCGTATTTAAATACCATCTACGGTGATTGAAATGAGAACATGGATAATAATTGTCGCCATGATAGTTGTGCTTGGTAGTTTTGCATCCTCCGTGCACGGGGCAAACACAAAGGCAGGAGTCACACTTACCATAGATAAAAGCATTTACGTGGTGGGAGAAAGGATTAATGCAAAAATCTACGGAGATGCAAACACATACTACCGCATCTTAGTTGATGGGGTGGATATAGACAAGCCCATAATAACTAACGACACAGGATATGCGGAGATAAATATAACGGTAAATGGAAACAATAATTACGGAAACCGCCTGGGTCCGGGAACACACGTAATTGAGCTTGAAAAGGGGAACACCGTTGTTGCACAAAAAGAAGTTATAGTTAGAGCAGGACTTGAACTGGAAAAAAGTGAATACACGGGCACATACACATATTTAGGAGGGGAGACACTCTGGGTGCATCTCAGCGGTGAAAACAATAAAACATATTACGTGAACATAACAAACAGCACTGGCAAGTTAATTTATCCTCCCGAAGGGCACATGAACGTAAAAACGGACAATAACGGAGTAGCCGTGTTTAACATAACCCTGAACATAGGTGATGGGAGCTACTATCTGAACCTCTACAACGGCTCAAAGCACATTCAAAGCGTGCATTTCAGTGTACAGAGCATAGCGATATCCGCAGACATAGATAAAGGGGAGTACGGGGTTTACCTGTTATCTGAAAATATTAAAGCATATGTATCAATATACTGGATGAAATCACACACATTGCTGAAAGATGCAAGTTACAAGTGGTGGATAGTGGATGCATATAACCAATCTGCGTCCTTTGGTCCGTATGCTGGAAAAGGCACAGAATTTACAACTGAAAAACTAAATTTTTACACCATGGGAAATAACCCGGATGTGCACATAGAGCCAAACAACGAGTACTACCTGAAAATAGTGTACGAAAACGACAACAGCACTGGCAAGCACTATGCAGAAAAGGACATATACTTTTACACGGGAGTTCTTTCTGCTCATATGGCCATAAACAAGATAGATGGCTCAATCTCACCTGGCAAAAGAGTTGTTTTGAGCATAAACACCTACGCCCACGATTCAAACGATGGAATATACTCCCCCCTCGGCCATGTGCATGTGGATTACGTTAACATAACCATAACAAAGCACTGGCAGGTTATATGGTACAAGAATTACACCAGTTGCGGATATACCGACGATAGCGGAAAATCACAGTTGCTGTGGAACGTTCCAAATGTAGAAATAGGTTCGTACATATCAATAAAAAGCAAGGTTTCTACGAACCACGAGAATTATACTTTAGTACTGTCCACCGAAAATGGGAAACCCCTAATGGTAGAACCCGCACTGAAGCTCCAGATAAGCACGGACAGGGACTTTTACCTTGCTGGAGACACTATTAATGTTATGCTTCACCCCGTATACCCCAGCGGCGTTAGCGTCCTGAGCTACGATGTCAAAATCACATCCCCGTCCGGAAAGGTCATGGATTACAAGCACATAAAAGGTAATGAAATAAGTTACGGGTTACCGAATAACTACTCTGGAAACATAGACATAAGCGTCAGCGCACATTTCTCCACTGGCAAGACCATAAGCACTTCAAAGATAGTAAAAGTATATTATGGTTACATATACCTGAGCTCTTCCCAGGATTACTTCTTCAAGCCGGGAGATGTCATTACCATATACTCTGAATTCAGAAGCAACGTCATGCATCCTAATTCCCTCACATACAAAGTAATAGGAGACCACGGATTGATTATGAGAATGAACGCCTCACTAAGCAGTTTCCAGTTCACCGTACCAAACGATGGTTCCACGTCGTACACCATAATTGCAGAGGCAATTGACGGTAGCTACTACGCAGAAAACTCCATAACCATAAGCAAATTTGAAGGGTATTTCCTGAACACGCACATACTCACCAACTCAAAATACCAGAGCAAGGTTTACGAGCCCGGGCAATCTATAAAAATAGCATACAATATCACAAAGTACGGGAATTTTGTGCCTCACGTGATAGTACTCCACTGGGAGATAATGAACACAAACTATCACTGGGAGAAGGTCATAAACGAAAATGAGTTCAGCGGAGTTATCTCTTTGAGCATACCAAAGGACTTAAAGGGCGGCTATCTCCTGCACGTATGGGTCTCCGACGGGGACGACCACTGGAGCACGGACAACGTTCTCACAATTAACGTTGAGAAAGGCTCATGGGCCATGCAGGATGTTAGCGGAATGCCAATGCTTTCGCTCATTAACCTGATACTTGTGCTCGTTGCAATAGCCATAGGAATTGTCGCACTAATACTTTTAGTAAAGGGCAAAAAAGGAGGGAAAGGTGGAGAAACAGAGGAAAAAGAAGAGGATAAAAAAGAGAAGGGGGAAAAGAAGCACGGAGAAAAGCTTGCCGCACCCATGAAAAATCCATTCAAGAAAAAGAAGAAGGGTGCACCAAAGCCATATTCTCCTGACGGAAACATTGAAGAAAGAAAAACTGAAGATATAAAAACAACAGAAAAAAATAAGCCACATGTAGAAGAAACAAAATTTGACGACGAGGACAGCCTGGAGCTGTAAGCACAAGAATTATATACCTTTTCTTTTTTTCGTTAACAGGTGTGATTTATATGGAAACAGTTAGCGACATAATGTCTCCCAATCCCATTACCATTGTTACACCGGCCACGCGGAGGGACGTGCTAATAAAACTCGTGAAGAACAACATAACGGGAATGCCAGTGGTGGATAAAGAAGGTAAGCTCATAGGCATGGTTTCCCGCAGAGACATTTTTGAAAATCCAGACGAGGAGCAGCTCGCCATGCTTACCCGGAGAGATGTTCCAGTGGTAAAAGAGAATGACACAATAGAATACGCTGCAAGGGTTATGATGAGATACAACAGAAGGCACATAGTTGTAGTAGACGAAAACAATTACGTTGTTGGAATACTCACCCCCCAGGATTTTCTCTCAGTGGTCATAAAGAAGAGAATTAGTACTCCAGTAGAAGAGTTTGTAACAAAGCCATGCTTTCCAATGCACAAATGCACCCCGTTACCTGTGGTATTGAAGGCAATAACCTTAACGGCAATTCCTGCATATCCCGTGGTTAATGATGATGGAACCCTGATGGGTATCGTAACGGAAAGAGACCTATTCGACAAGGCATCCGTGGACAAAAAAGTAGCCATGTCTGAACTGGGTTTGGGAGATGACGAAGACGCTTGGAACTGGGAAGGGATACGCAACGTCATGAAGCTGTTTTACATGGTGGAGAAAGTTGAACTCCCAAAGATTCCGGTGGAAGAGGTTATGATTAAAAATCCAACAACGGTGTTCTCAAAAACACCTGTTTGGGAGGCAGCCAAAATAATGAAAAGAAACAATTTCTCACAGTTACCCGTTAGGGACCTGCACGACAATCTAAAAGCCATGATATACGACATGGATGTTGTTGCATCTCTGGCAGGTGTGGAGGAATGAAAGAACTACGCGGAAAAATCGCGGATATAACCAAGAGAAGAGGTATATACTGGGGGGCATACGAAATATACGGCGGGGTTTCTGGATTTTATGACTACGGACCCGTGGGTGCTCTCTTGAAAAAGAACCTTTTGGACATCTGGTTGGAAGAATTCGTTTATTCTGACGGTTTGCTATTCATAGACGCTCCTGCTATTGGGCCGGATTCAGTTTACAGGGCCTCGGGGCATGTGGACAAATTCACAGATTATATGGTGAGATGCACTTCTTGCGGCCATGCATTCAGGGTTGATGAACTGATTAAGGATTTTGTAGATAATCCAGATTTATTAACACCCAGAGAAATAGAAAAAATAATAGAAGAAAACGACATACGTTGTCCTGACTGCAACGGGAAATTCGGGAAGGTCGAAGAATTTCACCTGATGTTTTCCACAACCATCGGGCTGGATAAAAGAGGTTTTCTCAGGCCAGAAACCGCACAGGGAATTTTCATCAATTTTCCAACACTGTACCGTATAAACAGGGAGAAATTGCCCATGGGCGTGGCACAGATTGGAAAAGCGTACAGAAACGAAATATCACCTCGCCAGGGTGTGCTCAGGCAGAGAGAGTTCAACATGGCAGAGATAGAACTCTTTGTGGACCCTGAAGAGAAATTCAACGAAGAATTAATTGAAGACATTGAACTTCCACTCTTGACAAAGGATGGCGTTGAACTAAAAATTAACGCAAAGGAGGCTTACAAATCCGGCCTGGCAAACGGGTACATTATTTATTATATGCAAAAAATACTTTCATTCTTGAAAAATATAGGTATTAATGTATCCAAAATCAGGTTCAGACAGCACCACCGTGAGGAACTCGCCCATTACTCAAAAGACACATGGGACTGCGAGATTCTCATATCTAATGGCTGGACAGAGGTAATAGGAATCGCGTACAGAGGGGATTACGATCTTAAAAGACATATGGAAAGCTCGGGGGCAGACATGCGCGCGTTTAGAAAGTTCGAAAAAGAAAGAAAGATAAGGATCAACAAAATAGTGCCAAGAATGGAGATACTGGGTCCGAGGTACAAGGCTGCCGCAATGAAAATAGCCAGAGCCATGGAAGACATGGAGTTTGAAGAAAATACCGTTCATGGAACATTAAAAATAGAGGTGGACGGCCACGTGTACGATGTGCCAGAAGAAGCATACGAAGTGATTAACGTGGAGAAAAAGGTATCCGGCGAGAGGTTCTTGCCGCACGTAATAGAGCCCTCTTTTGGAATTGACCGGTTAATATATTCTATAATAGAGCATACTTACTACGAGAGGCAGGATACAGGATACAAAGTGCTAAGGTTCCCCCCGCGCCTGGCCCCGATTAAAGTCGGGATTTTACCACTAATGGCAAAGGATAGCTTGGACAGCATTGCAAGAGAAATCATGAAAGAGATGAGAGCTGCGGGGATTAACGGATATTACGATGAATCGGGTTCAATAGGAAGAAGATACGCCCGTGCCGATGAAATAGGAGTTCCTTTCTGCATAACCGTAGATTACCAGACAAAAGAAGATAACACCGTAACTATCAGGGAAAGAGACAGCACAAAGCAAAAGAGGATAAATAAAGATGAACTAAAGGATACACTGAAAAAACTCGTAGCGGAAGAGATTTCATTTGAGGAGTTGTGATGTCCTGCGAGAAATACGCAAGTGAACTGGCAGAAATACTGAAAAAAATTAAATGCCCTGAAAATTCTGCTCTATCTTTTTCTGGAGGGCTGGATAGCTCAATTATTGCTTATCTGTGCAGAAACAGAATAATATCGTTCTACACGATAGGTATGGAAAGCAGCAAGGATTTGGACAATGCAAAAAAAGTTTCAAATAGTTTGGGAATAGCTTTTACTAAGATAATAATCTCTGAAAAAATGATATTGGAAGGCATAAAAGAGCTTAAAGAAATAGATGAAAAAATTACTCCCGTGGAAATATCATTCGAATTGCCCCTTCTCGTAGTAGCTAAAAAAGCTGAGGAAAGCGTGATATGCACCGGGCAGGGAGCGGACGAGCTATTTGGCGGGTATGCCAAGTACCTTCAGGCACCTGAGTTGATGCACGGAGATGTGGAAAAATTGCTCACTATCACCGTTCCGAGAGAGCAAAAAATAGCAAAAAAGTACGAAAAAACACTTATCACCCCATACCTGATGGAAGAGATGCAGAGCCTTGCTTCAAAAATACCTGAGGAATGCAAGATACATAAAGGAATTAGAAAATGGGTACTGCGGGAAGCAGCTCGCAGGTTAGGAGTTCCGGAGATAATCGTGGAGCGGGAGAAGAAGGCAGCCCAGTACGGAAGCGGAATATGGAAGCACATGAAGAAATTGGCCAAAAGAGATGGAAAGAGCGTGGAGGAATTTGTTAGGGCATTATAAGAAACAAAGATTATTTTACTTTCAAAGTAGATGGTTATTATAAAGGGGAAGCAGTGGAAAATTCGGTATTTCATGAATCACGTTGCTCTTGATACCACAATAATTTTTCCTTCTCTTTCGGTATTAGTCAGGAGGAACAAATAAATGTGATTATTTACTTGCACATCAGAGCAAGTTGCATTCCTCCAAAAACATGGAAAAAGAAAGAGAAACAGTAAAAATAAAGAAAAAGACACAGCAACGAAATACTGCGTTACAGAGTAAAATCTACCATAGATGTATACACCAGCGTGAAGTACTAAAAACATGGCTTCGCTTTAAGATGTCTTGTTAAAAGAACTACCTATGGTTCTATAAAAGACTCGAAATCACGCCACGCTCCTACGGAGCGCAATTAGAGAGCGTGGCGGGTTCCGGGGGAGATAATGTTATCTCCCATAAGGCTGTTAAGTTAAGGGATGTAAGAACATAAAATAAAACATTGCCAGTGCCATGAATACAGTCGAAATTACCGCTCCGGCAATTATTATATATAGTAGCAATTTTCCTAAACTTGTCGCATTGTTCCCAGTCTCAAGTTTAATCTCCATAATGATAAATATGCACTTATACTATTTCATGTTTTCGGTTTCTATAACCAATTTGAAGTATCAATATAATTAGAAAGCTTCAATTTCAAAACATTATAAATATCATAAGAATCTGAATCTTCAATCTCAACCACACGAGCATGGAGAGAAGTATAAAAATGCTTTTTAAACTTGCGATCTTCATCATACTTAGGATCCTCCCCTGGACTCTTACCATAGTACTCAATGTATAACTTATACTCGGGCAGATAGAAATCGGGCCGAAAATGACCACCACGCGGAAGCTTAAAAACCGCCTCATAACGAACTTTAACACCATTGAGAATAAGATAATTGTATATCTCACGCTCAACCTTGGAACGCACAACCTGACCATCTAAGCAAACATACCGCCGAGAATTGTACCTATCATCAATCTCATTATGATTATGAATATTATGTTTATTATGTCTTATATATTCTTCAATAGCCTTACGAAAACTACGCATATCTGTGAAACTATAACCAAAATCAGCCTTCAGATTGTTATACATATCATAAAGATCCCGATACCAGCCAAGAAGCTCATCATACTTCTTCTTCAATTCATCATAATCTTTTTTCAAACTCTTAAGCTTCTTTCGACAGGAGAAGAAGCCCAAGCGCTCACCTCACAGCCGCAGAGAAAAGAGATAAAAGATCAATTTGGTCCTCGTAATCGAGCATCATGAACGCATTTTCTATGAGATTTTTCATAAAGTCCGCGGAGCTTTCCACACGCGTTATTTTTACTTTACCTATAACACCACCTCAACATCTTTTACAATATGTATATCGTTTAACCCATTTATTTTTTTCTATTTGCAGAGTAAGTTGAATCCCTCAAGATATGAAAAAGAAATATAAATACATACGTGATTGATTATAGAAATTATAAGCGAGCACCTTAAAAATAAGGAGTTTAGAAGCGGAGTAGAAAGAACGAGAGAATATGTAATCGCCAACAACTCTTTTGAATGAGTGAAACACGGATTCAACTACATTTCTATGCGAATATTTCTTTTTTCATTCAGATGATTTGCTCTTTTCTAAGAGCATTCTTCGCAATCCCCTTTTCGCTTTATTACGGATTGTGATGTATGGCTTTCCACCCCTGCTCAGCACAAATCGGATATTTTTCACGGAATCGTAGCCCTTATAGGCATAGACCTCCTCTATTTTATCCGCATACCGCAAAGTTGCCCAGTATTCCCAGCTCTTTTACTTCTTCTTCAATAACCATGCGGAGCCATTGTTTAGGAATTCTTCTTATCTCCGTTGAAATTGTGCTTTCGTCTGGTATTTCCTTCAATTTCACTGCCTTCCATATTCTGTCCATATATCTTATCATTCGGAGCTTTTTGCTCCTGTTTCCGATATACTGTGCCAGCACTATCAGCATGATGTGCTGGTGTATTGTGTGAGCCTTCCTCGAATGTTTGCTCCAGTAAAATGGAATATTCGTTCTTTTCAGCGCTTTCATCCCTATCTTCACAATCCTGTACAGGTCAAATTTCCTGCTCATCCTTTATTAATCACCACCATTTTATTTTTATGTGGGGTTTCAACTTACCCTTTGCATAGGTGAGTTCAACAATATCTCAACATAGAAGATATTAAATTCACCCCGGCCATGTCGTAATATGAACCTTAAAGATATTGTAAATGCCTTTGGTGTGGCGGGATTTGAAGACGAAATAAGAGCAATAGTCAGAGATGAGATGGAGAAACACGCAGACGAGGTTTTAGTGGATAGACTGGGAAACGTAATAGGTGTTAAAAAAGGAGGAAAGAGGAAAGTAATGATAGCTGCGCACATGGACCAGATTGGGTTCATGGTAAAGGGAATTACAGATGAAGGGTATCTACTTATATCCCCCATAGGAGGGGTGCATACCAATGTCCTTAGGTCCTCAGTGGTGAGAATAAAAACGGAGAACGGTTTTATTTATGGAGTTATAGGTGAGAAGCCCCCTCACCTGGGCAAGGAGAAAAAGAATGTAGAGTTCAAGGACTTAAGGGTGGACATAGGTGTGGATAGCAAGGAAGAAGCGGAGAAGCATGTTAGCATAGGTGATGTGGGCTCATTTGAACCCAGGTACATGGAAATGGAAAAAAGGATAGTTGCAAACTCATTAGATGATAGAGTTGGTGTATACACAATTCTCAAGCTAATGGAAGAAATAGACTCGGATTCCACAATATACTTTGTTGCCACAGTTCAGGAAGAAGTGGGTCTCAAGGGCGCGAGAACTTCGAGTTACGGAATATATCCCGATGTGGGCATTGCCGTGGACGTTACCCACGCGACCATGCCCCATGTGAGCAAGGAAGACGTGCCGATAGAACTTGGAAAAGGGCCCGTCATAGGCGTGGGTTCTGTATCTAACCCAAAACTGTACAGACACTTCTTAAAAGTGGCAAAAGATAAAGATATACCTTACCAGATAGAAGCAAACCCATCGTATTCAGGAACAGACGCAGATATAATCCAGCTGGCCCGGGACGGCATAGCAACAGGAGTGATTTCCATTCCAGAAAGGTACATGCACTCTGGAGTGGAGATGATTGACAAGAAAGACCTGGAAAATACAATTTCCCTCCTCAAGCATGCCTTTGAAAAAATAGGAGAGGTAAACCTTAGATGGTAATCTATTTTTCCACTTTTTTTACCTGCGAACGGTACATTTCCACAAGCTCTTTTGTTGTTGTGGCCTCTTCCGGACTCTTATCATCGCGCCATTTTCCTGTAAATCTTGGAAAACGAATCGCCAGGCCGCTTCCATGCTCCACAATATCGCGAGCACACGTGTGAGTGGGACTAAGTGTTATCTCAGCGCCAATCACTTCCATAACAATCCGGGGCACAAACCAGTAATCAGCTTCTATCTCGCTCCAAACCCGGGGATGTCTCTCTTTGATAAGAAGTCCCTCGAACATCCTTGGCAAACCGGCAAGTTGCTCATCAGTGAACCCGGAACCAAGCTTGCAAACGGTCTCAAATCTATCTTTATCCGGATTGTACGCAGCCATAAGTAGAGCCCCGTAAGTGCCCTTTCTACGACCTTTGCCCGCAAATGCACCCACAACCACGAGGTCCAGAGTATCAATAAGCTCTATCCTGTAATCCCTCTTGTACTTTATCCATAAAAACTCCCTGGCACCTGCACGGTATATACTCTCATCACCTATATTTTTTGCAACAAGCCCCTCACAGCCATCAGCTATAGCCTTATCAAAAAATAGCCGTATCTCATCAATATTATCAGAAACAATACGGTGAGCAAACTTTACACGCTCAGTTTCATTTATCCACTCTTCCAGGGCTTTCCTGCGCTCAGGGTATGGCCTGGTGGTCATATCCTCTCCGTTTAGATAAAGAACATCAAAAAGAAAAAGAACAACGGGAATCTCACCCATTATTTTTTCAATACCGTACTTTCTACCACGACGATGAGATACCATCTGAAAGGGTAGCAATTCACCGGTATTGACATCAACGGGCACCGCCTCTCCGTCAAAAATTGCATTATCTCCCCTGAATGCCTCACCTATTGCAGAGACCACATCTGGAAACTGGGAAGTTAAATTCTCCAAGCGCCGTGAATACAAAACAGTTTTATCTTTGGTAACATGAGCCTGTATCCTCATCCCATCGTACTTGTACTCAAAGGCAGCCCTGCCCCCCATTTTTTCAAGAATTTCTTCAAGAGACGGCAACCGCTCTGCAAGCATGGCGCGAATCGGCACACCCACTTCAATCTGGATATTTCTCACCCCTTCTATCCCCTCCACGGCGAGCACCTTCGCTATGTAACCAAGGTCAGGGTGGATATTGTAAGCGCGCTCCACGTATTTTCTATGCTCCTTACCATCTCCAAAGGCAGCGGCAAGTGCATCTAAAATGGTCATATCTGCTATACCAAGTCTCAGTTTGCCAACAACGGTACGTGCTATATACCTGGCTTCCCTCGGTGTGGCCACATTGAAAAGCTCCACGAGGAACTTTATCTTTTTGTCCTGGCTCCCAGAACCTTCAGTTCTGGCTATTCTTACGAAATTTTCGTAAACCTTTTCCACGGACAATTTCTCATCAGTGTTAAATGAAAACAAACTCTTTTGTCTCTTTTTCTTTAGCAATTCCTCAGTCGCTATACCCAAATCACCGTACTTGTGAAGCAGCTCTAAAACATTTTTCTCCGAAACGCCAGAAGCAAGGGCTACCGCTTTAACTGCAAGTTTCTCAGCAAGCCCCAACTCCACTCCCACAAAATCAGGATACAACTTACCCTGCGTTAAATAAACAACCATGTCTATTATATTGCGAGGAGTTTTCTTCAAAAGCTCTACCAGATAATCTATCATTTCCAAACGCTTGGTCGTTCCCTCTATCTTCTCGTAAGTCTCCGCAATCTCCCTGTAAAGCATGTTACAAATATCGTGTGTAAGTATTTAACTGTTTATGGTTTGAGTTTATTCCAAAGGTAATTTGCAGAGAAAAAACACATTATCAAAAGAAGTCAACATTAATATACGCGCTTCATATAACTGATAGATGAAATGGAAGGCCGTTATCTTCACTCTCATAGTTTCCATATCATTTCCCCTGTACTACCTCATGATTCAAAACTCATCTAATATAGAGATTTTAACTCTAAACTTTATCATAGGCATTTACCTTTTGGTCACGGGAAGCGATTATTTCGTGGAGGGCGCATCAAGTATTGCCGCACATTTAAAGGTGAGCGAGCACACGATAGGACTGACAATTGTCGCATTAGCCACATCTCTGCCGGAGATGTCCGTATCGGATATCGCTTCTTTCTACGGACACCCTGAAACCTCCTGGGGAAACGCGGTGGGGAGCAACATTGCAAACATTGGAATGGTTCTTGGGATAGCAGCAATAATCATGCCCCTTGCACTTTCAAAGTACGTGAGGAGAGATGCAATAACCCTCACTCTGGTTACTGGACTTCTTCTTTTCTTCGTTTTCGTATTTAACCAGGTTACATGGTGGATGGGTATAGTGTTTGTTGTTATTTACATAATATATCTCAAAGACATACACGGAAGGAAAGAGGAAGTGGAAGAAATCAATCCAGATAAAAGTATGACTCTTTCAGTGATTTACACAGTACTGGGCGCTCTCGGCATAGTGTGGGGTGCCAACATACTGGTGGATTCTGCAGTGGACATTTCAAGAATGTTCGGTATTCCTGAGATAGTTATAGCGGCGACGGCAATCGCCGTGGGCACATCGCTACCTGAACTGGCAACAACAGTTTCAGCGACAATAAAGAAAAAGCACGGTATTGCGGTTGGCAATATAATTGGAAGCAACATATTCAACACATTAATAGTGGTTGGAAGCGCAGCGCTCATAAAACCGATTACATTGCAGGCAAATTCTCTCCTACTGACCTCTTCTTTTTTAGCAATACTCACCCTCATGGTATTCGTATTTTCAATGAGAAAAAAGATGTCTAAAATTGAGGGTGTTGCGTTTTTGGTAACCTATGGAATCTTCCTATTCTTCCTCGTAATTTAGGTACGATATGAACCTGCTCAACGGCATGCCTTCTTCCCAATGCATTATATAATTACCCTCCCGGGTCAAAGAAATTTTTGGAAGAATATCATAAACGTACCTCGCCCAGCCTTCAAATTCCGAATTCATTGGCAGGGTGAATATTCTCCACGGGTCTCCCCTGTAAGATTTAAGACGAAAAGCGTAAAGAGCAATTACCCCTGCCCGGGAGCATTCTTTAACTATGTCCTCTGCTTGCTTTTGCCCTCTGCCGCGGTTCTCCGTGAATCTCAAAGTCTTATCCTTGGATGATTTTACTTCTATGGGAAAAGAGTAATCATGCCTTATAGCTATCAAATCTATACCGAATGAGCCTGCAGCTCGTAAAACCAGGAACGGCTTTTCAATCATGCTTTCATAGCTTTTTCTCTCTTCCTCGCTCATTCCCTTTGACATATTTTTTATCGTTTTTTCTTCACCAGCAAGAATCCCTTTTAATTCCCGCTCGTAAATTGCGCCTTTCTTTGCCATAAAAATCACAAAAAAAGGATTAGATTAATCCAAGCTCCTTGCCCGCCTTCTCGTAGGCGTTTAGCGCGTAGTCGAGATCCTCTTTTGTGTGGCCAGCGCTTATCTGGTTTCTTATTCTCTCCAAACCACGCGGAACCATAGGGAACACTATGGGCAGGGCAAAAACTCCAGCATCAAACAATTTGTGCGCCAGCTCCTTCGCTTTCTTCGAGTCTCTGACCATTACCGGCACGATTGGAGTCTGGCTCTTCCACGTATCGAATCCTAAATCTTCGAGGCCTTTCTTGAAGTAGTTGCGGTTGTCCCATAGACGCTGCACTCTATCCTTTTCCTGCATGACGATTTCCAGAGATTTGATGTTCGCTGCGGTAACCGCCGGAGGATACGCTGCGCTAAGCAGCCATGTGCGGGCGGTGTTGTATATGTATTCCATCGCGTACTCTTCTCCCGCGATCATGCCGCCCATTGAACCAAGGGCTTTGGAGAACGTTCCCATCTGGAAATCAATCTTCTTCTGCACGCCAAAATGATGTCCTATCCCGCGTCCTTCTCCCAAAACACCTTCGCCGTGGGAATCGTCCACGTAGGTCATCGCACCGTACTCGTCCGCAAGCTTCACTATCTCGTCCATGGGTGCTATGTCGCCGTCCATGCTGAAAACGCCATCCGTGACTATGAGAACATGCTCATACTTGTCGTGAACCTCTTTCAATTTTGCTTCCAAATCCCCCATATCAAGATGCTTGTAGATCACCTTATCCGCTTTAGATAAGCGAATCCCATCAATTATGCTTCCGTGGTTGAGCTCATCAGATACCACAACATCGCCCTTGCCCACTATCTTAGCAAGAGTGCCTGCATTCGTTGCAAATCCTGTCTGAAAAGCCAATCCTGCGGCAGTCTCTTTAAATTCTGCAATCTTTTTATGCAACTTTTCCTGCAAATCTGTGTACCCTGCGATGCTCCAGTCGCTGCCCGCACCCCAACCGTATTTTTCAATTGCTTCCTTAGCTGCCTCTTTAAGACGGGGGTCATTCGCTAAATCAAGATAATTGTTAGATGCCAGCATAACCGCCTGCTTACCCTCTACCACAACTCTATTGGTAGATGGTCCAAAAAGTCTCAAAAGCTCCCAGGTCTCGCCACGTGCCTTCATCTCCTCCAACATTTTTTTCAAGTGCAGAGTTTTCTCTGTCATAATATCACCTCTCCGCAAGATTGCATTATGAAATAAAAAGATTTTCGCATAATAGGGCAGGTTGAAACCCTGCACAAAAATAAAATAGGAGAGATTAATAAAGGATGAGCAGGAAATTTGATTTGATAAAGATTGTGAAGATAGGGTTGAAAGTGCTAAAGAGAACGAGAATTCCGCTT
>JALVVV010000038.1 GCA_027023265.1 DHVE2 group archaeon
CCGTTCACGCCTTGCAAAGCCCCCTGGTCTCACTATCTCGTCTGCTCTCATTAGCGCCATAATTTACCTCCGCAAGCAGGTGATTTTGACCGTTAGCTTCAACAAAACAATGAATCAAAATGCTCAGAAACATCATCAGCCTCAGAACATGGCCGATCATCCAACATGTCAACAAGTTCTTTTTTTATGCTTATTTGTTTCTTCTTGTGTTTGTGCATTTTGTTAGACAAACAATATGGACATCCACCGTGGTTTAAGCACGATCTCGATGCTTTTCTATTCTTGCCATCTTTGTCAGGATAAACTTTATCCTTATACTTTCTGTATGTTCTGCTCATTATTTAGCCTTCCAATGGTTACCCCTGCCACCTTCTTCTACCAAAAAAACAAATTACTTGAGGGATCAGTTCATAGGACGTGCCATCATTGCACCTCTTCTTTAACAAACCCCACCTGGCGGCAATTTAGAATTAAGATATTTTTTTACGATCTCATCCATTACCGCTACCATTGACTTACCTGTCAATGCTGACGCAACCCTAAGCTTTTCCCGTGTTTTAGGCCAAATCCGAACGGTGGTGTAACCGCTAGGTTTCTTCTTTTTCTCATTTTTCATGTTTACAAAATAAACTAATTGTTGTAACTTGTCAACAATAATTCAGCATGGAGGATAAAAAAATGAACAAAACAGACGCAATTATTATTTTGCTGCTCGGCACATTATTTCTTGGCGCTGGGTTATCATTTTACGCCTCAAATACTATCGAGGCTTGGCAGAACGACTTGCAGATTAAACAAATGATAATTCAAGGGGGAAAGAATGACGCCACAAGGTTTAAGGTACAGGAAACGAAAAGGATTGCCGCTGGACGATGAACCATACGCCAGTAAACAGCGATTTTTTACCTACAACAACATAACGCTCACGCCTAAAGAATGGGCAAAAAGGCTGGGAATAACCGTTCATTCTTTTAATTGGAGAGTACGCACATACGGACCGGACGATTCCAGGACATTTCTTCCAAAAGAAGAATCACGTCGTAGGCAAATAGAGAATCACTTTTGGGCTGGCCGGGAAAAAGTAGGTGGCCGTGGAAACGCTGAATGGAAAGCGTTGTCAAACAAAAGGAGGTGATATGGACTATAATCGTATACCAGGGCCGGGCGACGTATGGGGTCCGGTCAATTACAATTGTGGTGATCCTCGGGAACCTGAAGAACCCTATCTCTGTTTGGATTGTGGGAATGTTTCCGCATGGGATGACACTTGCCCTTTTTGCGGGTCAGAGAATTTGAAAGAGCTAACTCGCGCCGAAGCTCAAAATTTGGAGGAACGACATGAATCAATGTTTTAATAGGGAATGTGGGCATAACAATAAATCCATATCAGGATGCTCACGGTTTGGAGGTCTTGCGCACTCCATGTGCCTGAAATTTGCGCATACAGATATGACAGAAATATTGGAACTCCGGGAAGAGAACGAAAATCTCAAGGAGGAAAATGAAAGGCTGAAAAAGCTGCTTGAGCAGTCCAAGAGGGTGAACAAGGCATGGAAAAACTTCCTTTCCAAGTAAAAAAAGGTTGCCTCGTGCCAGCGAATAAATGGTGCGAAGATAAGCTCAGGGAACGCAAGTACAAAATTGGTGATATTGTATTCGCCGTGATCCGTAAACCGCGCAACCCTAAATTCAATAGCCTTGTCCATGCTGGTTTTGCCCGGCTTTTAATCGAGAACATTGAGGGGTTTAAGTATATGACCCCTCATCAAGTCCTGAAACGCCTGCAGATAGAATCAGGAATCGGTTGTACAGAAATTGGTGTTGACCTGCCCGGCATAGGTCCATGTGTCCAGAAAATACCTGATAGTCTATCTTTTGAGAGTATGAGTCAAGAGCGGTTTTCGGAAGTATTTAAGGGGTTCTGCCGGTATGTGAGTGAAAAATATTGGCCCGACGATATGTCACCTGAGGACGTTGAAAGGCTGTCTAAAATAATGGAGGATGAGTAAATGAAAATAAACCTCACAGAACAACAAAGAGAAAAGCCGCACTCTGCCGGGCTATATCTGTACACCAGTGACGAACTGGAAGGAGAATGGGAATATGCCGCCATAACGTACAGTGAAGGTT
>JALVVV010000039.1 GCA_027023265.1 DHVE2 group archaeon
TCCATATTCTGTCCATATATCTTATCATTCGGAGCATTTTGCTCCTGTTTCCGATATACTGTGCCAGCACTATCAGCATGATGTGCTGGTGTATTGTGTGAGCCTTCCTCGAATGTTTGCTCCAGTACTATGGTATCTTTGCTCCCTTCAGCGCTTTTAATCCGATTTTCACTATCTTGTAGAGCTCCAGATTCCTTCTCATCCCTTATTAATCTCTCTCATATTATTTTTCTGTAGGGTTTCAACCTACCCCATGAATGGAAGAACTCAAATAGTGGGAAATAATTTTTGGACTACCCAGTTTGTTGTCGCTCCAAAAACCAACATATTCGCTCGCAAATAGGCATATTATCATAACAGCAATTTTGGGATTACTCAAACTGAATTTTTTCCTTTGTGAATTTCTTTATAATTTATATAATATTTTTCAAAAATTACTCGTTTATCTGTTATATGGCAATGAGATTCCGTTTGTACTCATTTAGCTAGTGCATCATATTAATTAGTTCTCGCAAATTCACAATTTTGATTTCCGAGGCCAGTTTTTTAGCCATTTTTCTTTCAACACCTTCTCTAATCAGTGTTTTTCTGAAAATTTTCATATATTTTTTTGCTTTCCTTTTGTATTTCAAATAAGAAAAAGTGATGGTTATAAGAATTGCGGGAGTATCTGCCAATATATATATTATGCCTTTACTCATTTGTTTCCCCGGTCTCTCTTTTTAGCTCGTCATTCACTTTATTCTTTATCGTACTTGAGATTTTCTCACTATCCACATCTCCGCTTTTCCAGTTCTCCAAATTACCCTCAGAGAGAATTTTCTTTATTATACCTGAAATATCCCTGCTTTCCATAAATTTCTTTGTTAGCTCGTATGCTTCTTCTTTATCCATTCCCACATCTACCATGGATTTATAGAAATTTGCAACTTGCTTTCCAAATTCTTCCGCATTTGTTCCAGAATATATGGCATCTACAATGCCTTTAATTATCTCAGGCACTGTCTCTTTTAATGTATTCATTACTTCTTTGAATTCTCTCACATCTTCATCTTCTGCACTACTTTTCTTTTTTTCATTCTTTTCACTCATTTTTATCACCTCTTATTACTATATATCAATCACCCTTTATATCGATGCCGAGCACTTTTAACCACTTATTTAATGCATAATCCGAAACAAAGTAGAGTTTCTCATTCGTCTTTTCTTCACATTCTATGAGCCCCATCTCCACCAACTTCTCCAGCTTTTCACGTACGATTCTTCTGGACGCTTTTCCTCTCGTTTTTCTTAACTCTTCAGTGATGCGTGATGTGTTGAGCTTCCCATAATAAAAAACAGTTTCGAGAATCTCTCTGGATATGGGGTCTTTCACGTTGGGAAATATAACAGATGGGCTTATCCTCCCGTGCTCTATATAAATATCTATGAGCTGCAAGTAAGTGGAGAGAATTCTGCGAGTGTATCTCATGTATTCAGTTTCAAAGTATCTATTAAGCAACTCTTCGATTTTCTCTATTCTCCTGCGGAGCTCATCATCCACAATTTTAGCATGCTGGTCACGGTATTTGTATGTTATGGTAATTTAGGGCAGTATCATTTCCATTTAAATAAGCAAGGAATTCGAATAAAATTATGATTTTCCCAGCGCGATATGTAAAACTCTACTATCTCACAATCCATAAATCTTTTTGAAATGTGTGGTTTGCTTTTTCTTAAAGGTTAACCTCCATAAAATCAGTAAAATCACAGAGTTTAAAGTGGCCCCTATGCGCCACTATCCCTTTGCAGCAGCAAATCCAATATATATATGATTAAGTATTATAAGAGTGTATGGCAGTTCTCAAAAACAGGAATTTTTTGGAGTATATAGCAGCCACATCAATCACAGCCTTCGGTTCCTTTCTATCATCAACTGCAATTATCCTCTTGGTCTATCAATGGACCACATCTGGACTTATTCTCTCCTTCTTCGAATTTGCTTCGGTGACTCCGCCACTCGCTTTAGGCATTTTAGTTGGACAGTATCTTCAGGGAAAAGACAGCAGGAAAGTCTGGATAACAATGGCTCTCACCTCCGGATTTTTCGAGCTTTTCGTTGTTTTATTTTTCAACATTTACTCTCTTTTTCTCCTCAACCTTGTGGTGAGCACAAATAGCATATTCGTCATGGTATCAAAAGGCGCGCTGCTTCCCAAAATAGTGAAACCCGAAGAGCTGGGCTGGGCTAATAATACCATATTTCTCTCATATTTAGTAATAGGGGCAATCTCGCCATTTATTGCAGCGTATTTACTTTATATCTCTCCCCTACTTCCATTTGCGGTCGATGTGGCCACTTATTTTTTAGAGGCACTAACAGTTTATTTCATATTCACCCCTGCAGCTATAGAAGAAAAAATGAGAGAAGAGAAAAAAGCCGGGTTTTGGAGAGTGCTACGTGGAAATCTCTCCACTTTGAGAAGGGAGGCGAAAATAGTCATATATGCTTTGCTCTTCGCGAACACCTTGATGTTTTTGGGCGGTGCGAATAAGCTTCTAATCGTCGGATACATACACGCTTATTTCCCCTTGCATTACTACATATACTACGGAATTCGCGCAACCTTAGTTGCTGTGGGCATGATGGCCATACTAATCCCCATTACATTCAAAAAAATCAAAATAAACAAGCCGTACGCAATAACTCTTTATTCTTCCATATTCTTAGCTTCGTTTTATCTTCTCATAGGCATTGTGGTGAATCCTCTGCTATTCTTCTCTTCCGCAGTAATTTTAGGAATAGGCGATGGCCTAATCTCTCCGCAATTTCAGACAATATTGATGAAATACACCCCGCCGAAAATTCTAAAGCCCACACTCGGATTAACAGCCACGGTGAGCAAATCCGCCCAATTAATATCCATAATCATCGCTGGGGTGCTGATGTCTTTTATAGACACAAAAGCAATATTCCTCACCTTCGGAATAATCGTCCTCGCAATCTTCTTCTCTTTCTTACCTACCAAAAAATTAGAAAAATAGAGAATTATCTTTTGTCCTTCCAAGTAAGCACGGGCTTGCGCGCTGCAAGAACTTCATCCACTCTCTTAATGGCGGTGTTGTGTGGTGCCTCTTTTAGAATTTCGGGATTTTCTTCCGCATCCTTGGCTATTTGGAGCATTATGTCCGCAAATTTATCCAACGTCTCTTTGTTTTCGCTCTCGGTGGGCTCAATCATAAGTGCTTCGTGGACGATCAGAGGGAAATAGATTGTGGGTGCGTGCACTCCGAAATCCAGAAGGCGCTTTGCAACATCTAAAGCGCGGGCATTCTTCGGCTTCACCACGAACTCATGCTTTCTCAGGTCTTTGTGCGGTAATTCGTAATGTCCCTTTATTCTCTCCTTCAAATAGTTGGAATTCAGCACCGCCCTTATAGTTGCGTTCTTCAATCCCTCGCCACCGAAGCGCTTTATGTATGCCCATGCTTTCACCATTACTCCGAAGTTTCCGTAGAATGAGCGCACTTTCCCGATTGTGTGCTTCACATCGTAATCCAGATAATATTTTTCTCCGTCGTAGCGCACAATCGGTACGGGCAGGAAATCCACTAATTCTCCGCGAACCCCCACAGGTCCGCTCCCGGGGCCGCCGCCGCCGTGCGGAGTGGAGAATGTTTTGTGTAGATTCAAATGCACAATGTCGAATCCCATTATTCCCGGCGAGGTTATGCCCATTATGGCGTTGAGATTGGCGCCGTCGTAATATAACAGAGCGCCGTTCTTGTGCATTATCTTTGCAATCTCCAAAATTTCTTCTTCGAATATGCCCAGCGTGTTTGGATTCGTAATCATGAACGCAGCCGTTGTATCGTCCGTTGCCGCTTCCAGAGCCTCCAAATCCACCATACCCTTCTCATTAGATGGTATTTCTATGACATTGAATCCCGCCATTGCCGCACTCGCGGGATTCGTGCCGTGGGCGGAATCGGGAAGCAGGACATTTCTCCTCTTCTCCAGCTCGCCCTTGTACTCGTGGTAAGCGCGCACCAGCAGCATGCCTGTAAATTCACCGTGAGCGCCGGCCGCTGGTTGAAGGGTGAAATCGTCCATATCGGTGATTTTCTTCAACATCTCCTGCAATTCGTACATTATTTGCAAAGCACCCTGAACAGTGCTCTCATCTTGATACGGGTGTAGATACGAGAACCATTTTGCTATCTCTTCATTGAGCTTGGGGTTGTACTTCATCGTGCATGAGCCGAGGGGATACGTGTTTATATCCACCCCGTAGTTCATCTGCGATAACCGGGTGTAATGTCTCACGACTTGCCATTCTTCCAAATTCGGTAAATTCAGAGAGCTTCTTTTTAATTTATCGGGAACGTCCACGATGATTTCTTTCTCTTCCTTGCCCTTTATCTCGATTAAAAGGGGCTCGTCATACTTAGCCTGCTGGTACATTTAGGACACCTCCTTCAATGCGCTAACTAATTTATCCATATCCTCCTCTCGTACAAGCTCGGTGGTTGCCAGAAGCATGGAATTCGGGACATTGCGATAGCATCCGGCGTTGATTGGTAAACCGCCATGAACTCCGTGCTTAAGCAATTCTTTAGATATCTCGTGCGGATTCTTTGGCAATTCCACCAAGAATTCGTTGAAGTGCTTTGCATCGAAAATGGGCGCGTTGAATCCCGCATTTCTCAATTTCTCCATGAGCATACGGGCGTTGTCCATATTCTTCTTCGCCAATTCCTTCAATCCGTTTGCACCGTAATATGCTACGAATGCAACGCTGAACACCGCACAAAGTGCTTCGTTGGAGCAAATATTGCTTGTGGCCTTGCCTCTTCTTATGTGTTGCTCCCTCGTTTGCAGGGTCATAACGAAAGCTCTCCTTCCATCTTGGTCCACGGTCTCCCCAATCAACCTACCAGGCATCTTTCTAACGTACTGCTTGCGGGTTGCAAATATTCCCAACAGCGGCCCGCCAAAGCTTATGGGGTTGCCTAAAATTTGCCCTTCGCCAATCACTATATCCGCACCGTAGTCCGCCGGAGGCTTGAGAACTGCGAGGCTGAGCGGGTTCACGCCGACGGTGTATATTGCCTTGCCCAGCATCTCTTTTATCTCATCGACGCCTTCATCAATCACGCCGAAGAAGTTTGGATTCTCCACATACACCATCGCTGTGTCCTCGCTTATTAATTCCTGCAATTTATCCAGAGCGACCATTCCGCGCTCGTTGAGCGGGTATTTCTTAATGCTCATTCCCAATCCTGCGATGTAATTCTTCAAAACGCTCTCCTTCTCCCAGTATAAATTTTCCGGAACTAAAACTTCCTTTCTCTTGTTTATTCTGTACGCCATTCTTGCAGCCTCTCCCAAAGAAGTGTGGGAGTCGTACATTGATGAATTGGCAACATCCATTCCCGTTAATTCGGCAATAACGCTCTGATACTCAAACAGAGTTTGGAGCATTCCCTGCGAAATTTCGGGCTGATATGGGGTGTAAGAGGTGTAGAATTCAGAGCGGCCCACAATTTCCAGCACCGCAGGGGGTATGTAATGGAAGTATATTCCCGCACCCAGAAAATTCGGCATGTCGAAGATGTCTTTGTTCTTAGCCGCCAGCTCCTTGGCGTATCGGTACACAGATATTTCGTCCATGGCATCTATCTCTATTTCTTTTTTCCACACTTCCTTTGGAATGTCGCTGAAAAGTTCTTCCCAGGATTTCATCCCTAAATATTTGAGCATATCATCAAATTCATTCATACCGGGTAATCTGTAAACTAATCTTAAACCTTTTCATAATTGGGATATTTATAAATTATTATTTCGGAATTATTGCATTCATGTCTAATTGAAAAATTGGCGTTCAAAAGAGTGCAAGTTACCAATGAGTAATCCTATCGCAAATCTTTTATACTCTTTGTGCTCATACTCGCTCAATGAGCCACAAATTAATTATATTTGGAATTCTAATCGCGCTGCTTATAGGCTCTATTCCCTCAATACATAATGGGTACCAACAAATTAAAGAAGAAATTCCTTCCGTTTCTGGTGTAAGGGGATACGTTTCTCACGGGATAATCAAAATAGATAACAACAGTGATTTCGCCCAATTGGCCAAGGAAGAGGGTTGGCCGGGAAACGGAACGCAGGAGAATCCATATATCATATCAGGATACGACATAGATGCCAACGGCTCCGGGTATGCTATATATATAGGCAATACCACGGCGTATTTCGTTGTTGAGAACTGTTACCTTCACAATGTTTCCTCTGTTATTGGCAGCGAGTACGCAGGTGCGGCAATTACCCTGTATGAAGTCATAAACGGAGAATTTAAAAATAACACCATTGATGCAACAGGTAGCGAGGGCATAGACCTCAATTCGGCGGGTACAGACGATATATCAATTGTAAACAATACTTTTTATGATTACAGCAAGGGTATTAGCGTGTACTATACCTATGGCTCGTATAATATATTGATTGAGGACAATGTGTTAGATGATTCAGGACACAGCGACTATGCTGGGGGAATAATGGTTCTTCAAGGATATGGGGTTAAGATTATCAACAATACAATAATAAACGTAACGGGTGGTGTTTCAAATTACGGTATTTTTATTGACAATTCAAAGGATAGTTTCCTATCAGATAATGAGATATATAACGTAAGTGGGTATGGTATAGAAATAAACAATGCCAACGAAAACCTGGTAAAATTTAATAAAATATATAATGCAAGTTCTTACGGTATATACTTGTTCGGCGGGGCAAACAATAACACAATTTACGGAAATTTTCTCTATTACAATAACAACACAGGGAGCACTTATAACAGCACGCTTTTTCAGGCTCGTGATGATGGGTATAATAATTGGTGGAACTCCACAACGGGTATAGGAAACTACTGGCTTGACTGGGCGGAAAATAATGCCACGAACGATAACAATGGTGATGGAATAGTTGATTATGCGTATCATGTAAATGGTTCTGCGCACTCTATAGATTATTATCCTCTCAAAGTTTCCAATCTTAGTGGTATCATTTCCCGGCCACTCTTTTTGAATGCTTACCCGGGAAATGGCTCGGTTAATTTAAGCTGGGAACCCCCGGCGTATGGTGCAGATTTAATAAACACTTACAAAATTTACAGAAACGGCTCGTTAATAGCAAATGTATCTTCTGGACAGTTATGGTACAATGATACTTCTGTGGTTAATGGAGTAATTTACACGTATTATGTGATTGCCGCAAATTCTACCTGTAGCAGTTTACCAAGCAACGCTGTTCAGGCAAAGCCAATGAGCGTGCCATCCCCACCTTTAAATCTCACCGGTCACTCTGGATACAAATACATAAACTTGACATGGGAAGCTCCGGATTGCAATGGGGGCGGTTTGATTACTTCATACAATATATACAGAAACGGCACGTTAATAGCAAACGTCTCTTCTGGACAGTTATGGTACAACGATACCCATGTGACTCCTGGCGTGAATTATACTTACTTTGTAACGGCTGTGAACGCGGCTGGTGAGAGCAATGGTAGCAACAAAGCAGTTTTGATGGCTTTCGGGGAGCCATCTTCTCCTGTTAATTTAACGGCTAATCCTGGTAACGAATACGTGAATCTTAGCTGGGCACCTCCTTTGAACGATGGGGGATGTGCCGTGCTGGGTTACAGGGTATACAGAAATGAATCTTTAATTGCAAACGTGTCCTCTGAGCAGCTCTGGTACAATGATACTTCGGTTATTAACGGTGTTAATTACACATACTACGTGATAGCTTACAATATTGAGGGAAACGGCACTCCCAGCAATGTGGTGTTTGCGATACCCAGAACGGTTCCTTCCCGACCGCTTAACCTGAGTTTTGTGAGTGGTAATGAATACGTGAATTTAACATGGGAACCACCTGCTTATAATGGGGGAATCAATGTTACTTCTTACAAGGTGTATAGAGATGGGAATCTAACTGCAACAGTTCCCTCCTGGCACACATGGTATAACGACACCAATGTCAGCAATGGGAAAACTTACACCTACTACGTGACGGCGGTAAATGCTGCGGGAGAGAGCAGCAGAAGTAGCGAGGTGAATGCAACTCCGTCTACTGTTCCCGATGCTCCTCAAAATTTAGATGCCCGTGTTGGGAACGAGTATGTAAATCTCACATGGGAGGCCCCTCTGTTCAATGGTGGTGCTCCTATACAGGGATATAGAGTTTATCGCAATGGTACATTAATAGCAAATGTGTCTTCGGGGCAATTATGGTACAACGATTCTGGGTTGGTGAATGGAGTTCTTTATTCCTATTACGTGACCGCTGTAAATCTCGGGGGAGAGGGAAGCAGGAGTAATGTGGTATATGCAAAACCCATTACCGTTCCATCATCTCCTCAGAATGCCAGGGCAAAAGCCGGAGATTCCTTTGTCAACATCACATGGGACAAGCCCCTGAGCGATGGCGGTTCTGCTATTATTTCATACATTATTTACCGGAACAATAGCTATTTGGCAAAGGTTCCGGCAACGCAGCTTTACTACAATGATACCCATGTGGTTAATTTTGTTGATTATACATATTACGTGACTGCCGTAAATCTTGCAGGAGAGGGAAGCAGAAGCAATATCATCAATGCCACGCCAGCTCCACCAAGGTTCAAAATAACGTTTCACATAATTCCCTCTTCAGGTGGTAACATTGTATTGGACAACAATGTTTATGATAATAATTCATCAGCTTATGTTTACAAAGGTACCCATAAGATATTAGCTCGTC
>JALVVV010000040.1 GCA_027023265.1 DHVE2 group archaeon
AAAAATCCTGCTGAACTGTCTCCAAGGAAGTACGATTTGCTTATTGTAGATGAGGCCGCTGGCATCCCTGTGCCATTATTGCTCAATTTTTCCAAGGCAAAGAAGATTGTTTATTCAACAACTGTGCATGGTTACGAGGGAACTGGTCGTGCATTTACCATACGCTTTATGAATGCAATAAAGAAGAAGGGCAGTGTTAAAGAGATTGAGATGAATGAGCCAATAAGATATTCTTCAAGCGACCCAGTAGAAAAATGGCTTTTTGACACTCTTCTCCTTGATTCCGAGCCTGCTAATATAAAAAAAGTAGATGTTTCTCAACTTAAATACAGAAAATACAAAATAGAAGAGTTGTTGAAAGACGAGCGAAAATTGAGAGAATACTATGGTATATTTGTTCTCGCGCATTATCGCAATAATCCAAACGATCTGGGGATAATCTGTGACGCTCCGAACCAGGAAATACGCACTCTGGAATACAACGGCCATATTGTGTGCTCCGTGCAGCTTGCCAGAGAGGGTAAAATAGAGGATTTTGCGAGAGACATGTACTTTGGAGAGGTGCCTCCTGGGAATATAATTCCTGATGTGGTGATAAAACACTACAAAAACATGGATTTCGCTAAGTACATGGGATTTAGAATAGTGCGGATTGCCACGCACCCAGATTTTATGAACATGGGCATTGGTACAAAAATGTTAAATTACCTTATGGATGAAAATGCAGACTGGATAGGCTCTTCTTTTGGTGCAACTCCCTCTCTTTTGAAATTCTGGCTCCGTAACGGTTTTTCTGCCTTGCACATTTCTCCCAAGGTTAACGAAAAGACAGGAGAGCATTCTGTTATAGTACTCAAATCAATATCACGCGATATAAAAAAGATGGAAGATATCCTGCGGAAAGAGTTTGCTGGCAGATTCATATTATCGCTGGGGGATATCCATTCTTCCCTGGACCCTGAAATTGCCCGTCTTCTTCTCAACACTGCACCACGCATGGGGAAAATAAAACTCGGGGATATGGATTGGAAAAGGTTAATCTCTTATGCATGGGGTCCTGGCAATTATGAGGTAACTTCAGATGTCCTATACAGAATTGCTGGGCAGTATTTCATATCCAAGAAGGTGCCGAAATTGAACAGTGAGCAGGAGAGAATTTTGATAGCAAAGGTGCTTCAGCACCGGTCGTGGAATGACGCATCTCGGGTTTTGGGTAGAGGAGACATGTATCTTGTAATAGAAATGAGAGAAATCATGAGGAAGTTCATAGGAGGTAAGTACAATGACGAAGTATCTGAATTTCAGCGAAGATTTCACGGAGAAGATAATTCGTGGAGAGAAGAGGGCCACGCTGCGTCTCGGTATTAAAGACTATAATCCGGGAGACGTAGTAATGCTCCGTGCTGGAGATGAGGATATTGGCCTTGCTGAGATAAAAGAGATAAATATAAAAAAATTTAAGGAAATAACTGATGATGACGTCAGGATTGACGGATTTCATGATAAAAAATCGCTTCTTCTGGCACTCCAGAAATTTTATGGGGAAATAAATGACGATGACGTGTTCACCCAAATTATTTTTGAACTAATGAGATAAATAAATGAAAAAGATTTTAAAATTTTTTCAATACTTTATATTTTCCATAGTTATTGTTTTATCTCCTCAACACCAACTTCAAAAACTGAGCCATCTATGTACAGCCTGTACAATTTTCCTTTCATTTCCACTCCTTCTTTAACCGGCTCGAGCTTTCCCTCTTTTCTAAGCTTGAAAAATTCTTCTGCAATTCCAGGAAACAGACAGTACGAAAGCACGTCTTCCTCTTTTTCCAAGTACCCCTTATCTAACAGTTCTTTTCTGCAGTTCTCTAACATTGGGGATAGAAGATTTCCGGGTCTTTCAGTAATGGGTTTTTCGTTTCCAATTGCCAGTTTAGTTAACTCTGGGGAAATCTTGCCCGGCGCTCTTCCGTATAATCCCTTTATGTAATTTCTCGTCTCTTTGGTTATTTTCTTGTACCTTCCGAATAGAACATTTAGTACTGCCTGGGTTCCTACTATTTGAGAGGTTGGGGTGACAAGAGGGGGAAAACCCATGTCTTCCCTAACGGAGGGTATTTCTTCAAGTACGTCGTTGAGCCTGTCAATGGCATTCATTTCCTTCAGCTGACTTAGCAGGTTTGAGAACATGCCTCCGGGAATCTGGTGCCTTAGCACGGAGGGATTAACAACTCTCGCCTCTTCGTGAAGGTATTTTCTGTACTTTTCTTTAATCTTTCCATCAAGGTAGTCTTCAATTTCATATACCTTTTTCATATCTATCTCTGGTTTTTCATAATCAGGTAGAACCGCGTACATTATTTGTATCCCTGGTTGGGCGGTTCCAAAAGCAAGGGGGCTTATTGCGGTGTCTATGTAATCTGCGCCGCCTTCTATTGATTTTAAATATGTGGCAACTGCCATGCCGCTTGATGAGTGTGTATGCACGTTTACAGGTACGCCGTATCTTTCTTTTATTTCTTTTACCAGGTCATATGCCATTGGAGGTGTTAGCAGCCCGGCCATGTCTTTTATGGTTATGTAATCCACATCTCTCTGAATGAATTCTTCAGCTCTATTGATAAAATACTCCTTGTTGAATATTCTGCCGGTGGTGTAGCTTATAGCACCCTGAACCTCTGCGCCCACTTCTTTGGCTTTTTTTATAGCTACCTCCATATTTCTTATATCATTCAGTGCATCGAAAATGCGGAAGATGTCTATCCCGTTTTTATGTGCCAGTTCCACAAATTTTTCCACGACATCATCAGGATAATGTTTGTATCCCACTATGTTTTGACCTCTAAGAAGCATTTGAAGTTTTGTTCTTTTGATACTTTCCCTTAAATTTTTAAGTCTATTCCAAGGGTCCTCTCTCAAGTATCTCAGAGCAACGTCAAATGTTGCACCACCCCAGACTTCCATAGAGTAAAAGCCGATAGAATCCATTTTCTCCGCAATTGGTGCCATGTCTTCATATCTGAATCTTGTGGCTATCAGGGATTGGTGCGCATCTCTAAACGTTGTATCTATTATTTTTACCATACTCTCACCATGGTTACACAAATACTCGTTGTATATTATAATTGCGGATTAACAATTGTCGAAGTGAATGGGAAAACTATATATACTTATTTGCATTACAAATGATAACAAGTAGCAGGGGGTGAAATCACATGAGAATAACATCAAAATTGGAATCCGAAATGGAAATTGTAAAGAGGCACATACACGTTCTAAACGAGGTGATAAAGAACCAGCCCATAGGTATTATCAAACTTTCCCAGATTCTAAATTTGCCAGAGCACAAGGTCAGGTACTCTCTAAGAGTGCTGGAACAGGAAAAACTTGTAGAGCCCTCTCCTGAGGGTGCAAAAGCAACTAAGAGGTCTAGGAAGGAGATAAAGGCAGTGAAAGATATTTTGCAGGGAATAATAAATGATGCGGAGGAAATAATAAGAGAAATAGACGAGATAGAAGAATTCTGATTACAATTTAACCGTATCTTCTCTTTTTGGACCGTAGGAAACAAGAGTAACCCTTGCACCGGTTTCCTTCTCAATTAATTTTATGTATTTTTTAAGATTTTCATCATTGATGTCATTCCATCCGTCCATTTCCACATACTCCACTTCACATTTGTGTATGTTAGAGGGAGGATACGTGTATTCTTTTTTAGAGCACTTATATTTTATCCCTGCTTTTATCATGGGGTATCCTTGAAGCACGTCCACTTTTGTTATGGCAATCTCTTCGATTCCATTGATCATGGTTGCATACCTAAGCATTGGTAAATCCAAGTACCCAACCCTGCGAGCTCTACCCGTAGTTGCACCGTATTCTCCACCTTTTTCTCGTAATTTATCTCCCTCATCTCCGTCTACCTCTGTGGGAAACGGGCCCTCTCCTACCCGTGTGGTGTATGCTTTTGCGATTCCCATCACTTTATCAATTTTTTTCGGGGGCACGCCTAAACCAGTAACTATTCCGCCAACGGTGGTATTAGAAGAGGTCACGTAGGGATAAGTTCCGAAATCCACATCTAAAAATGTTCCCTGCGAGCCTTCAAAAAGAATGTTTTTTCCCGAATTCATCAGGTTGTTAATAATGACCTCTGTTTCGCCAACCATCTCTTTGATTTTTTTTCCATATTCCCTTAGCCCCATGGCAATTGTCGAAATTTCTTTTCTCTCAATGAATTTGTCGTTTAATTTCATCATCATTTCAAGTTTCTTTTCCAGGACATCCATGTTGAATAGGTCGGCGATCCTTATTCCCGTTCTCCTGTATTTTTCATAATACGCTGGACCAATTCCCTGCCTGGTTGTTCCTATTTTTATGAGTTTATCTAATTCGGAGTCTAAATCCTCATGTATTTCTGTGACCACGTGCGCTTTGGATGATATAAATACTTTTGGATTGATGCCATGGTTTTCAATCATGTTTATTTCTTCCACCAATTTTTTCGGGTTTATTGCCATGCCGTTGCCCATAATTGCAATTTTTCCTCTAAGTACTCCGCTCGGGAGTATGTGAAATTTGATTTTTTCTCCATTATATATAACAGTATGCCCTGCATTGCTGCCCCCTGAAAATCTTGCGACTACGTCAAAATTCTCTGCAAGGTAATCTACAATTTTGCCCTTACCTTCATCTCCAAATTGCATACCTATTACTGCAAGGTTCATACACTCACCATCCATGTATTTGCTCATTTCTAATAATTCTTTCCATATGGGCAAGTTGCAACTCTACAAAATAAAATATCTGATATTTATGCACAACAAGGGGAATTAGATTTGATAAAGCTCGTAAAGATAGGATTAAGAACAATGATTAGCGATAAACTCAAATTCAATACACCTCTTTTGGAAGGCGAGAAAATAAAAAGTCTATATATAAAGACTACTATTCTCTCCGCAATATATGATTTGTGCTGGGCTGGGAAGGAACACCGTACTTAGCAATCTGTAATAGGGGGATAAGAGGATTTTGAAAGAGAATGTTAGAAAAGAGCAAATATCCTGAGTATATAAAGAAGTACTCGCATAGAAATGTAGTGAAATCTGTGTTTAATTCTTTCAAAAGAGGGGTTGGAGATTACATATTTTCCCATTCTTTCTACATGGCTTCTAAATTACTTCTCTTTATTATCTTTCTTTTTCTGTGCTTTTTGATGCATTTATATTATTTCCATCTCTGATGTTTTATTTAGTGGTAGGTGAACCTTAGATATGTCCGCTTGCCTCTAAGTTTTGCTTGCAGCCCGTTTTTCGTTGCTCTTTTACCCTTTTTTAGTCCCCTTTGCTGCCCCGCTATATTACGGGCACTATACAATACTGGGCTGTCAAGACGTACGCTCTCTTAACGCGGAGGTTAAAAGTTATGTTATACCTTATGGAGGCGAATAAAAATGGGAGGAAAAAGAATTTTGGGAATGTTGGTAGTGATGGCAATGATTGTGGCGGCGATGCCATTGCTGGCGGGATTCCCGGCCCAGGACACGGCATCCATATTACATCGGCACCATCGACACCGAGTATGTGGGGGACGTGACTGCTCCGAATTCTCCGTAATTTTTTATTTTTATATTTTGTGAAAATCTCCAACAGGTTTATGTCTTTTAAACATAATGTACATATCTTTTATGATGAGTTCTTCTCCTGCTCTTTTATTTATGTGTTTACATATGATTTGTCCTTCCATTATTGCCTTTTAATAATCTTTTTAACAAGCTCAAAGTCCTCCTCATTAATTTCTTTCAAGGCATAGAGTATGGGTAGATATATTGCGAAGAATAGTAAGAATGCAAAACCTATCATGTACCACTTATACATTGGTCCAAGAAATATTTTTAATCCGTAGAGCGCTGCCATAGCTATTGCTGCAGAAATCAAATGATATATATTGTGCCTCTCAAATTTTGTCCCTAATATCCTCCATACCTTGAACCTTAGGTATGCAAAACCTATTAGAAATGAAATGAGTGTTGCAAGAGCTGCACCTGTGCTTTTAAGTCCAAAAAGATGGATACCCATTATTGAAGAAGGAATAAATATTGTGTTTAGTACAACGTTAATTGTTGCCTGTATAATTCCTACTTTTAGCACTTCTTTTGGCCTATTTGCAGAGGTCATTTGAGATGAATATGGCCTGTTAATCAGATTGAAATATGCGTAAAACATCAGTATGATTAATGGTACTGAGTAATTTATCATTGACTTGTTGAACAGGTTAAGTATTTCTTTCGCCATGACTACTGTGAAGAGGACTAAGGGGAGGGAGAGCATGGACAGGTATCTCTCTGATTTTGCGGTAATTCTGTAGAACATCTCTTTATTCTCTTTTTCATATAGCTTTGATTGTGCAGGGTAGAGAAAAAAACTAACAGAAGTACCTAAATATACAAGGGCAAGAGATATCTTTTGTGCGGTGAAGTATCCCCCCACCTCTGCTGAATTCCAGAAAAACTGCAGCATTGTTCTATCTGTGTATGCTTGGACTGTACCCACAACGCCCATAAGAGCCAATGGGATGGAGAAAGATATGTACTCTTTAACCAATTTACTATCTGGCATTTTGATTTTGAAATTTTTCTTAAATTCCCATGCAATGTATGTTATCAATGCTGAGAAAGAGCCAACTAAATACGAGTACGAGAATAGCACGCCCATGAAATTTCCGTTGAATGCATGCGTGATTCCGTAGTATATGGAGAACACGGTTATCATGGTGTTTTGCACTGCTGTTTGTATGAACATTGGAAAAACAGATTTTTTGGCATTTAATTCCGATTGATATACTGTTTTAAAAAATACTTTAAATCCGTTTATTATCATGGTGAGTATCGTTACGTACACAGCTATTTCTAAATATCTTGACTCAAACCTGTAACCCATTAATGTACCTAATATATAAAAGCCCCCTATAGATACTACAATGAAAATCATTTCCAGTGCCGATTTTATTAGTAAATATGCTCCCTTGCAAGCATCTTTGTCATTTTTTTGGTTTACCTTCTTGATGTGTGCTTCATCTACTCCGAGCGATGTTATTATGCTTAGTAGTCCTACAATACCCATTGCAGAGCCATATATCCCCCATGCTTCCTGCCCTGCAAACCTCAACGCGAAAAACATTGCAATATATCCAATCAACCCTCCAAAAATATGATACGAAAGAAGAAAAAGTGATTTTTTGGCGATGCCCGAACTGCTCGAGCTCATACAAAAGCTCCTTTAAGTGCGTCTTTGCAACCGCAATGCCTTTCTACAGGTATGCGAGGTATGGCCTCATTAAGTATAACTTTTACAATCTCCTCGTTCTTCTTCATTACCCTCATTACTTCTTCTGTAGTTACTGGGTGTTCTGCCCACACGTCATAATCCGTGATTGTCGAGATATTAACGTAGCACATTTCCTGCTCTCTGGCAAGTTGAGCCTCGGGAACTAAAGTCATACCTATTATGTCTGCGAACTGTTTGAACATCCTGCTCTCTGCTCTTGTTGAAAATCTGGGTCCTTCTATGCACACATATGTTCCCCTGTCATGCGTTTTAAACCCTAAATAATACTCTTTTTCTCTGGATATTTCTATGAATATTTTTCTAAGTTCTGGGCAGAACGGATCAGCCATGCTTATATGTGCAACTCTTGGGCCGTCGTAAAAGGTGTATTCTCTATTCTTTGTGAAGTCTATGAACTGGTCAGGAATTACTATATCCCCGGGACGATATTCTTTTTTTAGAGAGCCAACTGCAGTTATCCCAATTATCCTTTCAACTTTCATGGTCTTTAAGGCATAGATATTTGCCCGGTAATTTACTCTGTGAGGCGGTATCTTGTGCCCCTTGCCGTGACGGGGTATGAAAGCCACTTCCACACCGCTTATTTCCCCTATTTCCACTTCTCCCGAAGGTACTCCATAAGGAGTGTGAACCTTCACACTTTTTTCCGGGTTAAATACTTTATATACACCTGAGCCACCTATAATTCCTATCCTTGGCATGGTATCACCTTTACATGATTGTTTTTATTAATAAAAAGCTTCACCTTTAATCAGGTTCATTTTTTTATTATCACCTTCCTTCCTTCAATTCTAACCCTTCCCTCGGATATTAACTTTATTGCTTCCACTATTGCCTCATGCTCCTTTCTCAAAATTCTATCTGCCAGCGTCTCAGGGGTATCGTCGTCCTTTACAGTAACGCATTTTTGGATTATGATTGGACCGTGGTCAACTTCTTCATCCACAAAATGAACCGTGCACCCAGATACTTTCGCCCCGTATTCTATAACTTTTCTGTGCACATCCATTCCCCACAGCCCGGCAAATGCTGGTAGAAGTGAAGGGTGCACGTTGATTATTTTTCCGGAGTATTTGTTAACAAACCATGGGGATAATACTCTTAGGAATCCTGCAAGAACTATCAAGTTTACAGCATGTTCATCTATTATTTTTGACAGTTTTTTATCGTACTCTTCCCTGCTCTCCCCTTTATTATGGGGAACATATGCCCATTCTATATTATGCTTTTTGGCCCTTTCAATGGCCATTGCATTTTTTTTGTTCGAAATAACTATTGAAATCCTCCCGTTGATAATTCCCTTATTTATTGCGTCTATTATTGCCTGGAGATTTGTACCTCTTCCTGAGACGAGAACTGCAACGTTGAATATTTTTGTGCGAAATTCTCCGTCGTACTCCAGAGCAAGAGCGTGTAGCTGTGAAGACAG
>JALVVV010000041.1 GCA_027023265.1 DHVE2 group archaeon
ATTACGATAAAAAGATATCGAGAAAACATGTTGAAATTATAACTAAAGATGGGCAGTGGTACATACGTGATTTAGGAAGCACCAACGGTACTGCAGTCAACGGTATAATGCTTCCGGGATGGAAGAAACCATCGGGGGGTAACAGGTATCCCAGCGAGGAGGTTCTGCTCAAAGATGGCGATATCATAACTCTTGCAAACACAATAACAATCCAAGTAAACGTTTACCTGAAACAGCCCTTGGAAGAGGCTCCTAACGCCGAGGAAATTTTTGAAGAGCCAAAGGAGGAGTTCCGTGAAATTTCTGAAAGAAAAGTTGCCCCTGTGGCAGGTGCTGTCGCTGTTGCTGCCAAGAAGTCCCAGTCCCAGCCTGTTGAAGAGTTTGTAGGAGAAGACGAATCAGGAGAATTTGTAGAAGAAAAGGTGGAAAAACCCGTTAAAAAGGCAGAAATTGAAGTTCCAGAGGTCAAGCCATGCATGCTGAAATGGGTGGATGGTAATCTAAGACCCCACGAGATAGAGATTAGCGATGATGTTTACATTGGAAAGAGAACGGATAATAATGTGGTATTCCTCAAAACCAAAGATGGCAAAGTTACCATACCTCTTGGAATTATCGATCTGGAAGATGAAATATCCGAAAAGCATTTAGAGCTGCACTTTGAAAATGGAAAATGGTACATTAAAGACCTTGGTAGCAAGAGAGGAACCATAGTGGGTGGAGACTACCTTCCAGGATGGAAGAAGGGTAAGGAGAGCGAATACGTTGAGTTAAAGGACAATGATGAGATTCTCATAGGGAAGTATCTTATCACTGTGAAAATCCAGTGATATCCATGCTGAAACTGGTAAGGAAGGTTGCAGTAACAAAGATGAGTGAGGTTTGGGAAGGATACCTAAATGGAATCCATGTGGCTGTTAAAAAGCCGGTGGAGCAGGACATGCTCCCCCTTCTCCGTTTTGTTAAAGAAGCAAAATACTGGAAAGAAATAAGCGATTTGAATATAGAAGGCGTCGCCAGGGTTGTGGATATTAACGAGGAGGAACCATGGTTCGCCGTGGAGTTTGTTAACGGCGAGTTATTAGAGCGAAAACTGAAAAATGCGGATGTGCGCGAGATTATGAGAAGAATGCTGGAAGTGTTGCGCATCATTCATCTGGTGCACGAAAAAGGCTACCTTCATCTGGACATAAAGCCCAGCAATATATTGATTGACGGTTTTGGTGATTTGGTTATTATTGATTGGGGATTGGCTGCACGATTATTCAGAAAGTTGAAGGATGATAAGTACACTTTCATTGGTACTCCTTCTTACGCTCCCCCGGAAATGTGGGACCCGGACAAGTACGGAATTCCCGATGAGAGAAGTGATATATACGAAATAGGCACCACATTTTACAAAATTTTAACGAGGCAAATTCCTTTTTCAAGGAAAACCGAGGTTTTGCAGGGAAAGATTAAGCCCTTTCCAACATCTGTTCCAAAACCTGTTCGCAGGATAATTTTAAAGGCAATGCATCTTGATATGGATAAGAGATACAGCACTGCTATGGAAATGTATAAAGATGTGCAGCGCTGGCTTGGCAAGGAATACGTTTTGCAGAGAGGTATATATAAAATACGGTTCAAAAAGAGCCTGAGCATTTATTACGATCACAGCTTGAATTTTGTTGCCGACCCTGAGTTGCAAAAGAAGCCAAAAGTACCATTCGGGCACCTTGCGGAGCAGAGCAGGGAGAAGAGAAAAATAGCGGTTATAAACGGCAAGAAGATTACCTCCTACAGAGACAATATATTTGTGGATTATGGATTTCGCAGAAGGGTTAAACCCGTAAGCTCCGCGGAACTTTATCACGGCTCCAGTGTGTATTACAGGAAGGAGGAGGTGGGTGTGATGGATTACGGCTCTCGAAACGTAATTTATGCTGATTTTATCTCCACTAATGTTGATGTTGGAAAAATGTACTTTTCATTAATAAATCTTCTCAAGGAAAACGGTTTGAAGGTAAAAACAAAGAGGGGCAAAGACAAAATCAACATTGTTGCTCACAAGTTGCTGTTGCGAAACGAGCCTCCAGGGGATTATGTCATAGACAATGTGGTTTTTCTAAACAGGAGACGCATACACATGAGGCTTGTGCCAGATGTGCCACTTGATAGCGATATACAAATAAAGGAAGTGAATGAAGATGAGAGGGGTATATTTAAAAACATATTGAGGTGTGTGGTATGAGGGTTTACGGGTTGAGCGATATCGGGCGCAAGAGGAAAAACAACGAGGATGCGTATTTGATAGATAGAGTAGATATCTTTGAAGATGGAAAAAGACGTGTGTTCTACGTGCTGGCAGTTGCAGATGGCATGGGCGGTCACGCTGCGGGGGAGGTTGCGAGCGGCATGACAGTTGAGAGGTTGACCGCTGCACCTTTGACATACCTTGCTGGCGATGTTTCGGGGGTGCAGAAGATAATAGGATTTTTGAATAAGAAGATACATGAGAAGTCCGAGGAAATGAACAAGAAGATGGGCACGACCCTTGTGGCTGCAATAATTGAGGACAACAAGGGGTATATATTCAATGTGGGAGATAGCCGCGCGTATTTATTCAGAAATAACAAGCTCAGGCAGATTACAAAGGACCACTCCGTTGTACAGGAGCTCTTGGACAAGGGGTTGATAACCAAGGAGGAGGCACGGACTCACCCCAACAAAAACGTCATAACCATGGCAATTGGAACCAAAGAGAGTGTCAATCCTGATGAATTCACGCTGTACTTTGACCCGGGAGATGTTCTTCTTCTATGTACTGATGGCGTTCACGACATGCTCACAGATGAGGAGATTGAGGCAATATTGAAAAAGTACGAGAGTCTGAGCGAGATTGGTAATGAAATAATAAAAATGGCTAACGAAAAGGGAGGAAAAGATAACGCCACCGTGGTTCTCGCAAGATTTTAAAGTATATAAATGATAACTTACTTATCTTTTTTATGATTCTACCCTGCACCAAGGAAAGTGTTGACCTCGTTGCAGATTCTGCTAAGGAAGAGCCGGTTATCGTTCCTACAGATACTTTATATGGGCTGGCAATGAGTATATACGGTGATTTAAAGAAGATTTATCTCATTAAAAAAAGAGATGTGGGCAAGAAATTACCCGTTGGCGTAGCCGATATGGAGATGATGCGGTCAATTGCAGAAGTGGATTCCCGTGCTGAGATTTTAGTAAGAAATTTCATGCCCGGCGCTCTTACTCTAATCCTCAGAAGTCGAATTCCAGAGATAACCGGTGAGACAGTGGGGGTCAGGATACCGGATCACTTCATTCCCATAGCACTCATGAGAAAAATAGGGCCATTGACGTTGACAAGTGCGAATAAATCTGGTGCGTTAAATCCTGTCCGGGTGGAAGACACCCTTGATTTGAATGTGAAATATGCTATTGATTGTGGAAAGCTTTCAGGTATGCCATCAACGATAGTGTCTCTGGTAGATGGGATTAAGTTAATAAGAGCCGGAGCGATACCCTTTTCGGCAATCCTAAATTTGCTGGAGGAATAGACATGGAAATTAAAAAATATCTTGAAGCGGGTAAGATTGGAAAAGAAGCCAGGGAGATGGGTGCCGCGCTAATAAAAGAAGGGGCGTCATACTACGATGTAGCTAACAGGGTTGAAAAGTACATAATTGATTCAGGGGCATTTCCGGCGTTCCCCGTGAATTTATCTACAAATCACATTGCAGCACATTACTCTCCATTAAAGGGGGACAATCTCTATTTTAAAAGGGGCGATGTTGTGAAGCTTGACCTTGGTGCGCATATTGACGGGTACATATCAGATACTGCGGTTACAGTGGAAGTTGGAACCAATAATTGGGAAGAGCTGATAGAATCATCTCGCTCTGCTCTGAAAGCAGCCATTAAAACTCTGAGACCGGGAGTGGAAATAAGAGAGGTGAGCAGAGCAATAGAGGAAGAAATAAAAATTCATGGCTTCAATCCCATTTACAATTTAACTGGACATGGACTGGCTCGCTACGATCTTCACCACGGGATAAGCATACCCAACTACGATGACGGCACGCGCACCAGGTTGCTGCCGGGTATGGCTTTTGCGATAGAACCCTTTGCCACGAACGGAAAGGGCCATGTTAAAAATGGCAAGGGGGGTAACATATATATTCTGCTGAAAACACAGAACCTCGATGGTTTTTACCGTGAGCTATTTGAAAAATTCAAAACATTGCCCTTTGCAGCGCGCTGGTGTTCTCACAACGAAAATTACATAGAACTCCTGAGCAGGGGAGTAAAATACGGAATACTTTATCACTTTCCGGTGCTTCACGAGAGAAAGAAATACATGGTTGCGCAGACAGAGCACACTTTCTTGATGACTGATGACGGAGTTATAGTTACAACAGAATGAGAAGATTTTTCACAATATTTTTAAATACTGTTTTTTTAATGTACCGATATGCAAAAGATGTTGGTGATTGCAGGTCTCACCGTCATAGTTATCGGTATAGTTTTGCTTGGTGTTTTCCCCGGGGCATTTTACAAGTCTGCAAATACTGTAAATTCTAATGAGTACAAGGATGGCACTAAAATAACTGTTTACGGTGTAATTACCAGAGAAGATTACAGTCCTTTGATTAATAAAACAGCTATAGAATTGGATGGCAATTTAACAGTGTACGTTAATGGAAATTTCACCAAGTACAAAGTGGGTGACAGTGTGTACATGTCTATAGTGAAAACCAGTCTAATACAGTTTGGAGACTGGAAGGTTAGCGCGTGGACATCAAATCCCCGAGATATACACTCAGTTGCTAACACGCAGCTTTACTTTTACATATTGATTGCAATAGGCGTTATCATTGCGATTTTGGGCGTGATTATCCGATAAAACCATATACCTTCTTTCAATTATTTTGTCGTGTATCTTGGAATAGATGATACTGATTCAAGAACCGGTATGTGCACCACTTATGTTGGTTTCAGGATTATTTTAAAGCTTATTGAAATGGGATATGATATTATTGGATATCCAAGGCTGGTGCGCCTGAACCCAAATGTGCCATGGAAAACCCGCGGCAATGGCAGCGTGGTTATACGCTTCGGTAAAGGTTCTGGTGGGGATGTTGTAATTGGGGAAATAGATGGCAGGAGCATAACTGCAAAAAAGAGGCTGGTTGGGGATGTCGATGTGAATATAGATGACTTGATTAAAGATGTGGAGCGCTATTTTGTTTTGGATGAGAAAAACACGAATCCCGGAGTGGTTCTTACGCCTCGCAAGTTGCCCCAGTGGCTTTACTGGCGTGGTGTTCGAGAATTGCTGACAGTTGATGAGATTGAGCGTGTTTTGAAGGCGAATGAAGCGCAATATAAAAAATACAAAAACGGTCGAGGTATAATAGGAGCCAGCTGTGGAATATCCTGGCGGCCAAAATTCAGAACATACGAGCTACTCACATATCTTCCTGAGGATTCTTTTTACAAGCATAGATTTGTGGATCCTGACACCGTGAAAAGATTAGATGCAATGTTTCCATCAACTTTTGACAATTACGATTACGAAAATGATTACACTGCAATAATGCCAAATTCCACCACCCCTGTTCTTTACGGGATAAGAGGTACATCTCCCGAAGAATTGCTACTGGCGAAAGACGTGGTCAAAAGCACGGATTACGAGGGTTTTCTCATATACGAGACTAATCAGGGCAGCGATGACCACCTTGTAAGAAGGCGCATAAAAGATATAAAGCCTTTTACAAGCGTTATTGTTCGCGGCACCGTGTCAAAAAGACCCAGAAGAATTCAGGGAGGTCACACTATTTTTTCTTTGGAGGATTTAACAGGTACTGTTGAGTGCGCTGCTTACGAGCCCACAAAAAAATTCAGGGATATTGTGTCTTCACTCGAAGTTGGCGATGTTGTGGAAGTTTACGGCGGTGTTAGAAACAAGCCAATTACTGTGAACATTGAGAAAATTAGAATTTTGAGGTCCGTGCCTGTTAGAAAAAAAGTATCCAATCCCCTGTGCCCTGTGTGTGGCAGGAAAATGGAGAGTATCGGTAGGGGGAAGGGATACCGCTGTCGCAGGTGCGGCACCCGGGCAGGAGAGGAAGACGCTGTGTTTGTAGAGGTGAGGAGGAACATGGAAGGCTTCTACGAGGTTCCCGTCATAGCGAGAAGGCATCTTTCAAAGCCTCTAAAACTGATGAAATCATAGAAAATGTTTTTTAGAGCGAATAATATATGCACCCATGAAGTTACCAAGCGGCAAGCTTGAAAAAACGGTTTTTGGAGGCCCAAATTTTGAAGAACTTGTGAAGGATTTGGAGCTTAACAAATTTACTGGGTACATAAAAATTGTAAAGTACGGTAAAGAACATGGTATATCACATGTCGTTTATGAGGAGGGAGTTCCCGTGCTCTGCGATTTTGAAAATGATACGGTGGAAAAGGGTGATGATGCGCTCCGTCTTGCCGTGAAGCTGGGAAAAGATGACGATTCTGTGATAGAGGTACATTCATTTTCTTATCGTTCCTCCACAATAGATATGGATTTCATAATCAGAAGCTATCCTGATTGCAGAACGACCGTGGAAAGCCTGCGCATATTTATGAATGATGCCCGTAACATCCCCGATTTTGATAATTTCAATTTTAACCTGGAAGATTTAAGCATTCCTCCCTTAAAAGAGGATTATCTTTCGGGAAATGATTCGCAAAGTATGGCTTCATCGGGAAAGGATTACCAGAATGGAATGTTTTATCCAAATTATGAAATTATGCAAAAAATTGCCGAGCTTAAGGAGAGAGAACGCATATTGAAAGAGCGGGAGAAGGAACTGCTGGAAAGGGAAAGGGAGGTGGCGGAGTCTCGGGCTAAGTTGCAAAGGGAAAAAGAGAAGTTGGAGACGTATAAGGCACAGATAGCCTCAAAGGCAGAAGAGCTCAAAAAGCTGAAAGAAATGTTAGAGAACAGGTATAAAGAGATAGAGGAGTCAATGAGAAAAATTCGGATGAAAGAGCGGGAAGTTAGTTCAAAGTTAATTGAGTTAAGGGAGAGGGAGACGAGCATAGAGAACAGGGAGAGAGAGCTTGTTAGCCGGGAGCAAAATCTGGAAAGTTTGAGGAAGGAGCTGGAGCTTGCAAAGGATAGATTTGATGAGCAGAAAAGATGGTTGAATAATCAGCTTCGCGAGATAAAAGAGAGGGAAAGAGAGGTTGAAACAAAATCCGCTGCGTTGAAGGAGAAGGAGAACCGGCTTAAAAATCTGGCTGAGACTTTAGATGCAAGGCGCGAAAAATTGGATGAGGAATCGAGAGATTTAGAATTGAAGAAAAAAGAATTGGAAACCAAGAAATCAGCGTTAGAGAAGAAGGAAAAAGAGATTATGGAAAGGGAGAAAGAGCTGGAAGCAAAAGAGCGGAAAGCAGAGGAGGAGATTGCAAGCTTGAAAAACATGAGGAAGGAGCTTGAGAGGGAGAGGAGTGAAATCGAGAAGATTAAAAGAGAAATAGAAGGCGAAAAAAAGCAAGTGGAGAGTGAGAGAGCGGAAGTTATGAACCTGAAAAAAGAAATAGAAGCGAAGGAAAAAGAAATCGATGATAGAGATAATGAAATTAAAAAGAGGGAGGAAGAGCTGGAGAAAAAGGCAATGGAGCTTAAAAAGAAAGAGATAATAATTGAAACCAAAATGTACGATTTGAAGACGAAAGAAGACGAAATTGCCCAGCGTGAAAAAACCCTTAATGAGAAGGAAAAGGAATTGGCAGAACTCAGGAATAATTTAGAGCAGAAAGAAAAGGAGATTGCCGTTAGGGAAAAGGAACTCAAAATAAGAGAAGAGAAAATAAAAAAGATGGAAAAAGAGCTTGAGGAGAAGAAAAAAGAAGCTGAGGAGAAAATAAAGAAATTGCAGGAGATAAAAAATAGTCTGAAAGTTATTTAATGAGTTCAATCAAGGATTTCAATAACGTCTAAGAAATCCACTTTCACTTCTTTGTTTAATATTTCTGCAAGGGATGGTCTGGTTCTGCCCGAATCTCCATGCATTAACTCTTTTATGTATGTTCCGCTCTCTGCAAGCACGTCTATTATCCATGTATCTCCTCTTTTATCCACCAATTTTATATCGTAAACCCTTCTCTTTCTTATCCTGTCAGCTCTGCGATGCGCCACTCTCGTGGGGGTTCTCTGGCTTATCACCACTTTCAATTTTTCAAGGGCGCCTTTTATTTCCTCTTCATTTGTCTCTACACTTACTCCTATCCTGTACCTTTTTTTAGGCTTGGCGGTTTTGATCTTAACTACCTCTTTTCTGTTAGAATATCTGAGCCCAGTTACCTCCACCTTTCCATCAGAGTTTTCGTTAATCTCTTTCTCTATCTCTTTTAGGTTCAATGTTCTCCTCTTTGGTCTCTTTATTTCAAGCACGAAAGGCCTGCCATTGCCAAGCATGCGCACGTCTATATCCTCCCTTCCCATGCCATGAAGTGCGTGTTCTTCTCCTTTTGTTAGTTCCATGAATGGTTTGGCGATGATCTCTTCAACGCTTTCTCTGTACTTACCGGATGGCCACTTGGTCTGCGGTATTCCCCTTACCAATTTTCTGTATCTGCCGTATATGAACAGGGGTTTAATCTCCACTCGAAAATCGTCGTATTCTGTGTCTATTATCACCGTAACCTCTGGATTTTCAAGGTTTGCCTCCTTACCTGTGATTTCCGATATTCTCTTTCCCAGCTCTCTGTTAAATTCCCTGCCGATGTACTCCCCGGCGCCTTCTGGAGCATACTTTTCCTGAATCTCCTTTTCCATTTCCACGACCTCAGCTGGAAATCTGCTGCCAACAGAAAATGTTGAAAATTCAATCTCTTTTAATATATTTGCAGCGTATTTGGCGTAATCGTCAATTCTTGAGAATATGCCCCCGCATATTGCACATTCCTCCCCTTCAACTTCTTTAACATCCTCTTTTTTTTCCATTGCATAAATAATTCTTATTGCACGACCTCTTTCATCATTGGTGAGGTGGTGCCCCAGCATGCCGTATATCCTACCAAGGCAATGGTTGCATAGCTTTAATTCAGCGGCAGATAGATTTATCTTTTCAAGATTCATGGCTCTTGCATAGCCAGAACAGGTATATACTTTTTCTAATTGGTTTCAAATATTCAGAAAGTAAATTTTGCAGTTTCTTTATGATTATATTATTAAAATATTTTCCAAAGAGAGTCAATAAATGAAGAGATAACTAACATTTCAAGGCATTTTTGAATTTTACAAACTGCAAATCTGCATGGTATGTGAAAACATTTGAAAATAACTATATACCTCCTGTCATTGTCCATTTATATGAGTTTTGAAGACTTTAACGTGCATCTGTTTCAGGCGATAAATTCCCTTGCAGGTACCAATCCCTACCTGGACATGTTCATGATTTTCTCTGCAAAATTCATTATTTTTATTGTTCCCCTGTATTTGATCTACATGTGGTTTAGAAACAAGAATGAAGATCGTAATTTATCCGTGTTTATCTTTATAACAGTGCTCGTAGCTCTGGCAGTCTCCATTTTTATTGGCAGGCTATACTACCACCCCAGGCCTTTTGTTATGGGGCTGGGAACACAGCTCATTAGTCACGCGGCAGATAGCTCTTTTCCCAGCGACCACACCACCGTAATGTTTGCCTTTTCTATTCCTTTTTTGCTTTTCAGGAGATACAAGGAAGGCTCCGTGCTCGTTTTTTTAGCAGCACTGGTGGGTTACGCTCGGGTATTCTGCGGAGTACACTTTCCACTTGATATCATTGGGGGGTTTACTGTGGCACTTATTGTATCTTGCGTAATGTACATGTTCAGAAATCCTCTAATGGATTGTATATCGAAGATTACCGCAGCTTATGAAAATTTTGTAAAGCGTGTTAAATCATAAATTGTGGTTTTTGCAATATTATTTTTGAGCAATCCCCCTGCAAAGTTTTAATAATTTTCAGTCATCTATGCTGTCGATGACCCCGCTCATGCAGCAGTACTATCAAATAAAAGCGAAATACAAGGACAAAATAGTGTTTTTCAGGGTGGGGGATTTTTACGAAACTTTTGACGAAGACGCAAAATTAGTATCTCAGGTACTAAATATTGTGCTAACTCGCAGGAGCAAGGACGAGCCAGTGCCCATGGCAGGAATTCCTCACCATGCTTTAGATGCTTATTTATCACGCCTTATAAAGAAAGGGTACAGCGTGGCCATATGTGAGCAGTTGGAAGACCCGAAAAAAGCAAAGGGGCTGGTTAAAAGGGATGTTGTGAGGGTAGTAACCCCAGGAACGATAGTTGAAGAGTCAATACTGGGTGATGATAACAACTTTTTGATGGCAATATACGGAAAGGAAAAAAGATACGGCTTTGCAGCGCTGGATATATCCACCGGAGAGTTTTTTGCGGGGGAGTTAGACTCATATTCTTTGAACGCCGAGATACTTCGCATATCTCCATCGGAGATTATAATAAACAATGATGCCGGTTTTAAAATGGATTACGATTCAAAGGTTGTGATTATGGATGACATTTATTTCAGTGATTCTAAGGCTGTGCTAAAAGAGCATTTTCACGTTGCAGAAACAGGTGGATTTGGACTTGGGGATTTGGCTCTGAAGGCTGCAGGTGCTGCCTTAAAATATGCCAAGGAAAACACAATGAGCGAGTTGAATAACATAACCACTTTGGGTGGGTACTTTAACGAGCGATTTCTGGTGTTGGACTCTACAACTCTGAAAAATTTGGAAATTTTCAAAAGTGCTATTGACAATGACAAGTACACTTTATACGGCTCAATAAATGCCACGAAAACACCCATGGGTGCCCGGCTACTTAGAAGGTGGCTTCAAAAGCCTCTTGTAAATAAGAATGACATTAATGATAGACTTGATGCAGTGGAAGAGCTCACAAAAGACGCCATTTTAAGGGATGAAATAAATGAGATGCTTTCAGGCATAAAAGATGTGGAGAGAATAGAATCAAGGATTGCAATGGGAAAAGCCACGCCGAAAGACCTCATAAACTTGAGGGAAAGTCTGAAAAAGGCACTCGAACTTCCAAATAATTTCAGTTCTGCAAATCTGAAGGAATTGCAAGTTAATCCTAAAATTCAGGAAATTGTTTATTTGCTGGAAAAGAGCATAGATTGTGATTGCTCCGTTGGAAGTGGAGTGATAAAAGAAGGGTACGATTCGCAGCTTGATGAATACCGCAGGTTGATAAGAGACGCAAAAAATATAATTGTTAAAATTGAAGATGAAGAAAAGCGAAAGACGGGAATAAAGAGCTTGAAAATAGGATACAACGACGTTATGGGATACTACATAGAAGTTAGCAGGGCAAATATAAACAAGGTGCCTGATTATTACAAGAGAAAGCAAACCCTTAAAAATTCTGAAAGGTTCATAACCGACGAGTTAAAGGATGTGGAATACAAAATCCTAAGTGCGAGGGAGAAGCTGGAAGAGAGAGAAAAGGAGCTGTATGATGAAATTTTGAAAAAACTTGGCACGTATTCCTCGATTATAAGGGACACTGCAAGGAAAATAGCAACCATAGACGTTTATGTGAACCTTGCTAAAATCGCCGTGGAGCGTGATTACACAAGACCTTTTGTCGATGAGAGTATGGATATGATTATAAAAGAGGGCAGGCACCCGGTAGTTGAAAATTTTGTTGATTTTGTGCCAAACGATACACACATGAACAGCGAGGCACGATTTGTAATACTCACTGGGCCGAACATGGCTGGCAAATCTACATATATGAGACAGGTTGCGCTCATAACTATAATGGCCCAAATGGGCTCATTTGTACCAGCATCTTACTCCAAAATAGGAATTGTTGATCGTGTTTACACGAGGGTTGGAGCAAGCGATGACATAACCCGCGGAAGGTCAACTTTTATGGTGGAAATGATAGAAGTGGCAAATATTTTAAACACCGCCACGGAGCGCTCTCTAATTCTTTTAGATGAAATCGGGAGGGGAACGAGCACCTATGACGGTCTTGCAATAGCTTGGAGCGTTACGGAGTACATTCACAATAAGATAAAAGCGAGAACGGTATTTGCCACACATTATCATCACCTTATAGACCTTGAAAATGTTCTGGAGAATGTGAGAAATTATCACATATCTGTCAAGGAAACTCCAGATGGAATTGTTTTCGTGAGAAAAGTTTTACCCGGGGGGATGAGCAAGAGCTACGGCATAGAAGTGGCCAGTTTAGCGGGGCTTCCGAGGCCTGTCATAGAGCGCGCAAGGGAGGTTTTGAATCTCATTGAAAAGGAGAATGCTATAGAAGTGCGCAGGTCCAGGAAAGTAATCCAGGCAACCCTGTTTCCTCGGGAGGATAACGAAATCATAAGCGAAATACGAAAATTAGATATTATGAACATGACTCCCTTAGAGGCTCTTAACAAACTCCACGAGTTAAAAAAGAAGGTTGATGAGATGTAATTACGGCACAATCCAGGTGCCCGTCTCTCCGTCCAGGGCCCTTGTAACTGCCTCAGGGGATGTTATTAGGACTTCTTTTCCACCCCTTCTAACGAATCTTATTGCGGCCAGTACCTTGGGATACATGCTTCCCTTGCGGAAGTGTCCTTCGTTAAGGTATCTTTCCGCCTCATCTGCGCTTATCTCTCCCAGTGCTTGCTGGTCGGGCTGTCCAAAATTCAAATACACCTGTTCCACGCTAGTCAGTATGAACATTTTGTCAGCGTTTATGTTTTTACCCAATGTTGCGGATGCAAGGTCCTTGTCTATTACTCCTTCCACACCCACAATTCTGCCGTTTTTTCTGATTACAGGAATACCCCCGCCACCAACGGCAATGGCCACGTTACCTGACTCAATTACCATCTTTATGATATCTTTCTCCAGAACTTCTTTCGGGTCGGGGCTTGGCACTACCCTGCGCCATCCTCTTCCAGAATCCTCCACTACTACCCATCCCTTTTCTTCGGCCAGCTTCTTTGCTTCTTCCCTGGTATAAAAAGGACCTATGGGCTTGGTGGGATTCTTAAATGCAGGGTCATTTTCATCTACCAACACGCGGGTTAATATGACTGATATTTTCTTGTCTATTCCTTGTTCTTCAAACACATCATAAAATCCCCTGGTTAGGAAGTAACCTATTTCCCCCTGGGACATGGCTCCGCAAACATCTAATGGCATGGGAGGAACCACATTTTTTGAAGTTTCATTTTGCAGTAGAATTGCGCCGACCTGTGGCCCGTTTCCGTGGGTGACCACTACTTTGAATTTTTCAAATATGGGGTATATTGCTTCTGCCGTTTGCCTGGCGCGGGTAATTTGCTCTTCGGCGGTTCCTTTATCTCCAGGCCTCAGCAGCGCGTTTCCGCCAACCGCTAAAACTAACGTTTCCATATCGGGTTATTGGCATGCGGTATATTAAATTTACACGATTTTTGCGACGGTGATGAAAAACATTTGCTTGAATTGTTATTTATACTTGCATTTTATTTTTATATGGTGGGCAATCCTTTATATATTTATCTCCTATCTCCCACTATGCAGGCAGTAATGGGGGTGGTGGCTGATGAGCCGCCTCCTCGATGTAAGGCTCATAAAGGAATCTCTTCCTGCTTTGATAATGGCTCTGATAGCTGATAGTATAGCAGGATTTGTAATGGATAGGTCAATGTCTGTATTTTTTGCTGTACCCGGGCTTTTGATGATGATTCCCGCTCTTTTAGATATGCGGGGTAATGTGTACGGTGCATTCATCTCAAGGCTTAGTTCTGAGCTTCACATAGGTGAAGTGGAGGACATGAGTGATAAAAGGGTAAAGGCGGAAATTGGTGCCACCAAATCTCTGGCTTATTCTGCGGCTCTTGTAGTTGGAACAATTGTGGGTGCGTACATTACTTTCAATACTGGGAACTACATGTACTTGCTTCTGCTTCCCGGAATAATTCTGGTTACACACCTTTTTACCGCGACCATACTTACTCCAACAAGCGCATACATAGGTGTGAAAACTTTCCAGAAGGGTTGGAATCCGGACAATATTGGCGTGCCTTTAATTTCAAGCGCAGGTGACCTTGTAAGTGTGATATTTATAATATGTACTGCAATAATTTTGCTTTATACCTTAAAATTTCCCGTTGTTCTGGCACTTGTTGTTCTGGTTGCACTGTTTTATGTGTATTTCATTCTCAGAAAAACTTGGCGAAACAAGGTTGGCAGAAAAATTTACGTTCAAAGCATGCCTATTCTCATATTGATTGCTCTAATGGAACTCATAACAGGAAGTATGTGGGAAGATAACAAGATAGCCATCGTGCTTTTGGTTGTTCCGGTGGTAAACGAGACTCTGGGAAACATAGGTAGCATATTTTCCAGCCGGTTAACCTCTTCAATATATTTGGGTCTCGTTGAACCCGCGGCAATACCTCGTGGTAAGCACCTGAAAAAAGAGATAATATCTTTGACTGTGCTGGCTGTTTTTGTGTATGTAATAATCTCAGGTATCGTGTTTTTCATCTCTTCGTGGAATTTAAGAGCAGTGTATATGGTGTGGATTGGTGCATTTTTGTCCATATTCATACTTATTATAACAGCGTACTACCTAACGGTGGGTAGCATAAAGATAAAATTGGATCCTGATAATGTTGTCGTGCCGGTTATAACAACGCTGGCAGATATAGTGGGCACCGCATCGCTGATATTTGCTTATTTCTTGGTATTTTAATTTTTGCGTTATGGTTTTAAATTTTATCCCTTAATTCTCTTTGAAGGAGTATAAATGTATATATTGTAGATTTCATATACCTGCTGAGGTGGTGACTATGGATTTCGCGTCATTCCTGTTCACAATTGGCCTTGTGCTCATATTCGCAAAAATCTTTGATGTTCTGCTTGAAAAGGTAAATCTTCCGGGGGTGTTGGGTGAGATAATTTTTGGAATTATCATTGGGAACATCGTGCTATACGGTTTCTATTTTGGACCTGCAGTAAATACCTGGTTACATAACTGGATTCAAATAAGGGGTCCAAATCCATTTTCCGGGCTGGACCCCATACATTATATTGCAGAACTGGGCATAATTATGCTTCTTTTCATTGCAGGTTTAGATACCAATGTGGAGCAATTGAAATCCACGGGGAAAGTGGCCACAATATCCACGGTTATGGGTGTATTTGTTCCCCTGGTGATTGGCTGGGGTTCAGGTCTTGCGCTTGGCTACTCTATGCACGAGAGCTTTGTTATGGGTGTTCTGTTAACTGCAACGAGCATTGGTGTGACTGTGAGGACATTGATGGACATTGACATGCTCCGTACCGATGTTGGTGCGGCATCTCTAAGTGCCAGCGTTATGGATGATTTTTTGGGTATTGCTTTGATTATATTTGCGGTTGGAACAGGGAACCTGATAATGTTTGGGGTAAACCTTACCATATTTTTCGTGGTAACACTTATAGCTGCGTGGTACTACATGCCCTACATAACAAAATTCGTTTCCAAGTACATACATACTGAAAGAAGTATGCTCGGTGTTTTGCTCGGCGTAATGCTTCTATTCTCCGCACTTGCTCAGTTCAGCTTTGGTGCTGCGATAGAGGGTGCGTACTTTGCGGGTATTGTTTTGAGCAGGTTGCCTGCAAAGAGAGTGATAACCCAGGATGTAAAAGCAATTGGATATGGATTTTTGATACCTATGTTCTTTGTTTATACCGGTGCTCAGCTGGATATAGGGGTGTTTGCCAACATAAACGCTTTGATTTTGGCGGCGGTTATTTTAATTGCCGCTATTTTCGGTAAAATACTGGGACGCGGAATAGGGGCCAGAATCGGCGGGTTTGACTGGCACAAATCATGGCAGATGGGTGTGGGTTCCATACCCCGCATGGAGGTGGCGTTAGTGTCGCTTACAGTTGCAATAACTGCGCCTTCTCATCCAATCTCAAAACAGCACGTTCCACTTTTCATAGCTGCCACCATGGTATTCGTGACCGTGACAACGCTATTAACTCCACCAATGCTTAAGTGGTCTTTCAGGAAAGAATTAAAAGAGAAAGAGATGAAAAATGCTTCATGAAATTACATTCTCTTTATTCTGCCTATTTTTGGCTCGTAAATTTCTCCACGGTCCTTCAATGAATCTAAGATGATATCTATTCTTTCCTGAGGTATGTCCAGCATGTCCACTAAATCACCGTATGATGCGCCGCTCCCGTCGTCCAACTCCTCTATTGCCCGTAGTACCATTTCTTCTTCCTCGGGATTTTCTTCTTCCTCTTCATTTATTTCATCGCTGATATTGGGGAGCTCGTAACCCAGTTCCTGGTACTCAGGTAGCAGGTGCTTAAGTGCACTCTTTAGCATGTCCATGTACCTTTCAACATCAATTTTATCGTAATGCTGTATTGCTGTTATGATTCCTTCTGCAATTTTCCTGGAAAATCCGAGGTCCATTATTTTTGCAACCGTGGGATCGCTCATCTTCAAAGCCTCGGACATGGCCTCTATTCTCAGTTTCAATTTTCTTGATGTATCAAATACCCAATAATCCCTGAGAATTTCATCTACTATCTTAATCCTTTCAGGAACAACTGATACGTACATCTGGTCTTCGGTTGGCTGGTACACGTTGGTTTTGCCCACAACTGCCACGAACTGCGGTGCGGGTGTACTCTCAAGAATCTGCCTCACTTGTGGCCTGAACTTGCCTGCGAACAGGTAAAATGCACCTGTTTGGTCAACAACTCTCGCTTTGATAACCTCATCGGATACCACGCGAACTCCGGTTAAAACACCCACTATGAATATTCTGCTTACTTTTGCACCTAACGGCGTGACAACGTAGCTTGGCATCTTCGGTTCGGTTGCCTTCATATAACATTTTGAAGAATTGAGTTCAGAGGCAAAAACTCTCCACGCAGGTTCTCTCGGCATTTTTACCACCCCAGCTCTTCAAGAAGCGACTCGGCTTTTTTGGAAATGTCTTCCAGGTCCAAAAAATCAAAATCCTTTACAAACATTCTCAACCCGTATTTTTCCTCGTCAATTACGTTCCCTCTAACTCTCAATGGCCTTGCAAATAGCTTTTCTTCCAGCATGTCCATTATCACCGAGGTGTTTCCCATGTTTTCCTTTACCTTTTCTATAACTTCGTCCAAATCCATTCCAAGCATTTTTTCCGTCTGCTCACGGTTAAAAAGGCACATGACGGCGCCGGTACCGTCGTCAAGTATTGCTTTAACCCTCAGGTCTGCCCTTGGTTTGACTCTTCCGTGCACAGGGCACATGGTTCCGTTCAAAGCTCTCCCGCATTCGGGACACCTGTATACGAGTCCGCTTCCATCTTTTACATCGATAATCACGCCTTCCACCAAAACGTTGAACCCACCCCGACCTTCTAAACTCTCCACCTGAACAGGTATGCTTTTTATTTCAATATTCAAATCTTCCTTTTTCACAGTTGACCTGTTGTCGAAAACAAGCTGGGCCATGCCGCGATAGGTGGAAACATAAGCTCCTGTAATCCTTATAACATCTCCCGCCTGAACGGGTATGTCCCATGATGTAAAGGGAATCTCGCCGGTATCATCTGCAATTGTTCCCGAGTAAATTTCCCTTGGAACGTCGTCAACGTACACTTCTCGCTTGTCAGCGCTGATAACCTTTCCAACAACTTCCACGAGCCCCATGTGCGGGTGCAGCTCCACTATTTTTGCAGGTTTCACGTTTGATTTTACCTTCACGGAGTTTGGTGGCATTAGTTTCAGGCGTGTGTTCTGACCTATAATGAGCTTTGTTTGTCCCTGCCACTCTCTCGTGTACGCGTTGTGTATTTCCACGCAATCCCCCTTTCTCAAATCCACGTCCAATGTCCAGGCGGTGAAAGGAATAACCCCTGTTTCATCTCCCGCCATCCCGTAGTGCATGATTTTCTTAGCGCCGTCAACCTCGTAAGTCTTCTGGTTTATGCTCACTATCTTTACCTGAAGATTAACGTGTCCCATCCCCGGCTTGAGTTCTTCCACAGTTATGTATTTCTCATCATTATTTGGAACCTTGCCGTGATACTTGGATATAATCTCGCGCTTGGCAACTATTAATGGTACACCAAATCTTGAAATCCATTCCCTGAGCTCTTTTTTTATTTTATCTCTTTCCATTATGCCCCCTGTAGCTTCATAAATATCATCCACTGCCTTTTCAAATTCATCCATTTTTTCACCTCCATTCCCGAAAATCCGGGTTTAAAATACTGAGTGCATGCTTGTATAAAACTCTTATCTCGAAGGTTGTTTTAGAAGTTCATCAATGAGCAAAAAGATATTTATTCTCATAGGAAATTATCCAGATATGATTGAGGAAATGATTCCCGAAATAAACGAGATAAATGACGAAGAACTGAGGGCGAAAGTAATAAAGGTTTGGGAGCACGCAATTGAAGTGGGCGGCTGGAAAGATTTTCCCCTGTCTAATATACCATTTACTCTGTTGATTCCCACGGAGCGAGATTTGATAACTCATACCCGCATGGTTACCCGGATGGCCATGGCCGTGGGAAAAACCCGCGGGGACGTGAACATGGATTACCTGATAGCCGGTGCGGTGCTTCACGATGTCGGCAAGCTTCTTGAATACACTGTAAAGGATGGTAAAGTTGTAAAAAGTGAATACGGCAAAAGAATCAGGCACCCGGTAAGCGGTGCTATGCTCGCGGAGAAATTTGACTTGCCGTGGGAAATATCTCATATAATTGCGTCTCACTCCAAGGAGGGAGATTTCATAAAGAGAATACCTGAAGCGGTCATTGTGAATCACTGTGATTTTACTGATTTTCACATAGAAAAAGGAAAGATGGAGTAAAATATTTTGTTAAATATCTTCATTGTTTTGATTTTATTTATTAACCTTCTTTGATTTTCCAGCAAGATTCGATTTTCTTTCACCCGGATATTTCAGGTATAGGTGAAGAGCAGCCGGAATTGATGCGAATGCAACGGGGACGAAGAGCCATGGCTCGAAGATTACCTTCTCTGTGCAGTGTGCAATGTAAAAATCGCCGAACTCGTCCATTTCTATTATTGAATTTTTCTGAAAAGAAGGAAATACCTTATCTACTCTGTATATGCTCATCAATTCCCTGCCTGTCACCTCAAACCCTTTGTCAAGGTGTATTATTCTTGTGGGGACTTTATTTTTTGTAAACCAATCAGGATACGTGTAAAGATACACAATGTATGAATCTTTATTTTCCAGGTAAATTGCTGCTCTCTGATTGCTTGGGGTGTGGTTGTTAATGCCAATCCAGTTAAAATCAAAGAGGAGTGTCTTGTGTTGTACTTTCAATTCCTTATCAAGAATGTAGAGAAACGTTTTTGAGCGGGATGAGGTGAAAACGAATGTGCGATTTCCCGTGAATCCGAGGGAGTATATGTCTCCTGAAAATTTATATTTTATAATAGGCAATCCATTGCGGTAAACGCTCAGGTTGGAACCCGCGTATGAATAAACATTGCCACCGTGTACGGAGACACCCTGCGGAATACTGGCAACGCTGCTATGCATCACATTAATTTTCCATTTCACTGTTCCGTTCTTGAAATAATATATAGTGTAATTTCTCTCGTAAGCGAATTTCAATATTATACCTTTGTTCCACCACGCTGATTGTTCCAAATATCCTTTAAATGGATAACTCCATATTTTTCTTGATATTGAGCCTTCAATGTAGATTATGTATCCTTTATTTTCACCTTGAATGTATAGCCACATGTTCCCTTTACAATCTCCATTTATTATCCTGTAGCCTTGCTCATCAAGGTTTAAATTCATAGTGGATAGGGTTACCTGACCAAGTATGTTTCTGCTGCTCAGATTGGAGTAGTATATCTTTCCAAAGTAGTTTCCCACGTATATTATATCCCCTGAAATGTATGCCGACTCTACAGGAACATCATCTTTGGAGTAGTTGTGGGGTGGATTAATAAAAAAGTTTATAACTTTCCTGTTTCCTTCCTTATCTTCCATTTTCGTGATTTTTATTTTACCGTCTTCGTAAACTCCCATGTAAATGTTTTTTAGAATTTCAGTTTTTCCACCACGGTCTATTTTCTGCTCCAAATAAAAATAATGGTACGAACCCAAATAATCTTTTTTGATATAATGCTCAACGTTAAATGAAGAAATAAAAGATGAGGTTATGACCAGAAATAACACAAACACCTCAAGTTCCCAATAAATAGATTTTTTCATAAATTATGATAAAATGTTTATTGTATATAAACCAAACTACCTTGGAATTTTTGAAATGAACCTGGCAATTTTCTCGAAGATGTAAGTTTCTTTGCCGTGAAAGCTGTGGTCTCCTCCTTTAATTATTTCCACGGTGAGCATTCTGCCCCTGTACGCTTTTTTTACTTTTTTCACGTAAAAATCCAATGGTGAGTAAAGTGTGTCGTCTCTGGTTCCGAAGAAGAACTGTACAGGCACGTATATTTTTGACAGCGCTTGAAGATTTGAATCGTAATTAAACATCGTTGCTTCAGTGCGGTTTCTATCCGCAAAGCTCAAGAAGCGAGATGCTGACCATATCGCTCCGGTTCTTCTGTAAACAAAATAATGGAGGTCGTTTCCATGCCCCGTTTTTTCCATGTTCTCCGCTATGCTCTTGGCCTTTTCCATATCATCGCCTAAGTAGTCTTTCCATATGGGATAATCGTCCGATGGGGAAAGGAACACGAGGCTTTTAACACGTTTGTCGTGGCGCTTCCATGTATAATATAATATTTTCTGACACCCCGTGCTGTGTCCTATTAGATGAATACGGGAGTATCCTCTATCTTCCAAATAATTAATCGCACCTTTAATGTCCCTTGCAGAGTCTTCAAACTTTTCAAATGCTGTGCCATAAACGTAATAGCGGTCACCCCTCGTGTTCTTGAATGATTTTACTATCTCGGCACCCCTGGTGTTGAATGTGAAGAAAGAGTAGCCACGGGATAATAGAGCGCTTGCACCTGCTAAAAAACCGTCCTTGGCAAAACTGCCACCCATTCCGTGAACGAACAGTGCAACTTCATCTCCTCCACCGTCCATCAGAAAACCCGTAGTTTTAATATGGTCAGTTGTTCTGAAGAACACCAACTCTCCATTGAACTCAACCGGATACTTCAAGCGTGCCTCACCTTGATTTCATATTATTGCGTAGTATTAAAAATTTCCTGTTACCCTCTGTATGTGATTTACCCGGGGGGTACTTGTGGGCATAATTTTTTATAAATTCACGTAATCATTCACACATGTTTCGGAAGCTCAAGGGATTCCGCGATATGTACCCGGAGAAGATGCGAGCACGCAGGGAGGTATTTGAGAGGATAAATTCAACCGCACGTGGTTTTGGATTCCACGAAATTGATGCGCCCAGTGTGGAGCTCTTAGAACTCTTTCGCGTGAAGAGTGGCGATGAAATTGTGAAGCAGACGTTCAGCTTCGTTGATAAAGGGGGCAGAGAAATCACACTCATTCCGGAATTGACACCGACGGTGGCCAGGATGCTCGCCTCTCGCAAAGATTTGGTGAAGCCGGTGAAGTGGTTCTCGTTCCCGAAGATGTGGCGCTACGAGGAGCCGCAGAGTGGAAGATTGCGCGAATTCTACCAGTTCAACGCCGACATATTCGGCATCGCGGGAATAGAGGCGGATGCGGAAGTTCTCGCGCTTGCCATGGAAATTTTAGATTCCCTTGGTCTTGAAGGAAAATACGTGATGCGGGTGAGCGATAGAATACTCATGGAAGAGCTTCTCAAGAAATTCGGAGTCTCCCGGGTAGAAGAAACATTCAGAGTGATTGACAAAAAGGACAAGATTCCCGAAGATGTCTTCATGGAGAATTTGCAAAGCGCTGCTGGAGATGCCGCTGAGAAAATAATCGATGTTTTGAATGTGAAAGGCTCCGTGGGGGACGTGATTTCAAAAATAGGCGAATCGTCGCGGGGAGAAATTCTTATCAAACTCCAGGACTTGCTTGACGGCTACGGGAAGAAAATCACGCTTGATCTCTCAATCGTTCGCGGGCTCGCGTACTACTCTGGCATCGTGTTTGAGGCGCATGATGCGAAGGGCGAATTCCGCGCAATTTTAGGCGGAGGAAGGTACGATAACGTCGTGCAACTATTCGGCGGGGAGCACACGCCCGCCGTGGGCTTCGGCATGGGAGATGCGGTTCTTGAATTAATTATGAAGAGAGAGGGTGTTTGGCCCGAAGAGCGCATGGAAGTGGACGCTTTCGTGGCCGTAGTCCCGGGATTCAGAAAAGAAGCAACTCAAATCGCTATGAATTTGAGAAAAGAAGGATTTCGCGTTGATATCGACCTCACCGGGCGCTCTCTCGGAAAACAGTTGAAGTACGCAAACCGCATAAACGCGAAATATGCGATAATCGTGGGCGAGGAAGTGCGCAATGGAAAAGTTGTTGTGAAAGACATGGAGACCGGGGAGCAGAGAACGGTGGGAATCGGGAAATTAAAAGAAATCATCAACGAAAATTAATCGCACAGCTCTTTGCGTATTGTGCCATCCGGAAGCATGCAATCCTCGTGATACTCGCCTCTCTCTTCCATCTGATACCTCACACATTTTTTCCAGTCGCCCAAACAATAATGCTCAACCCAATATCCTTCTAATCTCCCTTCTTCGTAAAATCTAACGATTGGACAGCAGCATGTCCATTTGCATTTCTTTTTTACTTTACTCAGATCTATGCGTTCCTCTTTCATTGTCTATGGATAAGTCCTTCGAAAATATTAATTTGCTTATCTAACCCCCCGGCGCGCGTTGGGGGATTGTGTTTCTGCGGTAGGTAGCATGGGAGAATAAAGGGATATATAAAATGCAAGGAGACTTATGAATTTTCTTCGCATTTAAGCATCTCCTTCATGTCCGCGGCGAAGGAAAGAAGCATATCAAATTCTTCGCGGGATTTGGGCGTTTTTGCACACACCCCAAGATAGCGGTGAGTATAAAGACCACCGAGAGACACTCCACATACCATATGCCTTCTCTTAATTGCGTCAATTACCATTTTTGCAATGTTACACATATCCTTTGTAAAACAGATATAACACACGTTTTTGTAACTCTTTATGGAGTCCTTATATGGCTTGTAATAAGACCCGTCTAAATCGCAAGTAATTTTCTGAAAAATAACACCACGGCCTTTAAATTTAAAAGATGTGCGTCCCGCATATCTGTAAATCCATGTGTGAAAAGACACCATCCTATACCCAACGTGCAAATCCTTACATTTTGAATCTACATCATAGGGAAAATCAAAATCATCGTCACCTCCAGATTGTGAGAGCAAATATATATACTCGTTATTGGGAATAATGAGCCATCTGTCCCAGTTGTATTCTATTACAACCGCACCCTTTATATCAATCATCCATTTGAAGTCCTCAAAATACTCCGTGTCCTGAGACACCGTATAATATTGACTTATACAATCGACCATTATCCTGTCGGGTGGTTGTTTCGATAACTTTTTCCCATAGATTATAAGGAGGAGAAAAAACAACGGAACTTCGACCCAGCACAAGAGAGAAAGCACATCCACTCCCATAAACACCCATTGCAATCCAACCACAAGGTCAAAAAAATAAATTGTGACCAGCGCTATAGTAACAAACAAAAGGCCGGTTAATATGCTAACAAGATGCCCCTCTTTGTAATTCACCCTACTGGCACGCCCCCAGCAATCCAGCGAGCTTTCAGATTCCACAATAGTGAATCCTCTTAAAGTATATTTACATTTTTAATATGATGTATTCGCAACCCTGTATTGCAAAGAATTTTTAAAAGGTTACACCACCCTGTTCTCCGGCTCCTCGCCCGCCAGCACGCGAACCACGTCGCTGCACACCATCTCGGCCATCTTCCTGCGAGTTTTTTCGGTTGCGCTCCCGATGTGCGGAGTCAGAACTACATTTTTCAACTTAAAAAGCTCTGGATTTACCTTCGGCTCTCCGTAGAAGACATCGAGGCCTGCGGCGAATAATTTTCCGGATTTAAGAGCGCGGAGCATTGCGGCTTCGTCCACCACCTCGCCGCGGGCCGTGTTCACAAGGATTGTGCCGTCCTTCATTATTTTGAATTCCCTCTCACCTATGAGATGTTTTGTCTCAGGAGTGAGTGGTACGTGCAGAGTGATGATGTCCGATTCCCGCAGCAAGTCATCGAGATTCCGGTACTCCGCTCCCACTTCTCTTTCAAACGCGGGTTTGCGAGTTTTAGAGTAATAAAGGATGCGCATGTTGAAGCCCTTCGCCCTTCTACCGACAGCCTGCCCGATTCTCCCGGCGCCCACAATGCCGAGCGTTGCTCCATAGACCTCTTTGCCCAGCAGAAGCATGGGCGCCCAGCCATGGAACTTGCCGTTGCGCATGAATTTGTCACCCTCCACAACCCTGCGGGATGCCGCTAAAATCAGGGCAAAAGCTAAATCTGCGGTTGTTTCCGTTAGAACTCCGGGAGTGTTCACAACCACTATTCCCTTCTCCTTCGCGTATTCCACATCGATGTTATTGAACCCGACGGCGTAATTGCCTATGACCTTTAATTTTGGAGCGGAGTCAATCACTTTGCGGTCAATAGGGTCTGAGAGAAGAGAAATTAGAGCGTCCGCATTCTTCGCGCCTCTTATTATTTCCTCCTTGGTGAGCTGCCTGTCCTCGGGGAAAATCTCCACATCGAGACCTGCACTTTCCAGTATCTTTATCCCGTCTTCGGGGAGTCGGCGAGTGAGAAACACGAGCATGCTGGAGCATGCGTGAAAGAATATTAATGATTCACTCTTCAACATTCTCAATCTTTATCCTGTTCTCTTTTAACCATTTCGCGTAGAGCGGGTAAGTTGAAACCCTCAAGAAAAATAAAATAGTGGTGATTAATAAAATATGAGCAGGAAGTTAGACATATACAATGTTGTAAAGATAGGGCAAAACGTGATGAAGAGAGCGAAGATTCCACTTTACTGGAGCAAACATTCGAGGAAGGCTCACACAATACACCAGCACATCATGCTGATAGTGCTGGCACAGTATATCGGAAACAGGAGCAAAATGCTCCGAATGATAAGATATATGGACAGAATATGGAAGGCAGTGAAATTGAAGGAAATACCAGACGAAAGCACAATTTCAACGGAGATAAGAAGAATTCCTAAACAATGGCTCCGCATGGTTATTGAAGAAGAAGTAAAAGAGCTGGGAATACTGGGCAACTTTGCGGTATGCGGATAAAATAGAGGAGGTCTATGCCTATAAGGGCTACGATTCCGTGAAAAATATCCGATTTGTGCTGAGCAGGGGTGGAAAGCCATACATCACAATCCGTAATAAAGCGAAAAGGGGATTGCGAAGGAGGATGTTAGAAAAAAGCAAATCTCCAGAGTGGAAAAAGAAGTATTCGCATAGACATGTAGTTGAATCCGTGTTCCACTCCTTAAAAAGAGTGGTTGGTGATTACATATTCTCTCTTTCTTTCCCTTCAGCTTCTAAACTCCTTCTTTTTAAGGTGCTCGCTTATGACCTCTATATTTAATTGCCTCTCTATTTTTATCCCCATTATTCCATGTTTTCCAAGGAATTCAATTTACCCGAGATTGCATAAAATATTAATACATATACGCATTTATCATTTTTGTGACTCGTATGAAAAAGGGGTTAATAGTATTAGGGCTAATGGCAGTAATGGTACTAAGCGTGTTTGCGGGGGGGGGGGTGACGGCGCACCCCGTGCACATTAAGAGATATGGAACTTTCGATAACAATGTTTTTGACAATGGAAGAATAAAGTATGAAATACATGGATTAAATGCGGAGATTCATAGTCATTCTGGAAGCATACTCGTAAAAGATGTGCATCCCGAGATATGGATAAATGATAATGGATGGGAGAAGATAAAATATAAAGAGATTAGATTTTTCAATTACACATCCAACGGGACACATAGGGTTGTGGTTGAAGCGGAGCATAAAGGAAAGATTTATTCATACATGGCCATAGTTTACGAGGAGAAAACCGAGTTCTCACGTTATCGTCCATTATTTCCGAAGCTCTTTATCTCTTTCAATAAAACTATGCAATACAAGGTAAAAATGGTGCTTGAAAACATCAGGATAAATCATTTCCTCATTATAGACAACGGAACCGGTTACACGGAGCCGCCGTTCAAAAAAGGACATAGAAAATATGAGATGTACAACGGCACTATAAAACGCAAGAAAGAGTTTAGAGATTGGCAGGACATAGTGATAGGATACAGCGAAGGAAAGAAAAAATTCGGGCTTAATTGGGAGAAATACAAGGGAGTATACAGAAATCTTAAATTTGAGAAAGGAGATAGTGGAATCAATATGGAGGTAGAAAGCGACCCGCAGGAAATGAGTGCTTATACAGTGAAGACTGTAGGCTTTCCGATTCCGGACACCGGCGGAGGCGGTGGAGGTACACCCCCATCAAATCCAGATACCGATGGAGATGGTTTGCACGATGACACAGAGATTGCAGGGTGGTATGCGTACTGGTACGATAGTAGGGGAGATTATCATTGGAAGCATGTGACTTCTGATCCTAACAAAACAGATACAGATGGAGATGGTGCAAATGATAAAGAGGAGTACCAGCAACAAACTGACCCGAGAAATAGCGATACGGATGGAGACGGGATGAGCGATGGTTATGAAATTCACTATGGTAAGCCCGCTGGCGGCTGGCAGGAGCCGAACTGGTACAACCACAGGTATGCGGTGATAATTGTGGGCGGGGGATATGTTAGTTCCGGAGATGATGCTTTTTATCCTGCGTTCTGGAACGATGGAAAGGCAATGTATTATAAATTAATAGAGGACTACAAATACCTATCAAACAATGTGTATCTAATGTCTTCACAGTGGTACATAGAAGGAGGACTGGGCTGGAGAGGATACGGTCCTTCAAATGCGCAATCTGTGGGGTATATTATTCGTGGCGAAGCAATGTGGAACTCGCCAACGCATTATGATATAAAAGATGCGCTGGATGACATAAGCAGCAAGATAACAGTGCATGATTCACTTATGATTGTTATCATTGCTCATGGTGCGAGTTATAATCAAACATCCGGACTTTTTGTCATACGGGCAGATGTATCAAATTCACAAGCTGAAAGAGATCCGTCTTCACAGATGCATACAGTATACTGTGACTATTCTTCTAATGGGAATCTAGGAACATATCTTAACGAACATTTCGGTGGTAACAACGGAATTCCAAGAAAATATGCGGTAATGAGTATTATAATTCAGTCCTGCAATAGTGGCAGCTTCATTCCAAATTTAGAGGGAGACTATCGGATTGTAATGACCGCAGCTAAGTGGAATGAAGACGTGTATACAGAAGCAAATTTTTGGGCAAGAAATGATCACTGGGCGTTTCTATATCAAGGAGCGGTAGTAAGTCGTACCGGCTCAACAGAATATTACCCGGGTGTTATACTTTCTCTTGGTTCTATTAACTCTCCCAATTCACTATCTAACGTTTTTAGTCAAGGATGGTTAGCCGCAGAGGAAAACAATAGATTCAATACATACTATGCATCTACTCCACAGATATATAATTCGAATCTAGCGCAGGTGATGTACCTATGAGGGAAAAAACACCCAATATTGGAAAGAGACTGCGATTAATCAGAAATATTCTTATAGTGTCAGCAGTAGCACAATTCATTGCTCTAATAGTTCTCATTTTCCTGTATATCTTTACCCTACCACAGGGGTGGTGCTGAATGACTGAGAAATTAAAATCACAGATTAAAGCACTCGCGGTTATAAACGCAATTCTCCTTATAGCCATTGTGCTTGCAGCTCAGGGTATAATGGATAATTTATCACTACAGAATAGATGGATATCAGGGAAGCTAACATATCTGTCTGACTGGTCAGACCCCTCTAATTTCTCAAAGGGAGTGTGGATAAAAATCACGCTTGAACATCCAGAAAAAGCCGACGTCATATATCTCTATATAGTTGTTAAACTACCCCGTGGTGAGGTTGCTTCCTTCACTTTTGAGGAAATTAAAAATACCACTGCTAAATACCATAACTATACGGCGGAATTTTATGATAAGAATAGGGATTATTATGTCTCTTCTGGAGATAAAATTCATATATACGGTGACACTCTAAAAAATGCGATTGTGTTAATTAGAATCATTACTTACAAAGGGCAGCTGCAGGTGAAAGTATGACTAGGACTATTGACTGGTGTATGCCAAGCTGGGCATGGAGCAGTAATAACCACAATACAGATGGCAGAGTCAACGGCGAGGCAATGTGGAACTCGCCAACGCATTATGATATAAGGGATGCTCTGAATGATATAAGCAGCCAGATATACGAAGTAGATTCTGATACATTAGGGGCGTATCTAAATAACCATTTTGGTGGTAATAATGGTGGGAGAAAATACGCAGTAATGACTATAATTCTTCAAACTTGCAACAGTTAGTGTATGATACCTAATTTGGAAGGAGATCATAGAATAGTTATGGCAGCATCTGATTGGGATAAAGAAACATACATCGAAATGGGAAGTAATTTTCAACATTTTGCATTTATTTATGAGGGTTCAACACAAATAGATGGGGTGACAACTTCTACATATCCGGGCATTATCGAATCTATGGATAGTTTATCATTTCCACGTTCTCTATATTATATGTATTCTGACGGTTGTACATCTACCTCTCATAACTATGGGGCAGTAAGCATAGTAATCGCAGGAATTGTCGCCGATGGTCGTTCTACGCCACATATCTATAATATGGATTTAGCAGAGGTGGTTTACCTATGAATGATGAAAATTTACTAAAAACTAAGAATATTCTTCTGATTTCTGCGGTTATAGAAACATATATCCTTTTTTTGCTGATAACAACATATATTATGCTTTCTGGTGTGGGGGGATGTTAAATGGGAGAAAAATTAGAAAAAGAAATTGAACTCCTTAAGGTTATAAATGTTATCCTTATCAGTGCTATCGCATTTATGGCCTTATTAATAACACCCTATTTGGCCCCTCAACATAGCAATACTATAGAAGGTAAACTCGAATATATGTCAGATATATCTGACCCAAACAATATTTCTAAGGGTGTGTGGATAAAAATCACACTTAAAAATCCGGAAAAAGTTACAATTGAACATATTCATTTGGGTCTTTACATATCCAGAGAAATTCATGGTCAATTTAATTTTAATGAGAACTTCACAGCTAAATTTCAGAACTATACAGCGGAATTTTACGACGTGGATAAGGATGGATATGTTTCTTCAGGGGATGTATTTCATATATATGGGGATATGCTAGAAAACGTCAAAGTGTGGTTTTCTATTACAGCATATAATGGCCAGTTTGAGGTAGAAACATGATTCCTGTGTTATCTGTGCGCGCAGTTATATGAACATAAATATCGACATATAAATACATTGTTTTACATTGCGCAATATGCTCATTGAGATAATTGGATACTGTGCAGGCGCACTTACTACTATATCTTTCTTGCCTCAGGTTATAAAAGCGTGGAAGACTCATAGCACTAAGGACATCTCCCTGAGCATGTTTCTTATGTTCACAATAGGGGTAAGTTTATGGCTCGTGTACGGCATAATGATTTACGATATACCTATAATCATAGCAAACACAGTAACGGTGCTTCTTGCAGCAGCCACACTTTCTATGAAGTTCAAGTTTGGATAAAAATTAGGAAATGAGAACATTTGCAATCTTCTCTGCAATTTCTACGCCGGCTCGCACTTGCCCTTCTTTCGCTTTCGCTCCCGATGTGCGGAGTCAAAACTACATTTTCAACTTGAAAAGCTCTGGATTAACCTTCGGCTCTCCGTAGAAGAGAAATTAGAGCGTCCGCATTCTTCGCGCCTCTTATTATTTTCTCCTTGGTGAGCTGCCTGTCCTCGGGGAAAATCTCCACATCGAGACCTGCATTTTCCAGTATTTTTATCCCGTCTTCGGGGAGCCGGCGAGTCAGGAACACGAGCATGATGGGGCATGGGTGAGGGAATATTAATGGTTCACTATTCAACGAGCGGCAATTCTTTGACATTTATCTTTCCGTATTTTGGAGTTTCTTAGCATTTTCTCTTAACGCACATATATCCCAAACCTCAATTTTTGTCCGCGGAATGTCTTTCTTATCTGGGACCACGAGTATCTTTCTCGCAGAGGGGAACTTTCCCAATTTGTCCTCCACAGCTCTCATTTCTTTTTTAGTTATCTCTTTTTTCCATTTCACTTCAGCTACCACGCTTAATTTTTTGAATTTTAACAGTGCGACATCGACCTCTGGCTCCAGAATTTTCACCGGTTTCATTCCAAAATACTCAGCCATGAACCTTTCTACAAATCTCTCTATAAGGAATGGCAATCTCACACGAACTGCATCTTTAATGAATCCCCAAGATAAGTTCAGGTCCTTCAAATCATATTTTGCATCCAAGTAGTACACTATTTCCGTAAGCGGAGACACGTGGCGATAGTAACTGCCCTTCTTTTTGCCCCAGAGCTCCATTTTCTCTATCAGCCCAGTTTTTATCATTATGTCGATGTATTTGGTTATGTGCGACGTAGATGCTTTTTCAATCAACCCTTCTCCATACAGATGGTTCACTATTTCAGATAGGCTGTGCTTTCCAGCGGCGATGGATTCTAAAATTGCATCGTATCTCTTGCTACGCGTCACATCTTCTTCATCCAAAATTTCACCTATTAACGATCTTGCAAAAATAGAGCCGGAAAGTATTGCGTTTTCCATGCTTTTTCCTATGAGCGTTGGCTCTTGATACCATATTAAACTTTCAAGCTCTTCTTTGGTTTTTATTTCTCCCGCCATGAGTTCAATGGGTGATATCAATCCTACTCTTTTAATGGAAAAAAGCCCCTTAAGAGGAGCGTTTTGGCCATCAACGAACTTTCTGTGGAAGTGCATGGTTGAAGTTATTAGCACGAGATTTTTGGAGCACTGCCCCGCTTGCAAAGCATCGAAAAATTTTGGATCAGCGCGATGAAACTCGTCAACGATTGTGTTATCATCGCAGAGCTTTAGAAACACCTTCAGGTCGTATTCCTCTCCATCCTCCGGGTCAAAGAACTTTCCACCACGGCGAACTATGTAATACTTGTAATTGGGAAGAGTTAATCTAGCGTAGAATGTCTTGCCCGTCTTTCTCCTCCCAAACAGCATCCTTCTTCCCTCCCCGCGAAGAAATCTCTCCAACTCCGGTCTTTTGATTATGATACTCATGGTATCATACTCATATTATCATCTTATATAAAGGTTACCTATTTTCTAAGAGTAAAGAGATGTTAAAGAAGAGGGAGGCGGATGAGTGCTTGTGTTAGCAAAACATCTATTTTTTACAAATCAATCTCCATCGCTATCGGCGCGTGGTCCGAGCCCATGACATCGCTCAGAATCCACGATTTTTTTACCTTATCCTTCAGATCTGGGCTCACTATGAAGTAATCCACTCTCCATCCAATATTACGTGCGCGGGCGTTGAAGCGGTAAGACCACCACGTGTAGTGCCCGCCTTCTTTGGTGAATAACCTGAAGGTGTCAATCCACCCATCGCCGATGAACTCGTCCATCCACGCACGCTCCTCTGGCGTGAATCCCGCATTCTTCACGTTCTGCTTCGGATTCGCCAAATCAATTTCCTTATGCGCCACATTAAAATCTCCCGTTAAAATCACGCCCTTCTTCTCGCGCAATTCATTCAAGTATTGATGAATTTTCCTGTCAAATTCAATTTTGAAATCCAAGCGAGTTAATTCGTGCTGGGAATTAGGAAAGTAAGCATTGACGAAGTAGAATTTTTCGTATTCCGCCGTTATCACGCGACCTTCCGAGTCAAACTTCTCCTCTCCGATTCCGTAATCAACCCTGACGGGTTTGATCTTGGTGAACAACGCGGTGCCGGAGTATCCTTTTCTCTTAGCAGGATTGATATAAATGTAATAACCAGGAAAATTTTTCACCTCCGGAGGTATGCTCTTTGCATCTGCCTTGATTTCCTGTATTGCTAAAATGTCTGGAGCGTACTTTTTCAGAAAATCCAGGAATCCCTTTCTCACGCATGCGCGTATCCCGTTCACATTCCATGAAATGAGAATCATATGAAGGTATTGGTTGCTATTTATTAATAATTTCACCTTGCCCTTTGAATTGAGCAAGTAAAATAATTATATGAAGGATATCCCTGTTCGATAATCTATTATGCGGGTGAGTTGAATTCCCCGAAAAACATGGAATAATGGAGATAAAAATAGAGTAAAACTACACATAAAGGTCATAAGCAAGGACCTTAAAAAGAAGGAGTTTAGAAGCGGAGGAGAAAGAGCGAGTG
>JALVVV010000042.1 GCA_027023265.1 DHVE2 group archaeon
AAGGTGATTTAATGAGGCTCGAAGAGCACCCTGTGATTGATTTCAGCAGAAAAAGAGGGAAGAAGGTGACGATTTATTTCGAGGGAAAGCCCATAGAGGCTTATGAAGGTGAGCCGATTGCTGAAGCACTCCACGCCGCAGGCATAAGAGTTTTGAATTACACGGCGCGGGGAAGGCCCCGTGGCTTGTTCTGCGCCATCGGTAAATGCTCTTCGTGCTTGATGAAAGTTAATGGCATTCCAAACGTGCGTACCTGTATAACTCTCGTTGAAGATGGAATGAAAGTAGAGAGGCAGCACGGTTTGGAACCCCTGCCAAAAGATTACAGGCCTCCTGAGTGGAAGGACGCCGAGCGGGTGGAAGCAGATGTAATTGTCATTGGGGGTGGCCCGGCCGGGTTGATGGCTGGTATAAAGGCTGCTGAACACGGTGCAACCGTTGCTTTGCTGGACGAAAATCCCGTTTTGGGTGGTCAGCTGGTCAAGCAGACCCACAAGTTCTTTGGAAAAAGAGAGCAGTTTGCAGGTGTGCGCGGTGTGAAAATCGCCGAAATTATTGCGGAGGAGGCAAAAAACAGGGGTGTAAATATTCATCTGGAAACCTCGGCGGTGGGTATATTTCCTGAGGGCGAAGGCAAGCTGGTTACCGCTGTGAAGAAAAACAAAAAGCTTGTGGAGTTTCACGGCAAGGCGGTAATCGTGGCCACCGGTGCCATGGAGAAGATGATACCCTTCGAGAACAACGATTTGCCAGGTGTGTACGGCGCAGGGGCAATTCAAACGCTCATGAACACCTACGGTATTCAACCTGGAAAAAGGGTTCTCATAGTGGGCGCTGGCAACGTCGGAGTGATTTTGGCGTATCAGCTTCTACAGGCGGGAGTGAAAGTTGTGGCCGTTGTGGAGGCTATGCCCAAAGTTGGTGCGTATTTCGTTCATGCAGCAAAGATTCGCAGACTTGGAATACCAATTTACACAAGGCACACTATTTTGAGGGCAGATGGTAAAGAAAAAGTTGAACGTGCTGTTATTGCTCAGTTAGATGAGCACTGGAAGCCCATACCTGGAACGGAAAAAACTTACGATGTGGATATTGTGGCTCTTGCGGTTGGATTGAGGCCGAGCATTGAGCTTCTGCACCAGGCGGGAGCGCAGGCCATTTATGTGCGAGAATTGAGCGGCTACGTTGTGCGCCATGATAGTAGGATGGAGACAACTATTCGGGGCATATTTGTGGCTGGTGATTCTTCAGGAATAGAGGAAGCAACAACTGCGATGCTGGAAGGCAAGCTGGCGGGAATCGCAGCCGCGTTATTCGTTGGAAAGGCTAATGTGAAGAACGCGATGGAGGAGATGGAAAAAGTGCGTAAGGATTTGGATGAGTTCAGGAGCGGCCCGTTCGGGCAGAGAACAAAAATAGGTGAAGAGAAGGTGATGATAAAATGAGCGATGAGTACTTGTCGAGAGGATATCTCACGATGGATGAGATAAAGGAGATTACCGAGCTTCCGGGCGAGGAGAGATTAAAGAAAAAGCCGGTTGCGGTGCCCGAGTGCCCTCAGGAAATTCCTTGCACACCGTGCTTCGAGATTTGCCCCGTTGGCGCAATAAGCATGCCAACCCCTAACGATAGGCCCGTGGTTGATTACAACAAGTGCATTGGTTGTTCTCTTTGCGTTCAAATATGTCCTGGGCTTGCGTTTTTCATGATTCATTACAAGGGAGAGAAGGCTCGCATAACCATGCCCCACGAGCTTCTTCCGGTGCCCCAGCGCGGTGATGAAGTGGTACTTTTAAATAGAAAGGGTGAAGAAATAGGAACTGGTAAAGTTGTGCTTGTGATTCCAAGAGAAAAGAGCGTTGGAGATACCCCTGTTTTGACTGTTGAAGTCCCCATCGAGTTAGCATGGGAGGCCCGTGCGGTTCGTGTCAAGGAGGCGAGAGAATGAGCGATGACCCGAGGGAGAGAATAATAATATGCAGGTGCAACGACGTTACTCAGAAAGAAATAGAGGATTTGATTGATCAGGGAATCACGGATATAGAGATGATTAAGAGAATTACCCGTATTGGCATGGGTCCGTGCCAGGGGCGCACATGCATTCCTCTTGTTGCCGGCATAATTGCCAGAAAGACAGGCAAAAAGGTTGAGGAAATAAATATCCCTGCCACTCGAATCCCTGTGAGGCCAGTACCAATGGGTGTTTTGGTGGGTGATGATGATGAAGAGTAAGGTGGACTTTGCAATAATAGGTGGGGGCATAATTGGATTGTACACCGCGTACGAGTTAGTAAAGAGAGGCGTTGAGAACATTGCAGTTTACGAAAAGAAGTATTTGGGCTCCGGCTCCACGTTCAGGTGCGGTACCGGGATAAGACAGCAGTTCGGAGACGAAGCTAACATTACCATGATGAAGCACGCCGTGGAGAAGTGGAGCACTCTTGGCGAGGAGATAGGCTTTCCTGAACTTAAAATGTCAAAAACTGGATACTTGTTTCTGCTGTATGATGAGAAAGAGGTAGAGCAGTACAGGAAAAATGTAGCCTTGCAGAATTCTCACGGCGTTCCATCTAAGATAATCAGCGCGGAAGAAGCCCGTGAGATTGTCCCAAGCCTTGACATAAGTGAGGTTATAGCTGCAGCATGGAATCCCACCGATGGAAAAGCTGATCCTTTCGTGGCTGTGCATGGTCTTGCGACCACTTTAAAAAATATGGGTGTTGAGATAAATGAATACACTGAAGTTAAGGAAATAAGTGTTAAGGACGGGGCAGTGGAGGGAGTGAAGACATCAAAGGGTAATGTGAAATCAGATATCGTGCTCAATGCTGCAAATGCCTGGGCCAAAATTCTAAATGAGAAGTTGGGAATTAATATTCCAATAGAGCCTTACAAGCATCAGGGGATAGCCACAGAACCTATAAAGAAGGGTGAGATAAAGCCAATGGTGGTATCTTTCAAGCATGGCGGAGCTTATTTAACTCAGGAATCAAATGGGGGCGTCATTGGCGGAATTGCGTTGAAATATGGTCCAACATGGGACATTACGCCTACTTACGAGTTCATGAGAGAAGTGTCCAGAAATTTCTCTATGATAATCCCTGCTCTGAAGCACGTTTCCATAATAAGGCAGTGGGGCGGTTACTACGCGGAGACGCCTGATCACAATGCAGCTATTGGAAAGATAGAGGAAATTGAAGGTTATTACCTTGCAGCAGGTTTCTCCGGGCATGGTTTCATGCTTGCGCCCTCGGTTGCTGAGGGCATGGCAGACCTGATAACCAAGGGTGCATCAAATTTACCCCTGAGTTTTTATGACCCTTACCGCTTCCAGAGAGGCGAGTTAAGAGAGCAGGCGATACAAATGGGATGATTTTTGACGATTCTCGTCTTTATTTTTCGAATAATGAGTATCTAATGGTAAAATTCATATATCAGAAAACGAATTACATATTGGTGAGTTAAATGAAAACAGATGTGTTGGTCATAGGAGGAGGTCCCGCGGGAATAATCTCTGCTTTGTTCGCCAAGGAGAATTATCCGGAAAAGGAAGTACTTGTCGTTCGCAGAGAAAGGAAAGTGCTGATTCCTTGTGGCATACCGTATATTTTTGGCACGCTTGGAGCAGTTGATAAAGATGGGATTCCAGATTCTATTTTGAGCAGTAAGGGTATAGAACTCTTGGTTGATACAGTGGTGGATGTGAATATGTCCACCAAGACGGCCAGAACCGAAAACAACGGCGAAATTAGGTTTGATAAGTTGATACTCGCCACGGGCTCACGCCCTTTCGTGCCTCCAATAAAAGGTGCGGATAAAGATGGAGTTTACTTTGTAATGAAAGATGCGGAGTACCTTGGCACTCTTTTGAACAGGGTCGGGGAAAGTGAGAGCATAGTTATTATTGGCGGAGGTTTCATAGGAGTTGAATTTGCCGACGAAATTAGAAAGCTGGGTAAAGAGGTTCATATTGTTGAGAGATCATCTCATCTGTTGCACCTGTCCTTTGATGATGAATTTTGCATTCTTGCAGAGAACGAGTTGAAAAGGCATGGAGTAAGTGTGCATACCGGTGTTGGTGTAAAGGAGATATGCGGTACTAAGAGAGCAGAGTGTGTTTTGCTTGAGGACGGGAAGAAGATAGATGTTGATATGGTTTTGCTGAGTACCGGTGCGAGGCCCAATCTCAGGTTAGCGGAGGCCATGGGGTTATATGTTACAGATTACGGAATTGTGGTTGATGAGTACATGCGGACATCTCACCCGGATGTGTTTGCAGTGGGTGATTGTGCCCAGAAACTTGATTTTTTCACGAGACAGCCGAAACCTACGATGCTTGCATCTGTGGCAACTGCTGAAGCCCGCGTTGCAGGGGCCAATGTGTATAAAATCAAAGCGTTTAACAGCCTGAAGGGTACGCTTGGCATATTCATGACAAAAATTGGTGATTTGTCCCTTGGTGCTGCGGGTATGATTGAGCGATGTGCTCGGAAAGAAGGATTTGACTATGTGGTTGGAAAAAGCAAGGTAGTTGACAAGCATCCCGGTACTTTGCCAGATGCACACGAAATATTAACAAAGCTGATATTCACCAGGCGCGGTGGCTTTTTCCTGGGCGGTCAAGTTGCGGGAGGGGATACCGTTGGGGAGATAGTTAATATTGTTGGTCTTGCAATCGAAAGTGGGTACACAGCAGATAGATACATGAACTTGCAGGTTGGCACGCATCCATTGCTTACGCCCCCTCCCACATCTCTCGCAACGGTAACTGCGGTGGAAGACGCTTTGAGGAAGATACAGGGTTGAAATACAGTATATACAGCGTGTGAACCAAGGAATATTCAAACAATTTTTATTGTTTTATATTGTTTGTAATGTGTTTTTTATGGACTATGCCAACCTGGTTTTAATTCTGCACGGTACTTTTCAATGGAAGAAAAATTTTATATGTGTAATCCATTCCTACTTTGGTGATTTAAATGGCAGTGGGCTTTGTGTTGATAAGTACTGCACCAGGTAAAGAGCATGAAGTTTACGAGGAACTGAAATCTCTTCCGGAGATCGTTGAGTTACATCCTCTCTTCGGTGAGTTTGACCTAATTGCAAAGTTGGAAACTAAAGACTACAACGAGCTTGGAAAGATAGTGGTTGAGAAAATAAGAATGATTGATGGCATAATAGATACGAAAACCCTAACGGGTATAAAGTTCTGAGGTGCTTGAAATGTGCGTTTGGGCAGCGATGTCAGCGGCGGGAGTGGGGATTATCTTCGTGGAGATATTGCTTTTAGTGCTATCCCTGACTTTCATAGTACTTGGGATCCTGACTGCTTACTTTGGCAGCGGTAAGAGCAGGGCAGCAGGTGCTTCTCTCTTGGTGGTGGGAATAATAATTCCATTGATACTGTACTTTGCCATATGGATGCACGAGCCGGGGCATTTCACTAATGCTTTGCTGTTGCCCGGCCTGATTTACGTGGGTGGAGCCCTGGTGGGCTTGATAGTGGGGTTCCTGATATTTCTGGGAATCATAATGAAAACCTAAATTTTTTTATACCTTTTTCATATCCTTGCCCATGGGAGTATGCGTGATTTTAGGCAGCAAGTCGGATTTTGAAAAAGCGAAAAAGGCGCTGGATGTACTAAATGATTTCTCTGTAGATTACGAAATTCATGTGGCTTCTGCTCACAGAACTCCGGAGCACGTGGAGGAAATCGTGAAGGGATGTAAGCACGAAGTTTTTTTGATATTTGCAGGATTATCCGCCGCTCTTCCTGGGTTTGTTGCATCTTTAACAGAAAGGCCAGTAATAGGTGTGCCCATTTCAAGTAACGTACCTTTTGATTCTCTTCTCAGTATGGTGCAGATGCCGAAAGGGGTGCCTATTGCCGTGGTCGGCGTGGATAACGTTGTAAACGGTGCTTTAATGTGCATTGAAATACTCTCTTTAAAATATACTAACTTGGTGGAGAAAATAAAAGAATACCGAAACAAAATGAGAGATAAAGTTATAGCTGATGATAGGGAGGTTCGTGAGTATGTTCAATCCTGAGCGTTTTGTGAATGAAAAAGTAGAAGAGATAAAAAACACGGTAAAGGGAAAGGCAATAATTGCCTGCTCTGGTGGCGTGGACAGCACGGTTGCCGCCAAGATAGTTGAGATGGCAATTCATGACAGATTGCTTGTAGTGTTTGTTGATACCGGATTCATGAGAAAGAACGAGGCTAAAAAGGTGGAAGAGGTGTTCAAAAGGGCAGGCTTCAACTATGTAATTGTTGATGCATCCAGAGAGTTCATAGAGCCATTGAAAAATGTGAGTGACCCTGAAAATAAAAGGAAGATTATCGGTGCAAAGTTCATCGAGGTTTTTGAAAAGATAGCGAGAGATTTTAACGCCGATTACCTGGTGCAGGGAACAATAGCTCCTGACTGGATTGAGAGCGGAGGCGGATTAAGGGACACCATAAAATCACATCACAACGTAGGGGGTCTTCCTGAAAATATGAGCTTGGAATTGGTGGAGCCCCTCCGGGATCTTTACAAGGACGAGGTTCGAAAGATAGCAAAGTATCTCGGTCTTGAGGTTATGGAAAGGCAGCCATTTCCGGGACCGGGTCTTGCCATAAGGATAATTGGTGAGATTACCGAGGAAAAGATTGAAATTGTGAGAGAGGCAAATGCCATAGTGGAAGAAGAGGTGGAAAATTATTACGATTTTGAATCTAGGCCATGGCAGTACTTTGCGGTTCTTTTGCCCGTTCGTAGTGTGGGGGTGCACGGGGATAAAAGAGCATATGGATACACGATAGCAATTCGCATGGTAGAGAGCCTTGATGGTATGACCGCCGCTTATTTCAGGCCAGACTATGCGCTTCTGGACAAAATTGCCAACAGAATAACGACGGAAATAAAGAATGTTAATAGAGTTGTATACGATATAACCAACAAACCGCCCGGGACTATCGAGTGGGAATAGAGTTCAGGAAATCTATGTACGTGTCCAGCATTGCTGGCAAATCTCCTGTTTTTTTGACTTTGAAAATCAGGTACATGGGAGTTAAAGTTGCTCCTTTCGGGGCATTAATGCCTTCCACGTCTCTGTTGTGAACGATGCTAATCTTTACATTTGGTCTAAACGTGGCAATTATGTCGTAACCTCTGTACTTGAACAGAAGGTCGTTTCCGCTTTCCTTTGCGTTGAACATCCTCTTGATTTCATTTTTCATTTTTATCTTTGAAGAAGTTAGTGAGAATATTATATATATCATTGCTCCAAAGGAGACAAATAAAAATAGAAGCAGTAATATGCCAACAAGCTCATCGTTCATAAAGAATAATTGCAAAAGTGCTATATATCATTTTTTACTACTGGATAACGCCCACCCGCCATGCCCCTCCTGAGCTATGAGGGAGGACCCACAAGGTGGGCTAAATTTAATGTTGATTTTTGAAAGGTATTTGAACGCTTAACTTTAATTTTTAAAAAGTGCTCCGGCCGGGATTTGAACCCGGGTCGAGGGGTTGAGAGCCCCTAATGCTTGGCCGTGCTACACCACCGGAGCATCTCTGGGAAAGCAAGAAGGTAATTGGGTTTGAGTATAAAAAGATTACAGCCATGGGAACTAAATCTATTTATAATGCATCATTATAAATTCATTATGGGTGGATATCCGGAGGGAGAAATGAAGATGAAGTGGCTCTTAATATTCTCCTCTCTACTTGTTTGGATAACTTATGGTATGAATGAAAAAGCTTTGGTTTTTCTTCCATTTACATTAATCTTCCCTACACTTTACTTTTTTAGGAAGTTTATGGGATATTTTGTTATTTTCATCTGGTACATCTTCCTGTGGATACTGTTCTTTACAAGTATTTTATCTTATAATGGTTGTGGTGTGATTCCCTCCGTGCTCCTTTTAATTTCCGTTTATTTTTATGGATATGTCCTTTATCGTATTAGAGAATTTGTCAGGAATACAAAGTATTCTCCTGATGAACTACTTTCTGAAAGGCTACACGCATTTGGCATGGGGGCATTTCTTTCCATACTGGGCATTTTCCTTGGATTTGTAACATTGCCCGTGTCATCTTCCTTGGAAAGTGCAATCTTCCCTTACTTTGTCCTCCTAACTCTCGTGACTTCTGCTACAATCTACGGTACTTTAAACTTCCTACTCAGGATAAGGAGATTAAATTCTCTGTTAGTTAAGGATACTGCTTTACTGTTTTTTTCGCTGGGGCTTCTCATCATGCCCATGGCATATATAATGGGTTATGCAATCTACGATACGTATTATTCTAAGATTCCTTTGTTTATTTACTCTTACATCCTTTCTTCAATGGGTGGTGCATATACCATGATTGCGTTGCAGGGCGAAACATGATTTAAGGTTAAATATTTATATATTCGATTGTGTTTTAGGTGCACCTAAAGGTGATGTTATGAAGGTGGCATTTGGAATGGAAGACGATAAAAACCTTACGGATGGACATTACGGTGATTCTAAGTATTTTCTTATTTACGAATTTGATGGTGAAAAATTTCGTCTTGTGGAGAAGAGAGAGAACAAAGCTGCGAGCATGAACGAAGAAGCACATGGAGACATAAAAAAGTTCAAGGCGGTGATTTCCCAGCTTGAAGATGTAGATGTTCTTGCCGCTTTTAGAATGGGTCCTAATTTTCTAAGAATCAAGGGAAACACGACCAAAAAAGTTATTTTCACAAAAACCAGGGAACTCGAAAAGGCACTTGAAGTGGTAGTAAATGAGCTTAAATCAGGGAATTTCAAGGGATAAGGTTATTATGCTGTGTTTATTTTCTTTCTTCTTGTGCTTGGGTTGAGGAACATAGATGTAATTCGTAAAGATTGTTGCAGGGAGCGAATATTAAATGTGATAGATGTTTTTCTCAAGGAAATAAGGGGAGATCGGGTTGTGCTTGAGAACATAAAAATATCAGGAAACGAGCTTTTCGTTAAAGATAGGAAGTATGACATTGCGGATGATGTTTTCGTTTTTGGGTTTGGAAAGGCTGCGGGTGAGATGGCAAGGGGTATTTTCAGGCTATTTGGTTCGAGATTAAAGGGGGGAATAATAAACACCGACCATGAGGTAAACATACCCAAGGTTAAGGTAAATATTGCAAGTCATCCACTTCCGGACACGCAGACTGTTGAATATTCGAAAGAAATCATAGAGGCAATTGGTGCTGTGGATAAAAAAGATTTCATAATATTTTTAATAACGGGAGGGGCTTCATCGCTATTTGAGGTACCTTCGGTACCACTTGGATACTATAGAAAAGTGATAGGCAAAGCGTTGAAAAGTGGTAAAGGTATCGAGAAGATTAATGAAATAAGGACAAAATTCTCACTTGTGAAAGGTGGCAAGCTCTTGAAATACGTAAATGTACCATGGATTTCACTAATCATGTCAGATGTGCTTGGTAATCCGAAATATGTTGGCTCTGGACCAACATACAATTCAAAATATATAGATAGAAACGTGGTCGTTGCAGACAACATGTATGCAAGAAAAAAATTCGCACAGGTTAGTGAATCCGCAGGTATGCCTGTTGTATTGTATGTTCGGGATATAACCTTTGATTTAAAAGATGCTGCAGATTTTGTGTACCATAAGAATTGTAATATGAATGTTGTTATGGGTGGCGAAATTACCGTTAAATTGGAAGAGGATATCGGAATAGGTGGGAGAAATGAGGAACTGGCATTATTTCTGTCCAGGCACATTCGGGGAACCAACAAGGTTTTTGTGGCAATGGGAACAGATGGGAAAGACGGAAATTCACCCGCAACTGGAGCCATTGTGGATGGTAGAACTTACGATTTAATTGGCGAAGATGGGTGGAACTACGCGGTGAATAGACATGATTCATACACAGTTTTGAATATTTCTGGAGATACAATAATCACCGGTGCCACGGGGTCCAATCTTGCGGACATATACTCTTGCTTTATATGTGATTTCATATAATTAACCGCAACAGATTCTCTTTCTGGTAAACCTTAAAATAAATGTTGCTCTTTGCGTGATTAAATGAGCAATGTACTGCAGGTTCTTGCGGCTGTATTCGTTCTGTTTTTTCTGCCTGGTTATACATTTATAAACATGCTTTTTCCAAAAAGAGGTGAGTTGGATTTAGAGTACGACCAGCTTTACAGGGTTGGGCTTGGAATGGGTATGAGCATAGTAATTGCCATTCTTACCGGTTATGTTTTGGGATACCTTGCTTTGTTCTACGCGGTATACATTTGGCTTGCACTGATCAATCTCACGATACTGTTTTTTATAGTTGGGTTTGTGAGAGGGGGTTATCCAACCATAAGACGCTGGCTTGGCCTTGAAAAAGAGGATAAGCACGACAAACTCATTCTTTTAGAAGATTTGCTGCGAGTTAGAAAGGAGAAAGTTAAAAAGCTTGGGGAACTGGAAAGGCTTATGAGAATTGATCCCCGGAGCAAAAGCAGGTCTAAATGGGAGGAAGAACGGAAAAAGGTTTTGAGTGAGATTAGGGATATTGACGATAGAATAGAGAAATTGAAAGGTGTTCTGGATGAAATATAAAATGGTTATTGTTGTGAGAGATGACCTCAAACTCTCCTGCGGAAAGCTTGCGGTGCAGGTTGCTCATGCTGCTGTTGAATGTGCAAGAAAAGCAGAGCGTGAAAAAAAGCCAGAATTGAAAGAGTGGCTCAGAGAGGGACAAAAAAAGGTGGTAGTTCGTGCAAAAACGCTTCAGGATATTTATCAGCTGGAATTCAAAGCCAGGGGTCTCGGACTCACTACTTCTATCATAAAGGATGCCGGTCTTACTGAGGTCCCTCCCGGTACTGTGACCTGCCTGGGAATAGGTCCTGGCAAAGAGGAAATTATAAATAAAGTAACAGGTAGCTTGCCTTTGCTATGAAGAACATAAGGGTACTTGGTATAGATGATTCTCATTTTGAGCCGCATACAAATGGCAGAGTGGATATTGTGGGAGTAGTTATGCGGCTATCTGGATACATAGACGGTTTTTTAAAAAGGAGCGTGCAAATAGATGGACATGACTCCACGGATAAGATAATTGACATGCTTTTTTCAAAATATGGGAGAGATATCAAGGTTGTGATGACGCAGGGAATTACTGTAGGGGGATTTAATGTTATTGACCTTGAGAAAATACACGAGATTACTGGTAAAAAGGTCATATCAATATCCAGAAAAAAGCCAGATATGTATAGAATAAATAAAGCGTTGATTTCTAATTTTCAGGACTGGAATATGAGATGGGATATAATAAACAAAATACCCGTTGAACCAGTTTCCAATGGAGAATACACATTATACATTCAGAGAGCGGGCATCGATATTGATGAAGCGAAATACGTAATACGTAAAATCACGTTAAGAGGGGCCATTCCCGAGCCGGTGAGAATTGCTCATTTAGTTGCATCTGCGTTATATTATGGGGAATCTACCGGGAAGCCATGAGCTTTTTCTCGTAAAATATAAGCAGAAGAGGGGTCACGATTACCGTGATGAGGGTTACTACTATGACAGAAGCGAAGACTTCTCCATTTATTATTCCTCTATCGTATGCAATGCTCAGAAGAACAAGCTCTAATGCCCCTCTTCCTCCCATCGCCACACCAATATATCCTGCCTCTTTAACAGGAATCTTTGAAAGTAGTGCACCTCCTCCACAACCTATGATTTTTCCCAATATTGCCATTGTTGATAACAGGGTTACTAAAATCAGTACAAATCCTGTTATTTTTAATGACGTTAAAATCGTTCCAAGCTGAAGTCCAACGTAGCCGAAGAAAAGCGGAGTAAAAAGCGCGTGGGATATTGGCTCAATATCATCTACTAAGTCATCATAGGCAATGCGTCTTTTTAGGAGAGGACCCACCTTTGAACCCCACTTCCCGATTACTAATCCGGCAATGTACGCTCCTATTATGCCTTGCAGTCCTGAATACTGGGCAATTATTGCAAACAGCAGTGCAAATAGAATGGTGAATGTGAGAAGAACTTTTTCCCTCTGCGGTCCAGTGCCTATAAGATGGTCTATTATGTTATATCTCTCCATAAAATAAGGTACCAATATAAGAGATATGACGATGAAAAGTATTACTTTGGAAGATATAAAAATCATGTAATTTAGGGTAACTGTCTGATTAAGAGCAATGGAGCCCACCACTCCAATCAGGAACACTGCTACAATGTCATCTACAAAGCTGGCACCCATTACTATGGCGTTTACTATCTTGTTACTGCTCTTGTTCATCAGTATTCTGGCACAAACTTCAACGGCAGTGTTGGAAAGTATTACGCTTATGAATAAAGATGTAATCCATGAAAAACCCATGAAGTACATAGTACTAAAAATAAGTGCCATGGAAACAAGCACACCTAAAACCCCTACAATCAAGCTCTTGAATTTGTATTCTTGAAAAGCTCTAAAATCCGTTAAAAGTCCTGAGAGAAGCATGAGCATTATTATGCCGAACTGACTAAACATTTTCAAAACTTCAGAAGGTACCACTAAATTTAATAAGATTGGGCTTAGAATCACTCCGCCCAGGACCTCTCCCACCAGGCTTTGAATACCTATTTTTCCCAATAGTAATCCAAGAGTGCGTGCAAGAAGGATAAGGAGAAGTAATGTAAGCAGGAAGTTTTCCAGAGGCAATCTACATCACTGGATATAGTAATAATCTAAGGATATGTACTTTAAATCCCTCCTTCTTTTCTCAAGGTAGTTGTATATGGTGGCGTGCTTGCTTCCCCTGAGTAGCATCTCTATGGCGTGCTTTGCAGTTTCTAATTGATAGTACTCTCCAATTATTGCCACGGTATTTCCATATACGGATATGTCTGCTCCGCTTAGTTCTTCTATTATTTTTCTTGTTTTTCCGTCTTTACCTATAATCCTGCCTTTTAATTGCCTTATCCTGTTTTCTCGCTTGCCTATGAACTCTTTTATGTCTATCTCCTCAAAATACACGTCGTCCTTAAATACCCTCCATGCCCTATCTGGTGAAAATCCATCGCCCACTGCCTCCACGAACAGCTCCGCTTTCATGGCTAAATAACTATCTGCATCTCTATCATCAATGGACACGTCCCCGTACGTGGAATCTATGTTAATCTTTACCCCTGCTTTTTCCTCTATTCTTTTCTTTACTTCTCCATGTTTTCCTATCAAAGCGCCTACCCTGGATTTTGGAACCTTGACGTAAATCATTCATATCACCTCTAACTCTCGGAGAACATAATCTCTATCTATGTTTATGTCCATTTTTCTTGCAATATTGACCACGTTTTTAACATCTCTTGCAAGTAGCTGCTGTGCAAGGGGATGACTTGTGGGTACTGCCTGACCTACATCAATTATCCAAGGCCTATCCTCCCATATCAGTATGTTGTACTCGCTCAGGTCTCCATGAACAAGTCCTGATTGTAACATCTTTTTCATCTCTGCAATAATCTCAAATAAAATCTCTTTTTTAAGGTTTTCCATAACGTCTTTCATTAATGGCGCGGGGCTTTTCTCGTCTCCCACGTATCCCATGACAACTATATTTTTCCAGAGGTCTATCGGTTCCGGAACAATAACTCCTTTTTCGTAAAATGTTTTGAGATTTCTATGCTCTTTTCTTGCCCATATGAATACTATGTTGTCCTTTGTTTTGTGCACTCTCTCAAATCTTTCATCTCCGTCTATGAATTTTGAAAGCCCTTTGTAGTTCAATCTCGTTATGCGGTAAACCTTTACGGCAAGCAGTTCGTTGTTCTTGCCCCTTGCACGAAAAACCATTGCCTCCTTCCCAGTTGATATTGGAAATTCCACATATTCTATGGTCCTTTTCAACAACTTGTAAAACGCTAAAAGCGTTCTTCGGTCAAAAACGTCCCCATAAGTTTTCCTGTATTCTGCTCCTTTATCCTTGCTCTCTCTATACGGTATGAATCTGTCAAGAACCTCTTCGAATTCCTCTTCATTCATTTCCCAAACACATCCAAAATTTCGGGAAGTTTCCTGCTCTTGCTCAGGTGAGCGGCCTGGTTTCTGGTGTACCTGTACACAACATCTGCCTTATCGTTCTGAAAATCCCATGGCCTTATTACTATGAGGTCCCCCTCTCTTATCCACATTCTCCTCTTTATTTTCCCGGGTATACGCGCCATGCGAGATTTTCCATCAGCGCACATGACCATCATGTGGCCTCCGCCCAGTATCTTATCCACTATTGCAAACATCTCGCCTTTGTTTCTATCGGGTAGCGGGACCCTGATTATTTCTTCGCCTTCTTCTGCCATTGGCTACGTATTGGGAAGCACATATATTAAACTATCGCATATGAAATTTTATATTTGGTAATATTGCGATTACTTAATAGTATGTCCTTGTTTTAATTTATTCAAATTGAAATAATTTTCAAATTTTCATATTATTGATTATCTGAGAGTGTTTTTAGTGTAAGTTCGTATGGTGTGTCATTTTTATCTTGTATTTTTGTAGCATGCATCTTTCCTGTGGTTCTCCATAAACCTCATATACCTGTTTTTTATTTCTCCATTCATAGCCCCGTGGTGTAGTGGTCAAGCATGCGGGACTCTGGATCCCGCGACGGCAGTTCGAATCTGCCCGGGGCTGCTACTTTCTTTATTAAAGATGAGAGGTTTGCGGTATGCAACATGGGAAAACTTTGTTGGCATGAGCACTTTTAAATTTTATTTGGGTGTTTTTCCTTTCTTATTTCGTTCTCATATTTTTCTTTAAGTACCCCTCCATGCTGCAATCTTTTCGGTTCTTATACTCTTCAATTAGATTATAAATTATGGATTTATGATATTTACTGCAGTATTTGGTGTTGCAATCCCGTAAATCTTTGCGTGTTTATTTTTTCTCGACGGAGGGCGAGACGCTAATCGTTAAAATGTACCGGAACTTCGGCCAAACTAACCTGCTCAATTCTGTACAACATTTGCATGTTTTCCCAACCGTTAATGGTACCATGCACACCGGGCGCGGCCATGTTTTAAGTGTATCTCATTTAGCCTGTTGCAACTCTTTATGTTTTTTCCTTATTGGATTTTTAGATTACTTCTCTTCCTCAAAGAGCTTTTTGTACAGTTCCTCGGGGCCCTCATCTTCTTCATAATCACTCTCTTCCAAAAGTTTTTCAATGTTCTCCTTCCGGTAAACCCAGTAGTGAATTCTCCACAGTTTTCCCCTTGCTACGTTGATTTCCTCCATTCTCGTTTTAAGCACCCCTAATTCTTCAAGGGTGTTGAACACATGTCTATCTGCTGGAGTTAATATGTTATCCACAACCTGGTCTCCGTACCCAAAGAAATTTATCACGTAGTACGTCAACTCTTTTATTTCCTCTACTTTCATTCCACTCTTCGTGAGTAGTTTTTTGAGGACATTGAATAAAATTTCGTAGGTGATTATATCCATTTGACAGGATATGGGCGTATTTATTAAAAATATTTCGCAACGGTAATATACTCCCTGCACAAAATCATATATATCTGAGTTCATATTGGTGCCTGGTGAATGTTCGATGCGCAGTGTTAATGATATTGTTACAACCATTGAGATTTTGAAAGGTGTGGTTCCAGAGCATCCGTACAGGTCTAGGAATCCTTTTCACATATTGATTGCTACAATAATTTCCCAGAGAACAAAGGATGAGGTTACATATACCGTTGCAAACAGGTTATTTGCAAAGTATCCTCGCCCAAGTGATTTAAAAAATGCTGATGTTGAGGATATTGCCAGGTTAATATATCCCGCTGGGTTTTATAGACAGAAGGCTGGAAAAATAAAGGAGGTTGCAAGGATAATTGATGAAGAGTACGGTGGCAGGGTACCTGACAAATTAGAGGAATTGTTAAAGCTTCCGGGGGTGGGTAGAAAAACGGCAAACATCGTTCTGTCTCGCGGTTACGGGAAGATGGCCATTGCTGTGGATGTTCATGTACATAGAATTGCAAACAGACTTGGCTGGGTGAGTACTTCAAAGTCAGAAGAGACTGAAAAGAAGTTAATGGAACTTTTGCCTAAAAAATACTGGCCTGAAATAAACACTCTACTTGTCATGTTTGGGCGCACCATTTGCAAACCAGTATCTCCAAAATGCGATGAGTGTCCCGTAAAAGATTACTGCGATTACTATCAAAATAAAAAGAAAGGATTGGTGGGGTCATCGTGATTCTGCCTTTACCTCTTTCTTCTGTATTCCTCAGCCTTACTTTTTGCTATCATTAGCATGATTTCTATCATGTTGCATCACCTCCAGGTGCTTTCTAATTTCCATTATTATCACCAACTATATAAAGTATTGTTAAAAAAATGGAAATATTTTGGAATAATATTGCTGTTCATTTCCGTTTATGCTATTAAAAGTTTTAAAAATGGAAAAATTTAAGTAATCGAATCCTGTTTGGTTATCATGGACCTATTGGATGTTAAAATTCTTCGTCTGCTATGGAATGATGGGAGAATGCCTGTTTACCGAATAGCTGAGAACCTTGGCATATCCGGTGCAGCCGTGGACAAGAGAATAAATGCCATGATGAAAAGGGGGGAGTTGTTGGGATTTTCAATTCTTTTGAATTCTGATTACGTTCTTAACAGTGCAGTTATATCAATACATGCTAAAAAGCGGAGAGAGCGCATTTTTGAAAGAGTATCTAAGATTCCCGGGGTTATGCATTTTGTAGGATGTTTGGGGGGCAGGTACTATGGCGAGTTCTGGTATTCAGATGAGATGGAGTTAAGGGAGAAGCTCTTGCTTTTTAAGGAACTCACGGATTCTTATTCAGAAGATATATTTTATCATAGAAATGCTGGGGAAAAGAAAATAGATAGAATAGACTGGAAAATACTCCTTGCCATGCGAGATGATGCACGAATTCCATTTTCCAAGCTCTCAAAAATTATAGGGATAAGCGCGAAAACAATATCAAAAAGGTGGGAGCGGCTTGTCTCTGAGGATGTGGTGAAAGCGTATCCTATAGTTAACAGGCCATTCAGCAAGGATATATTGTGGTTCTCTCTTTTTATAGAGGTTGATGACATTGCCCTTGAAGGTAAAATCAAGAAGATGGACAATATATGGCGCACATCCATATTTGAGGATCCAAAGATTGTTTACGGAGTGTTTTTTGCTCAGTTTGTAAGGGAAATTGACTATACGATGGAGCGAGTTGTGTGTATGAAAGGAGTTAAGAAAGTTCATTACGAGATAATTGTAGAGGAAAAGTTCAATCCAGAATACTTGAATTATGTCTCTTGCAAGCTTGGATTTTGCGATACTCATACAAAACTTACAAAAAATAATAGTTAAAAATAAAAATATTTTTTCACTCTGGAGGTGGTGGCGGTGCCTTGTAGTATCCACCGGGGCCGTACTGGTTGTTATCGCATTCGTTTTTTACAGCAACGAGGTATATTATCAAGCCAATGAGGGTAAGTAGCAGTACTACGAAGAACCAGAGAAGAGGATGGTCATTGCATTTTTTCTTTGCATCTTTGTAAACCCATACTGAAACCAGTAACCATATTATTACCGGGAGCAAGATGCACAAGGACACGGCAATTATACTTCCAAAATCTATTAGGTTTGATAATTCATTGTTCTGAGAAGTGTTCTCATTTTCTTCGCCATTGCCGGTGTTCCCCTGGGAGCCAGTATCTGCGTAATAAGTTGCCGAGTCTGAGTGCTGTAAGTATCCACTCTCGTAGTTATCATACATAGTGTCAAATTCCACGTTTAGAACATTAGCGTTTTGAAGTACCATGGCCGGAATTTTTACCGTAATCCTGTTTCCAGAAACCCCTATGTCTTTTTGGTTGTATGAGTGGAGTGCTGCATTATCATCATTTACTCCACCCACTTTGTAGTAGCCTAAAAAGCTTATGTTGTTTTTATTATCAATCCATGTAAGGTAAATGTATATGTACTGCACGATATCGTGTCCGCTTATGTCCGCCTCTACAGATATGGTAACTTCTGTTGAAGTATTGGCAGGTGGTTCAGCAATCCCAGCTTCTTTTGTTTCCAGGTAAAAATATTGCCAGTTGTTGCTGGAATATCCTCCTATCTTTACAATTTTTATATATCCGGGTAATCCGGGGTCTGTCCCTGTTGACACTATCGTTTTATCGAAGTTCAATGTTTGGGCACTAACAAAGCCCGCCGATAGTAATGCGAGCACGGTAAGGAATATTGCAAGGAATTCCCATTTCATTAACATACACCTATGTAATAATCTTTCATTCTCTATTTATTCTTTTCGTCAACATTAATTATTTAAAAATTTGTATTTAAGTAAATAATTGTCAAATTAATAAAAATACTCTTGAATGTTAAAAGTTAAATGGATGCATTGTCAACCCTGAATCTTTCATAGAACGTCTTTCAAACCTTTAAACTGTCGGAAGTTTAAAATTCAATCTTGCAATATCCCCTGAAGAACTAAAAGAAGGTGGCACTTATGAAAATAGGTATAATCGGGTGCGGTGCGATAGCCCGCGAGATAGTCACCAGGAGAAGAGATGTGGTTGCCCTTTACGATATTGAACCGGACAGGTGCAGCAATTTTGATGTCCCTTGCTATCCCTCTTTGGATGAATTTCTAAGAGCTGTGGATTTTGTCGTAGAAGCGGCCTCTCCAAAAGCGGTTAGAGACTATGCTATGAAGGTCATAGAAAATGGAAAGGATATGCTTATCATGAGTGTGGGTGGGCTGGTAGATAGAGATTTTCGCGAGGAACTTTTCAATTTAAGTGAGAAGAATGGTGCAAAGATATATGTTCCCTCCGGGGCCGTTGGTGGTCTGGATATAATTAGAGCTGCTAAAATTGCGGGGCTTAGCAGGGCAAGAATCACCACCACCAAAAATTGCAAAACCCTGGGGGTTGAATGCGAGTCCAGAACTCTTGTTTTCAAAGGAAGTGCCGAGGAAGCTATAAAAAAGTTTCCAAAGAGCACGAATGTAACCGTGCTTGTTATGATCGCAACAGGTCTGGATGTGGAGGTTGAAGTTTACGCTGACCCGGAAGTGCACGAAAACGTGCATAGTATCTACTTAGAGGGAGAATTTGGAACGGCAACAGTTGAGGTGAGAAACAGGCCTTCGGAGATGAATCCGAAAACAAGCTACCTTGCTGCCCTTTCTCCTGTTGCCCTTCTTGAATCCTTAGAATCTAATGTGAGGATAGGAGCGTGATATTGTGAATTTGAAAGAAGAAATAAGCAGGCTCAAAAAAGAGAAGAACGCCGTTATTCTGGCACACAATTACCAGAGCGGTGAGGTTCAGAGAATAGCTGATTTCTTGGGTGATTCATTGGAGCTGGCAAGAAAAGCCGCTCAAATAGACTCTGATGTTATCGTCTTTGCAGGTGTGGATTTCATGGCAGAAACAGCCGCTATTTTAAACCCCGACAAGAAGGTGCTTATTCCCTCAAAAATTGCCAGCTGTGAGATGGCAAGATTTCTCACACCGGAAATCATAAAGAAGTACAGGGAAGAGTACCCCAATGCGCGAGTTGTGCTGTACGTGAATTCCACTGCAGAATGTAAAGCCCTTGCGGATATAACCTGTACCTCTGCCAATGCTGTAAAGGTTGTGAATTCTTTGGATTCGGATGTTGTGCTTTTTGGCCCTGATGCTAATTTAGCATATTACGTGTCTCAGAGAACTGACAAGAAAATAGTGCCCATGCCTCCAAACGGGCATTGCTACGTGCATACCAATTTGGGTGCTGAAAACGTGCGCAGAGATGGATTATTGATGGTACATCCCGAATGCTCCCCAGATTTGCAGAAAATTGCAGATGTGATTGCGAGTACTGGAGGAATGATAAAGTACGTTCGTAACAGCGATGCGAAGAGATTTGTGGTTGCAACGGAGAGGGACATGGTGGAGCGCTTGAAGATGGAATTTCCTGACAGGGAATTCGTACCTGCTTGGGAAAATGCCATATGTCTCGGAATGAAGCAGATTACTTTGAAAGGTGTTTATGAGAGCCTGAAAAATGAGAAATACGTGGTAAATGTTCCTGATGACATTGCCTCTAAAGCCAGACGTGCCATAGAGCGTATGCTGGAGGTTTCGTGATGTTCAGGGTTCTTTATGAGGATGATGTGAGGTACGGTGATGTAACTTCCGAGTTGGTGGTTCCCCCGGATATGAACGCGGTGGGGGAAATAGTAGCGCAAGAGCCGTGCGTTGTGGCAGGAGAGTCTTACCTGCGGAGCGAATTGAAGCGGATGAGTATTGAAGTGGATGGCTTGAGTGACGGCACTCTTGCAACTCCGGGTGAGGTTATAATCACCATGCGAGGTAACGCAAGGAAACTTTTAAGCGTGGAGAGAACTGTTTTAAACATTTTATCTCGGTTATGTGGCATAGCCACTGAAACAAGGAAAATTGTGGATATGGTTAGGGAAGTTAACCCGCATGTGCGGATTGCTGCCACGCGAAAAACGTTGTGGGGACGCCTTGACAAGATAGCAGTTACGATAGGGGGCGGAGACCCGCATCGATGGAATTTAGGAGATATGATAATGGTTAAGGATAATCACATTGCACTGGTAGGTCTTGATTACGTGTATTCTTCACTTAAATCAGCGAGTTTCACAAAGAAGGTGGAAATGGAAGCAGACACGGAGGAACAGGCTGTGGTGGCCGCAGAGAAGGGAGTTGATATTATCATGCTGGATAACTTTTCTCCAGAGGACGCTTGCAGGGTTGCGGGAAAAATCAAAAATATTGCAAATGTGCTTGTGGAATTTTCCGGAGGTATAACCCCTGTGAACGTGCTACAGTATGCCAAGTGTCCTGAGGTGGATATTATTTCAATGGGTTATTTGACTCACTCGGCACATTCGGTGAATTTGTCCATGAGAATGGAAAAGATTTAAATGTATGCACGTATGGTATGTTATGAGCATTAATAAGATACTCTCTTTGCTCATGGTACTGGTATCCATAAGCTTGATCGTGCTTTCAGGAACTTACAATCCTCACAATTACGTTATGACTTTTTCAAGGGGTGAGATAAAGTCCGTGGCGTTGAACCTGAGAGCTGGGGAGAGCGAGAGTATAACGTTGAAGGGCACAGACACCTTCACGTTCTACATAATGAACGAGAGCAAGTACAATAGCATAGAAAATGGGAATTTTACAGGAAGTCTGTATGTTAATACAACCACGGGTGAATCGCTCATCTTTACTGCTCCAAGCTCTGGGGTGTATTATCTTGTAATTGCAAACGTGAATACTCCTGGATTTTTGCAGGTAAGCGTTGATTACGGGAGCCATAACGGTATGTATCTTTTCCTATCTGGAGTTTTGCTGTTCGTTGCGTCTATTTTGGTTTTGATTTATGACCTTTTAAATTCCAGGCAAGAGCCAGTCAGTTATGATTCCGTATGCCCAAATTGTGGCACTAAAGTTAGCAAAAGCTGGCATTACTGCCCAAATTGCAGGTTCATATTGAAGGGTGATGACGATGAACAATAAAACAATCTTTGCGTTTTTATTCATTTTTTTAATTGTTTTTAATTTACCATCTACACACGCTTCTAACCAAGAACAAGAAGTTAAGGTTTATCACTGGGACTTCATGGGTGAAACTTACCATCTTGTCCTAAATATCACGTCAGGAGAATCCGGTAATTCCGTATCAAAAATAAATGGTGAGTGGTACATATACTTGAGCGTTCCTGAGTCAAATTACACATACTATAAACGATATCCGGGAGGCTACAGGTATGCCTTTAATTTTACTTACTTGCAGTTCTTCATGACTTCGCGTGATTTTTATATAAGAGAGCTGGCTCGTGATTTAGGGTATATTTCTGAGATTAGTGATTTTGATAATCTTACAAGAATGAATTTTCTACTGTCCTTTGTGCAAAAAGCTATGAATTATTACGATGACCAGACCTATACGGGTTTTTACGATTATTACAAGTTCCCACTGGAAACTCTCGTTGAAGGCGGAGGTGATTGCGAGGACAAGTCTCTTCTTTTGGCAACCATTGCCCATGACCTTGGATACGATGTGGTGCTGTTCGTGCTCAACGTGACTTCTCTTGGCTCTACCACGGGCCACGTGGCCGTGGGTGTGCATTTTAATAAGGTAAATCACGACAATTTCTTTGCCCAGTATTTGAGGGATTACTACGTTTATCACGGTAAAAAATATTATTACATGGAGACCACCGCCAACATGAGCTTCTTTATTGGGGGTGTGATATTTTATTACGTGGGGGTATCCCCCGAAGAAGCAGGTTATGTTATTGAAAAGATAGGTATAGTGCCCTATCGCGACAGCACTTATCATGGTTACAGTCCAGATTATATTTACGTTAAAGATAAACCAGCTGAGAATGTTTTTCCATGGTACTCTGTTTTGGTAGCTATAATAATCCTCGTTTTCATTCCTGTGTTCATATACGCATACCTGCGTGAGCCAAAAAGATGTCCCAACTGTAATTATCCCGTGGATTCTGGGTGGAACTACTGTCCAAACTGCGGTTACTGGCTCAATTACGTGGAGAATAACTTTGATTTTAAATACGGAGCGGTAGATGATGCCTATGAAACCAATGAAATGAATGATGATAAAAATATTAAATAGTGTAATCATTACCCCCGTGTGAGCTGTTTAGAGGTGCATACCGTTCGGAGAAAGAGAATTGATGGTAAGAAAATTGACGATTTTGTGGAAGAATGCGAAGCATCTAAGCTTTATCTCATAGACGTGGATACTTACTTTGGGCGGGAGATGAATTTTAAAGTATATAGAGAATTATCTGGAATCTTTGACTTGTGGCTTGATTCTTCCCCAAGGAAGATAGAAGATGTTATGGATGTTCTCATCTCCGACGCTGACGTGGCCGTTATCACAGGAGTGTATTTCTGGGATTCTCTTGATGATTTGATGGGGCTTTCCGATAACGTTGCAATGAAGAGTATATTTGAGAAGCACATAATTGATTTTATGAACGCAGGCGGAAAATTGGTTATATTGCCCCGGAATATGGCGAACAAATATGAAAATCTGGATAGGTATGTTATTAGTGGAAGGGAGGTATGCCCTTGGAAACATTGAGGCTTGCGGTCATGTCTGTGGTCAGGAGCATGGGGAAGAAGTTAAATGAAGATTCTTTTGTACGTTATTTTTCATATACCAAAAACTGGATTTCTCCGGCATATTCCAGAAAGCTTTTCAAGATATGTGTTGATTCTGGTCTTTTAAAGAAAGATGGAGATTCTTACGTACCCACGTTTGAATTTTCTGGGACCATACCACTGGATTTCAAAATTGACGAGAAAACCGTGGACAAATACACAGTTCAGGGAGAGATTTTCACGCTCATGCTTGATAAACTTTGCAGGGTTCGCAGGATGGGCAGGAGGGAAGCGCTTATGAATATAAATAAAATCAAGAAAGAGGCCAGATATATTAATATAGAAGTTGCCACTTTAATATTTTGTAAGATGAACAACGTGGATTGCTCGGAGTATTACGATATGGTGGAAAGAAGGCTGGTGGTATGATGGATGCGTTCGAGGAGCTCATTAATAGGTTGGGGCTAAGCGATGAGGGGTACCGTCAAAATTACCTTAAAGTAAAGCAGATGAAGTACAATCCTTTGATGGAGCTTATGATAAAATTTAACGGAAGGCCGCACAATTCATTTTATGAGATATTGGATAGAAAAATGAAGGGGCTTGAATTGGTATTTACATCTCCTAAAAAATGGGGAGAGTGGTATTTCAATGACCCTGTTAAAGAGCTGAGAATTCTCCCAAATGGATTGTCATCTATTCAGGTATTAGAGGGGGAAATAAACCCGCAGCGTTGGCTCCTTGAGAAGCCATCCTTTAAAAAGGCAATGGTCAGGTTCATAGTGGAGCGTTCTTACAAGGGTGGCCATTTTGGATTGCTAACACCAGAGCAATTTTTTGACATGGTAAATCAGGGGATAATTCCCTATGTTATTCGTATCGTGGCCTATACCAAGGATAAGAGGTACAAGATTGATGTAAATCTCGTAACGAACGAGGTAATTTCTGATTTCAGGTGGAACAAGATTCCTCCGAGGATATATAATCGTCGGGGGGTTCACGAGTACCTGATTTTTGATAAAGTGTACTCGTCAATTCCCGTGGAGCATTTTCCACGCAAGTTCTTAGAGGCAATATACGAATCAGATAGCATGGATGATGAAATTTTATCCATGATATTCAACGTCTCAGAAAGCATGGTGCATAACAACGTGGGCGTGTTGATGAAACACGGTGTTGTGGAAGTGGACGAAGGGGCGGGAGTATACAGGGTCAGGCTCCCGAAGCAAGTTCTGTGAATTTCATTCCTTCATCCACGTTTCCCGTTTCCATGGCCAGTTCAGCAGCCAGCTCGTAAGCGCGTCTTTTTGCTTCGGTCTCGTTAGTGTTCTTTAAAATTTCTATTTCCTTCCTTAAAAAGTAATATGCCTCTTCTGTCCTGTCTTGGTGAAGGTAATACAGGGATAGAGCGTGGTATGTATCTGCCTGACCTTTAATGTGTCCCTCTTCTATGAATATATCCAACGCGAGGTACAGGTAATCAAGTTTTCTCAAATCTTCGTAAATCATTGCAAGGTTCGAGTATATGGCACCGAGAGCAATTTTATCTCCTACTAAGTGAAATATGTTTTCTGCCTTCTTAAATGATTTTTCCGCATCTTCATTTTTACCTAAAAGATGCTGCAGTATTCCCAAATTGCTCAGTAGTATGCCCCTATTCATTTTGTCCTCTTCGGAATTTAGTCTCTCGTTTATTTCTTCTATGTCTTTTTCTATCCTTGAAACGAACCTTTCCACTTCTTCTATATTCTTTCTAACCTTGATCTCGTCGTCTCCTTCAGTGTTTTCAAGAGCCTTATGAAAATAATCTATGGCATCCTTGTGCTTATGCATGAAGTATAGACACAATCCTGCGAGATTTGCATTGTAGGCAATTTTCTCGGGGTTTCCTTCTATTTCCGCGTCTTCCAGCATTTGAAGGTATATTTCGAGAGCGTGGGGATAATCCTCCCTGTTAAAGTAGCGCATTGCGTCCTCTTCGTCCATATATGTGTATCACAGTTATTGGATTTAAATCTTGGGTTATAAACTAACCTTTAAAAAAATTTTATTTTGACATTTTCTTTTTTCTTTCTTTTGCGGTGTATCCTGTAACTCTGAATAGGAAGTCGTTCCACACTTTTAGCGTATCCATTGCATCCTCGTTACTCACATCCCTTGATTTTGTTTCGGCTGCAAGTTTCTTTCCTTCCATCCACACCTCTATGCTCTTTAGCCCTTTGTATTCTGCGTAAATTCTCTCTCCTTCTCTCTTAACGTTGTGGAACATTTCCTGCATGATGCTCTCAATATCGTCAATGCTTTTCTTATGTCCTCTTTTAAAATCGTAAAGGCGCATGGTGGCCTAATTGTGAGATACCATATCTTTTTTTCGCATTAATCAAACCTACAAAGGTTAAATAAAATGCCGAGGATTCCCGAGTATGGAGCTTGTGATATACGATGGGGCAAATACCATTGGCGGAAACAAGATTTATTTGGGAGATGGGAAACACGGGGTTTTTTTAGATTTTGGAAAGAATTTTGTTCAGGAAGCAAGGTATTTTAGGGAATATCTCAGCATGAGGGCGATAAGGGGAGTTCATGACCCTATAGAAATGGGTTTGCTCCCTCGCTTGGATGTATACCGCAGGGATTTGATTCCTGAGGATATGCTCACCGAATCTTTCAATAAGTTACCTTTAGATGCCATTCTGATTACCCATGCGCATTTGGATCATTTTGGAATGGCTGGTTATATCGATTTTTCTGTGCCGGTGGTGGCATCGGCGGAGACCCTTGCTCTCATTAAATCTTTTCAGGATACAGGCCAATCAAATATTGCCACATCTGTGCTTTACGATGCAATGCGGGTCTCCACATATCGCGAATCATCAGGTATGGGCCGGAAAAATGGAGATAATCATAACAGTTTTAAAACGGTTGATGTTCTCAGAAGCTCCGGAAGGAGCATGGGCAGCAGGGAGAATATAAAGAGGAATTTACTTGTTCGTAATATAAAATCTTGTGATGATATTGGTGATAATTTGTTTGAGTTTTTGACAAGACAGAGTTCTCAAAAGAAGAGTGAGTATGTGCGGGAAGTAATGAATCCTGGCACACTCGAAGACCTTCCATTTGAGGTACATGCTTATCCGGTGGACCATTCTGTTTACGGGGCCACTGCATATACCGTCCATGTGCAGAACAAGAAGGAGGATGTGTGCGTTGCATACACGGGTGATTTCAGGATGCACGGGGATAGGGGTAATAAAACACGGGAGTTCTCCAAGGCAGTTAGGGGCTGTGATTTGCTTGTTGTGGAGGGTACCCGTGTTTCCGGTGATTCATCTCACGAGGCGGTCTCGGAGAGAGACGTTCTTGAAAATTCAGCTGAAGCGGTTTCCAACGCTCGTGGGCTGGTAATCGCCGATTTTTCCTCAAGCAACTTTGAGAGATTGAGCGCATTTTCCAGAATTGCCCGCGATACAGGAAGGTGCCTGGTGATATCTGCCAGAGATGCATATTCTATACATGGGTTGAGGGCTGCTGGCAATGGTATATCCTCAAGCAACATGTGCATATACCTGAAACCAAGGGAATCTCACGGCTGGTGGATGAAATATGTTACGGAGGGAGAATGGGAGGGTAAATGGGTTAGCCCCCTTGAAATTCGCAGCTCTCCCGAAAACTATCTCCTTGCGTTTTCTCTTTTTGATATGCCTAATTTGATGGACATAAAGCCGGACGGGGGGCTTTTCCTGTATTCTTCCACGGAGGCTTTTAACGAGGATATGCGTTTGGATGTTCAGGTGCTTCTCAACTGGCTGTACCGATATAATTTTGATGTTGTGGGTCTATCTATTAATGGAAGCGCGGTTGGCGCCCAGCATGGATTTCACGCCTCAGGACATGCTTCTCCAGAGGATATTATTGACCTTGTGGAAACTATATCGCCGGAGTTTGTGATTCCTGTGCACACTGAGAATCCCAAGTGGTTTTTATCTAATTTTGAAAACGCTAAGGTTTTGAAAAATGGAGAAAGGCTTGTTTATTAAGTGTGTGGGGAGGGTGGGTGTCATCGTGAAAAAATAAGTTAGTAAATGTATATCTGTGCGTAGTTCCCGTTTGCACCACTGTATATGTAATACCATCCGGAGCTAATGCCATCTGGTATTGTCCACGTGTATGTAACACTATCTCCGGGCTGGAGGGTTATGTAGGATGTTCCAACGCTTGTATATACCACATTGCCGTCCTCGTCCACGACCTCGAATCCACCCGGAAACGTTGCTATGCTGTTTCCGTAGTTGATTATGGTTATTTGTACCACATTTCCGTCGTAATACATGACATCATCTGTTATTACCTCCACATCTGTGCTTCCTGATGAGGTGCTTGCTTGGGAGTTGCCCACGTATATTGTGGTGTTTGCTTTTGGAGCTCCTCCTGCCCATGCCTGTATTACCACCTTTCCGCTCAGGTTTTCAGGCACGTTCCAATCTATGTATGCGGTGTAGTTTTCTCCGGGATTGAGATACACTGCATGCCATGTCACGTATTTGGTGGTGTACTTCACGCTCTCAATTTTTTTAAGAACTCCTGTATCTTGGTAGATGTTTGCATATGCGAAAACAGGCACATGGCCGCTTAGCGTGAATGCCGTGCCCCCTACATTTTTAACTTCCACTGCTATCTTCACACTGTCTCCCGGCATCACGGTGGTGACTTTCTCGTTGTTCTTCAGTATATACACGTTGGTGCTTACCTGTGCATCTCCTCCGTGAACCATCATCGCCCCGTACACGCCTGCAAATAGCAGCACTATGACCGTTATAGCAATTATGCTCCCTTTCATGATTTTCACCTCACTTTTCCGTATGTTTTTTCAATATTTAAACTTTGTGAAAGTTGTTACACTGTGATATGTAACAAACTCTGTTTGTGCCTGTGAAAATGGCTAAAATACGGTGTTTGCAACGAATGAACGTTGTACAAAATTAAAAAAGAGGTGCGTGGGAAAAAGAATACAGAAAAAAATCAAGAAAGCAATTTTTTCTTTAAGTATGGGACCCAAGTGGTTTCTACGATTACAGTTACCAGCACTGTTACCACGGTTGCGCTGAGTATTATATCACCCCAGTATATTAGCTGGTGGTTGTTATACGCCATACCTAACATAAGGGGCAGGCTTGCCAGAGCCGAAGGCACCACTCCTCTGGGACCTTCAAGGGATATGAAGAGATACTTTTTAAATGACCACTTTGGAAGGATTATCAGCGTGGCAATCGGCCTCGCTACAAATATTATGAACAGTGCGATTAGGGTGCCGTACAAAAGAGCCATCGGGGTAATGGTGTATATGTTCATGCTGGCGCCCAGGAGCACGAATATGAATATTGTGCTTAATGTGGCAAGTATGTCGTTAAAATGCATGTGCCACCTTATCGCGTGGGTCACCTGAGGAGTTCTGTCGTGGAAGAAATCATCGTGGTTTCCAAGTAGTATTCCTATTGTTGTGGTTACCAGAAATCCTGATGCCTGAACAACTTCACCCAGAACAAAACCACCAAACGCAAGGGTGAGAGCCAGTATTTCCACGTATGGCGATTTCCTCAGTTTTATTTTAGTTATGCCTTCGTATCCCAAATATGCTACGAGTGCGCCTATAGCCACGGACATGCCTATTTGATATATGAAATAAATAACTGCTGCAGGGTAAAGGGTTACGTAATTTGCCAGTGTTTCTATCAGATGGCCGTTTGGTGTATTTGGCATAAGGAATATCAGGGCGATGGATGTCAATACAATTCCAAGAGGGTCGTTGAATATTGATTCGGTGACAATTACTGTTTCTATGTCCCTATCTACTCTGTGCTGTTTAAACAGGGGAATGAGGGTTGCAGGATCCGTGGCGGCTACTATGGAGCCAAATAAGAATCCGACCGTGAACGGTGCGTGAAACAGGAGAGAAAATGCAAATCCCGTGAGAAGCGCGGTTGCGACCATACCTACGGTGTCTAAAAGTGCGATTGTCGTAAAGTGCTTTGCGAGAAGAGAGCGCCAGAGATGGTAACCCTCAGCAAATAATATAATGAATAGTCCGAATACCCTAACATATTCAAACATTCCTAAGGCAACATTCCTGTTGATTATTCCGAGCAGAGGACCAACTATTATTCCAAATATTATGAGGATTGGTATGTATGAGATGTTGGTTCTTCTGCTTATTAATAGGGCAGTAATTCCAAGTATGAGCACTACGAGCACAGCAAAAGCTATAATGTTTACCGTAGAGTGCAATACAAGTTCAATGTTCAGGTTCATTTAAATCACCGCGAGGGGAAATATTGTGTGCGTATATAGATGTTATGAAAAGAAGCAAAGATTATTAATCCCGCAATATATGTGGAAATATGAAAGTCATCGTGGCAATGTCCGGTGCATCCGGGGCAATTATAGGAATTCGACTTCTTGAAGTACTTGGAAAGAATGCCGTGCTAATTGCATCTAAAAATGCAAAGGATATAATTGAATACGAAACTGCTTACTCTTATGGCGATCTATCGGACATTCCATCTATGATATACGATAACGATAACCTAAGCGCAGAGATTGCGTCAGGCACGAGTAAATTTGACGCTATGGTAATTGCACCGTGTTCAACGAGTACACTGTCTAAAATTGCGTGTGGCATTGGTGATAATCTGATAACGCGGGTTGCTTCGGTTGCTTTGAAAGAAAGAAGGAAGCTGATAGTGGTTCCCAGGGAGACTCCACTAAGCCCAGTGGTTTTAAAAAGAATGTACGAGCTTTCGTTAATGGGTGCCGTGATTATGCCCCCCGTTCCTGCGTTTTATCTCAGGCCAGAATCTGTTGACGATATAGTAAACTATTTGGTTGGCAAGATAATGGATCACTTGGGCTTGGAGCATTCCCTTTACGAGCCTTATACCGAGTAAATTTTTTTGAGATAGAGTACTGCTGCCACTACCGTTACAGCAGTAATCAGTATGAACCAAATACCGCTCAAGGGAATTGCAAGATACGCAAAGAAAAGAGCTACTTTAGTTGCATTGTTGAATCTTTTTGCCTTCTTTGAAAACAGGGTATTTTCTTTTCCTTCTTTGAATTTTTTGTTGAAAACGGTTATTAAAATCACTGCCACAATATACACCGTGAAAAGCACAAGTGGCGAGTTAATTGGATCAAAGGTGCAGTACTCCACAGAGCCGCTGCTTGCCATGAAAAATTGTCCCAGTACAAGTCTAAGTGTGAATGTTCCCGGGGATAATTCGAAATTGCCCAATCCGGCAAGTGTTTCCATGTGCTTTACTTCAATTTTCACGGATTGTAGTGAGAATTTTTTCATCGCAGAGGCATTATTTACAAGAGCGTAAAATGGAGCAAGGGTGATATTTTTTGATGTCACAGGCATTTTTTCACCAGCGGGCTCTCCACGAATGAGCATCTTCAATGTAATTGGCTTGGTAGAATTAATGCTTCCTACGAGCCCATTCACATCCTCCTCGCTGTTAAGAATTCCCTGCGTGTCTCCGTGGAGCGGGTCTGCCCTTGTTATTCTTATGGTGCCTATGTATCCGCACCCGAACTTGTTATTTTCCACGACTTTCTCAAGGTCGCCTTTGAAATAATGCGATGCAGTACCAAGGTCTATTGAGTTTACATTATATTTTTCCCCTATAGCCTCCCTCAACTCCTTTGCAATCTCGCCTTTAATTACCCATGTTATATGCCCGCCAAATATGTCACTAACGTCAAGTATTTGTATGTCGCTGCTTATTTCAATTTTGTTTTCGTTGTTTTGAAATCCCTGCGCACTTATATTGTTTGTAGAAATGGAAAATGAGAGCAAGAGCATAGATAGTACAAACAAAGCGAGGTATTTCATACATATGAATGTTTTTTAAGATATATAAATATTTCTACAAATTCGGGTAAGTTGAATCCCTTGAAAAACATGGAAAAAGAGAGATAAAAAAGAGAAGTGATTAAATATAAAGGTGATAAGCGAGCACCTTAAAAAGAAGGAGTTTAGAAGCTGAAGGGAAAGAAAGAGAGAATATGTAATCACCAACCACTCTTTTTAAGGAGTGGAACACGGATTCAACTACATGTCTATGCGAATACTTC
>JALVVV010000043.1 GCA_027023265.1 DHVE2 group archaeon
GTCATGGCCACATTCCACGCAGCATCCATCAAGAGAATGATACAAAGGTTGAGTTCGCCACCAATAAGCGTGCCAGTGACATTCATGGATAACCTGAACATAGGAGTTTTCCAGCAAGCCGTTTACCTAAAAGGCAGGGCGTTGAGGAGAGTGCTTTCTGTGGAAGAAATTCTGGGATATTCTTCGGAATTGGGCGGAGTAATGACAAAATCCGTGTTCGTCTGGGACCCTCTAAGAGACGAGCACATATTCAGGGGATTAAACAATTCGTACATATTAGAAGAAAAAATTGCCCCTTTACTGGGATACTCTGACCCTCGAAAAATCTACGATGACCTATTTCTGAGAGCCAAAATAATAAAGAAGATGATTGCACACAACATATTCAGGTACCGCGATGTTGTTAAGATAATATTTGATTTTCAAAAATTTGGAACGGAAAAGCTACCCTTCACAGTGTGATGCCGCATGCCAACAGTCAAAGAGAAAATAATGAGACTTTACAATTCGTTCAATATTCCTTGGAGGAAATACATTATTCAGTACGCCATTCCCATATTAGGCGGTACCTCAGGACTTGCGTTCTATATATTCTTAAGTTTTCCATACCTACTATTCCCCCTGAATCTGGTTATATACTCAATACCTGCTTTTGGAGTGTTAGTTGTAATATTATTCCCATTGATAAGGGGAGAAAAGAGAAAAACGGAAATTGAAAGGTACATGCACCTTTTCATAACGAGAATGTCAGTTTTAGCATCCACACATTTACCCCGAAAAGAAATATTTCGTATACTCTCGGAAGTGAAAGAATACGGAGCACTAAGCGAAGAAATAGAAAAAATATACAATCTGGTGGAATACTGGAACATGAGCCTTCCAGACGCCGCAAGGACTGTCGGCAAGAGAACCCCAAGCGTAATACTGGCAGATTTTCTGGATAGACTTGCCCACAGCGCGGAGGCGGGTGAGGATTTTGAATTGTTCTTAGAAAAGGAAAGAAAAGTGGTGCTTGAAACCTATGCCATAAAATACGAAGCTTCTTTAGCCCAGTTGGACGTGTATAAAGAGGCTTTTGTTGCAATCCTGATTTCCATGCTATTTTTCGCTGTGTTTGTAGCCATATTGCCCATGTTCGCAAACATAGACGCAAAAATTCTGCTATACCTAACGCTGCTTGCCTTCGTGGCCGTTGAGGGCATAATGCTATACGCCATAAAAGTGAGACTGCCCCAGGACGAGATATGGCACGGTAGAAAGGACATTAGGGCTCCGGCGGAGGTGAAACTTCTGAAAGCCCTGCCATTCACCTATGTACTCGTAATAATACTGTTTATAACCACCCAGCTCACACACCTTTCAATATATCTCTCAGTTGCGGTATCCCTTCTTCCTCTTTTCTATCCCGGGTATTTAATTCACTCGGCAGAAGGGGACCTGATAAATTGCGATGAGAACTACGATGCATTTATAAGGACAGTTGGCAGTTACATAGCGGCAAAAGGTAGCGACGTGCTGGCAATGGAGCGCCTGAGAAAGCACGATTTTGGAAAGCTTACCAAGTTCATAGATGTTTTGTACAAGAGGCTTCTCACAAGAATAGACAAGAAAAAAGCCTGGAACTTCTTTGCAGCGGAAACGGGAAGCAATCTCATATCAAAATTTACTGATATGTATGTCACAGGTATTGAGATGGGGGGCGACCCCACAAAAATTTCAAGAATAATAAGCGACTCGTACATAAGAATGATTGGACTCAGAAAAAAGAGATATCAATCGGCAACAAATCTCACGGGAATACTTTACGGTCTGATGGTTGGCATGTCTTTTGCGCTCTATACCACTTACGGATTAATGGAAATGATGGCATCCATGATTAAATTTTACCCCGTAAATTTATCGCAGTACATCAAGATACCTCTCCTCTCTGCAAAATTCCCCTTGCAAACCGCAAACATAGTATTTTTATCATTGCTGATAATCCATGCACTGGTTTCATCTTACATGATTAGGGTGGTTAGCGGCTCTCACAAACACAGCATATACCTTCACTTCTCCATGCTCTCTTGGATAGGTATTGTGGTAGCATACATAACTCAGAGCATGATTGGCAAAATACTGGCGTTCTAACTCTTTCCAGTTATACGATACCATTTCAGTATCTTTCGGAACTGTATTATTATAGTCTTTACCGTTAACTCCCCCACTAAATTTCCGTTATCATCCACCACAGGAAGCCTTCTAACCTTGTAAGAGCGCATTTTATTAAGAGCAACCTCAATTGTATCTGTGGGCTTTATAGATACAATCTTGCTTACCATTATATCTTTAGCTTGAATCACGTTTCCAAATAGAATTGATTTCAGGTCAATACCTCCAATCACATATGGATTTATTTTGTGTGGTGCCATTACGTCCAGCAAATCTTTCTCAGTTATTATCCCAACTAATTTTTTGCTTTCTTTGCTTTCTAAAATCCACACGTGGCGGCGCGCGGTCATGATGGAGAATATATCTTCTATATGCGTATCAGGATATGCAATAGGCATATTCCATATTTCCTTTTTCATAATGGACTCAACGGGAACCGTGTAAAAATGCTTTAAAACATGCAGTATATCCTCGTGATTCCTCTCCAGCTCCTTTCCCATAATTAGATTAACCGCGATTAACTATTTAACCGTTTGCGTAAGCAATAGGGTTAAAAATAAATAGTGTGGATACATTGACAGTGCAGGTGATGGTATGATTTGTGAGCTCTGCGGCAAAGATGTTCCAAGATTACATAGAGTTGTTATCGAAGGCGTTATAATGAACGTTTGCGATGATTGTGCAAAATTTGGAAAAGAGCTTAAAAAGAACGAAGTGCCTAAAGATGTTAAATATGTACCTCCGGAAGTTATCCGCGAGCGTCTGGAGAGAAAGCAGAGGAGAAGATACAGAGACATTGATGAGGAAGAAGTTTTAGTGGAAGATTACGCAGAGCGCATTAGAAAGGCACGTGAAAGTATGGGTTTAACTCAGGATGAACTTGCAAAAAAGATACTTGAAAAGAAAACGGTAATATCAAAGCTTGAGCGGGGAGAGATGCACCCTGATGACAAGCTCATAAAAAAACTGGAAAAAACGCTGAATATAAAACTTAAAGAAAAGGTAAGCACAGTGTACAGGAAAGACGAGAAAAAGGCACAGGGTCTAACATTGGGAGACCTGATAAGTGGTGCATTATGAGCATTGACTGGGGCACCGTGTGTTACGCTATAGGGTTCATAGTGGTGATAATAGTTCTGGCACTCATACTTCAATACCTTTTCAACCCAAAGAAGAACAGCATGTGGAGAAAGTACATTGAATTGGAAAACGAAAAAAGAGAAACTGTTGAGAAGAAAGAGCTCACCGAAGAGGAGAAAAAATTTTATGAAGAGATATGGAACAAGAAAAAATCATAGAGCCAATGCCCGTATCAAAGCGCGTAATGGTACTCCATTTATCTCATCTTTTGAAGTTTTATTAACCAGAACAACAGAGAGCTTCGGTATACCTCCTGCCCTTCTTATATCATCTATTGCCTTGCTCATGGTTTCTCCGGTACTCAACACATCATCCACCACGACCACTTTCTTTCCTTCTATATGGGCATAATTACTGGAAAAAGCACCTTCTTCCCGGTTTGGATGGGGCCTGTACACTATCAGCTCAACACCCAGCTCTTCGGCGATGAAGGTAGCGTAAGGGATTCCGTTTATTAGCAATCCCACAATTGCATCAACATCAAACTCCCTTTTTTCCATCTCCTCCAAGATTATATCACTCATTATCTCTGAGATTTTAGAAATCCTGTATGGATATATTCCTATGCTTCTCCAGCCTATTTTAACGTCCTTGGGAGCTTCCTCTTCCTCAAGCCCCTTTGTAAGAAGCCACTCCACGGTGTTTGTAGAAAGATGCAATTCCTTGGCAATTTCCTTGGTATCCAATCCCCTCTTCCTAAGCTCCAGAGCACGCGTTGCAAGTTCTCTCACACTCTTCATATTTATCACCTCAGCACTCATAGGGCTCATCATCAATCAGCGCCCGAATTTCATCACCAAAGCGTTATCTTTTGAAAATATTTAATACTTATTACCGATACTCAAGCATGGTTGATTTCTCGGTACCATGCGAAAACAACAGCATGTTAAAGAAGATTGTTGAGCGAATAAACGAGGATGTGGAACTTCAGACCCTGTGGAGAGCATCGAATATCATCGCAATAGACAGGCTTGGATTCAACGACCATGGCCCGGTACACGTGAAAATAGTGGCAAACCTTGCTTTAAAAATGCTCCGCATCTTAATTAAAAGAGGGGTTGTGCCCGGAATTGCCAAAAATTACAACTTAAAAAATGAGGACGCAGAAGTTGTGGTCACTCTCGCCTCTGCTCTTCATGATATAGGACATGCAATACACAGAGTAGAACACGAGGAAAATAGCGTACCATTATCAATACCGATAATAGACAGACTTTTACACGGGCTGTACGACGAAGAGAAAAAGGCGATAATAAAAGCAGAAACACTCCACGCCATATTCTCTCATAGAGCCCCAATAATGCCCCTGACAATAGAAGCAGGCGTCGTCAAGATAGCAGATGCTCTGGACATGGAAGAGGGAAGAGCAAGGATACCTTTTGAAACAGGCAAAATTAACATACATTCGGTATCGGCATTGGCAATAAAAAAGGTAACCGTAAGCGAAGGAGCGGAAAAACCGCTTAAAATACACATACAAATGAGAAATTCTGCGGGGATATTTCAGGTAGACGAGTTACTAAAAGATAAAATAGAAATGTCCGGACTCAAAGAAATGATAGAAGTGGAAGCAGAAGTTGTCGGAGATAAAGAGGAAAAGATTATTGACAGAGTAAAATTCTAATCAAAATCACTTATTTTATTCCTCTTTGTTCTCTTCATTTTCCCCTACTTTTTCATTGTCGCTGGATTTCTGCTCTTCCTCATTTCCGGATTCAGTATCCGCTTCCTTATTCTCCTCTTTTTTCTTGTAAACTTCCACAAATTTCACATTCTTGTTTGCCACATAATCGCGAATATCGCTGACAATCATGTACTTGGCGATGCTCCAAGAAGAGTCGTATTTGCATGTATCCGCCAGCTCGATAACAATATCATCATCACTCACATCTATCTTGAACTCGTCCACGTCTTTGCCGTAATCCATATCAAGTATTGCCTTAACTTTCTCGACTTCACCCTCAACTTTCTCCACAACTTTAAAACGGTACTTGAGTGTTTTACCTGCAAGAGGATGGTTGAAATCTATAACAACCCTTCCAGGAGTCACAGTGACTATCTTTCCTCTCTTATTATCGATAACTACCTCCATACCCACCTGAGGATATGCGTTCTTGTCCCGCTCTGCGAGCTTGCGTGCAATCTCTCTGTATGAATGAATTTTCACGAGCTTTGGATCACGTTCTCCGTAAGCGTTCTCAGGAGGTATGGTCACAATATACTCCTTGCCTACCTCTGCCTGCAGGAGTTCCTCTTCCATACCTTTAATCAGGCGCTCAGCACCCACTATAGAATACATCGGTCCATACTTAACTGTAGGATCATGAATACCATTTTCCTTTGCTAATTCCTCATTCGTCGTGTCGAACAGCTCTTCCTTGCCATCTTCCACGATCCATGCATCGTATTCCCATTTTATGATGTCTCCTTTTTCCATGGTAATCCCCAGTCGGTATTTGTATTGCCTATTTAATCCTTTGCCCCTCACTTATTTTTCATTTCCTCCCTTGTAAGCTCCCTGTACCTTTCGTAGCGCTTTTTTAAAATAATGGCAAGGACAACGGCAACAATTACCACCACCGCCACAAGAGATATCACCATGGGCAGGTAATTATAACCATTGCTCTCCCTTCCTCTTGTTCCATAAATATTTTTGCTCCAAGAAACGGAGGAATATCCTTCTCTGTTTACACTCACTTTAACGACATGATGCCCGGGAAGGACTGTAAAGGAAAAGGAAAACAAACCATGGACGGTGTAACCTGAAGCAATAATGGCATTATCAAGATAAACCGAAACGCAGGCATGCTCCACCGGATTACCTTGATTATCAACAACCTCTACTATAGCTGATACGTTCTTTCCAACCTCGAATTTATCGCCTATGTTAACTATTATGCGCATTGTTCCGTTGTTGGAATTTACAAGATAATTCATTACCTCCAGATTGCCATTGTAATCCATAGCCCGGGCAGTTATAAAATGAGAGCCGACAAAATTCACCGTGAAATTTAAGTATATGTAATTTCCGTAGTAGGACCTGTTCTCAAAAAAAACGGTTAAGTTATTAATGCCCACGTTATCCGTTGCACGTACAATAAAATGAGCCGTCTCACCGAAATAATAATTTTGCTTGCCTTGAAACACAATTTCCGGCTTTTTGTTATCCGTTAGAGCATAAACATGGCCTGAATCGTCCCCAAAATAAAGAAATCTACCAATTACAGAAGGTGCCCCAAGCACGTAATTTTGAACGGTAAAATTCCACACTTCTTTTCCTTTAAAATTGTAACAAAACACGCCTCCGTGCTCTGAATTGACAGACACAAATATAAATGGGGGGGAGATAGTTATACTGCTCTGAATTCCTCCGCTTACGTTGCGAACCCACAGCATTCTTGAATCGTCTTTTATAGCGTACAGCCTGCCCCCCGTTGAAAATGAACCAGAACCAACATAAATAACACTATCGTAAGCGTTTGGAGAAGAGGTACTGTAACCAACTCTATATTTCCATACTTCATTTCCTTCTTCAGTAATTTTGTATAGAAAACCATCGGTACAGGTAAAATAGATATATCCATTATAAAACAAAGGAGTAGATTTGACAGGCTTATCTGTGTGAAATCTCCAGATTACTTTGCCATTACCGATAGCCAATACCCCGTAATCAGGATACCAAGCCATAGTTGATGAGTTATACTTTCCGGCCAAGGGCACATAAAGAATACCATTATGATACACAGGCGAGCCATAATAAACGGATGAATTCAATGCTACCTTCCACAGCAATGTACCGTTTGAAGATATCGCAAAGAGATAAGACGTTCGATTATCACTTTCAAATCCACCAATGTAAACAGTATTATTGACAACAATAGGGGATGATGATAGACCAGTTGTACCAGGAGAATTACTTATTTTAAATCTGAACTTCAAGTGCCCGTGCAGGTCAAATGAATAAAGATATCCATCAGAAGAACCAACGTATATCGTTTCGTTGTAGATGCATGGAGAGCTCAAGCCCCTTACAGTAGAGTTTTTCCACATCAATCTACCATCTTTTAACGCATAAAAACCATTCCAAGAGTTGAAAAAAGTCACATTGGAATATCCAGTAACTACAGAATCTACAGAACCGTAAATTCCAGAACCAACAGAATATCTCCAAACCTCGTCTGGTCCAGCGGAGAAATGTGATACCTGAGACAGTGCTGTTGTGCGAGGATACGGGGACATAGGTGTGGCCACGGGAATACCCTGGGACCACGCTGAAATAGAGCCAATTCCCGATTTCCACCCATTATCCCAGTGATAGAGACTCAAATAATATCCTGCAATAATCGCATGTGTGCCTGTTAGCTTCAGAGTCAAGTTATTAGCCTTGCAAATACTCCGGGTTAAATTATCCAGCGTGGAGTTATAGCCATTGCCACGGAGCCAGAACACTTGCCCGCTGGGCAACTCAACCAGAAGAGAATTAACCTCAGATTCACCTTCCGTGTAATGCAATGGAAGCGTCAAGGACAATATCATCAGAACAGCAAAAACACCTTGGAATCTCATAGCAAGAAAAAAGGGGAAAAGGATTTATAACTTTCTCCGCACAAGCACAAACAGTGCAACGAATAGCACCAAAATTATAAAAGAAGAATTTAGCTCTGGTACCGGTTGCGCCACCGTGGTTTCCGTAGTTGCACTTTGTTCCGTGGTACCATCTGTATTGTAGAAAACCACATAGTACTGTACCACGCATGGAACGTTCTGGGCAGGGATATCTGCCTCGTAGTAACCAGATGTAGCGTTGTAATACATTCTAACTCCCCTGAACA
>JALVVV010000044.1 GCA_027023265.1 DHVE2 group archaeon
CTGACAGTAGCCCTACAGAGGTCCCGACGGTAGTATGAGCTAGGGTTCGGTGTTATGCTTTTCAATATTCTGGTATGTGCGGTTCTAAGCATATTTATCCCTATAAAAATCATCAAAATAGAAAAAATAAGTATCAACATTCCGTCACCAATCATCTTGTTGAGTAGCTACCCGCATACACCCTCGATATTCCGGTAGGGCTTATCAATAGGGGCCACACGGTGTGTGACATGCCCCTTTTTGTGTGGTGCAGTGAACTCACCAGTGCAGATATGCCAACAGCTATAAGCGAAATACCGATAACAAGATACACGTCCAGTCCTACAAGATAGACTAAAAGAGCAACACCGAATACTGAACCACTTGTGAGTTTAGGTGCAACTCCCGATATGAGTCCGGATAGGATAGCGGTAATGAAAGTATTCATTATACAGCTGTAAAGAGTATTTTGGTAAATATATTCGAAATCCCATCTATAAATCAACCTAACATGAGCTTTCGGTCCAGTCGCTTATAACAATAACATATTTTGAAGGTTCTTTCAAAAACTTAAGCAGGCATTCTTTGCTACAGAAATAGTATGTTCTGCCATTGTAATCCGCTTTCAGTTTTGATTCCTTGACCTTCTTACCACAAACTGGATCAAACGGCAACCTTTTCACCTCCTATGTAGATTTCAACTACCATGGGCAACTTCTCAAAAACCTCTCCAATATTTGAAACTATCTCATCAAAAAATTCATCATTTTTCACATTCAGGTGTATGGCAACATTAGATTCCCCGATTTCAATATTTTTCACAACTCCCGAGGTAATTAAATCCTTATCGGTATGGGGATCAAGGATACCCTTAAGGAGATTTTTAACAAATCTCTCATCCATTTTCCTTCTGCCCTTCAAATAGTCCCATTTTTCAAGGGCTATTCTTAATCCCGCGATGGCAAGCACAGCACAATGAAACTTTATTTTTGGCAATCCGCCCAAGTTCTCAATAACATCCTGAAAAACGATTTTTCTCGCTTCCTCCACACTTTTCCCCTTAATCATCTCCGTTATCATGGAACTCGTAGCAATGTTGGCAGCACAACCATACGATTCAAAAGAAATGTCCTCTATTATCTCTGTTTCAGGATTTATTTTAAGATAAAGTTTGATCATATCTCCACATGCAACACTGCCGGTTAAAGCGGTTACATTCGCATCTTCTAATTTCCCTGCGTTTTTCGGATGCATAAATAATTCCATGACCTTTCGAGAATATCCAACCTTCATTTTTTACTCCCCCTATACAGTGGGCTTATTTTTCTCAATCTTTCAATTATTTCCCCCATTTTATCCACCACAATCTTCATTTCCTCCATTGTATTGTACCTGCTGAGTACCATGCGTGTGGATGAATTGGCATATTCAACACCCACTCCAAGGGCCTTTATAACATATGATGGTTCAAGCGATTCGTTATAGCACGCAGAACCTGTGCGGAGGATTATACCTTCTTGATTCGCGAGCATAAGTATAGCTTCTCCTTCCACACCTCTAAATGATACATTCACATTATCGCATACTCTCCTCTCCTTTGGACCATTTAGACGAGAATCCGGTATTTCCAGCAAATGTTTTATTAAAAAATCTCTCATATTGCGCATCTTTTCTATATCTTCCTTGCTGTATATCTGTATTGCTCTGGCAAGCCCCATTATAGCTGGGATATTA
>JALVVV010000045.1 GCA_027023265.1 DHVE2 group archaeon
CAATGAATTGTGCCAATGCAAGTACAATTAGAATATTCCTAAGTAATCGCAGTCTGTCTTCCTCTTTATATTCTTCTTTTTTCATAAACATGTCACCTGCTCTAAACTATAGGTATATACGAGAATTGTGCATGGGTGCGCCGTCACCCCCTGCAAACGCGCTTAGTACCATTACTGCCATTAGCCCTAATACTATTAACCCCTTTTTCATACGAGTCACCAAAGGAGCATTAGAAAGAAAATATTTATATTTTTCTGTTACATCTATATTTGATTTATTAAAACAAAAAAAGATAAAGCACATATGTGTTTATCAACACTTACGATTTTAGAGCGTATCCCTGCTTATAAATAATGCCCTATGAGAGATTAGGAAAGGCATAAATCCCATAACCCCATGGGTGATTGATGGGCGACGAGGAGAAGCGGGCAATTGCAATGGCAACGCTGTTAGGATTGGGAATCGGAGCCGCGTATTTTTTAAAAGATGAACTGGGAATATCTCTTGGAGACATTGTGAATGAATCAAAAAATAATGTCGAATCCGAGAAAATTATGAGAGAACGCACTGGGGAAAATATGCCCGATTTAACCACGGATACTCAAATGAATATAGTGGAAAATGAGAAAGAGGAGAAACGTGATACTTTACCGGGGGAAGAGGTGCATGGATTAACATGGGATTATTTCAGGCGCTGGCTCGGGAACCGCGTTCCTGTTATGGATATGATGTACATCTACCCGCTTTTGCCGGAAGATTTCAAAAACATGTGGCGCAGGGGGTTGTACAATCACGGTGTTGAAACCCGGCCAGATAAACTGTTTGCATACTATGATGGTTTTTACATTTCACAGAGAGGATACAAGAATCTTGGCAGGCAGTTCAACCTTTACGCGTACCGTCGAGGCTCGTTTGAATCGTTTTTTGAGGAGTACCGGAAAGTTATAAGGGAGATTCTTGGTTGAGCAAAGCTTTAAATTCCCCTACTCCATGAATAACTATGGACATTGCGGAGAAAATAGCGGGCGAAATCGTGCTCTCAAAAAAGCCTGGTGCCACGATGCGCAAGTGGCGCGAGATATTTGGTATTTCCCAGCAGGAGCTTGCAAAGTTCCTGGGCATCAACTCGTCGGTCATAAGCGATTACGAGTCAGGTCGCAGAAAATCGCCGGGGGTTTTGCTGGTCAATCGCTTTGTAAATGCGTTGATATCTATTGACGAATCAAGGGGTGGTGAAACCATAAAGCGCTTTATTCCAACTTACGGAGAAGATGCAATAATTGATATTTTTGATTTTCCATACAGTGTGAGCGTAACGGATTTTATGAAAAAAATAGATGCAAAGGTTCTCAATCCAGAAGTGGAATACAGGAGGGCCATATACGGATACACAATCTTGGATAGCCTCAAAGCCATTTTGAATTTTAACTCTTACGATTATTTTAAGGTTTACGGCTGGAGCGTGGACCGCGCTCTGTTTTTTAACAAGGTAAAGTATGGAAGGTCTCCAATGGTTGCCATCCGGGCTCATCCTTTAAAGCCCACGGCGGTTATCTACATAAATCCCGAGAAGGTAGATGAGCTTGCGATAAAACTGGCATCTTTAGAAGGCATACCTATAGCAGAAACGTTCATAGAAATATCAGAGATAAAAGAGAAAATCAGAGAGTTATTTTGACCGTTTTTTCCACGGTGAAAATTATTTTTTCACTATCAATATTTTTCTTTATGTCCTCGATGTATTCGTGGAACACGGCATCTTTTTCAAATTTGGGTATGTTTATTGCTTTCATTGCAGATTCAACCGCTTTTGAGGAATGCCCTGCTATGTGCAGTGCCTGATTTGCCGTCAGGTACTCTATGGCCAGTATGTATTTCACGTTTTCTACTATTTCTCTGAGCTTTATTGCTGAGTTCATACCCATGCTCACGTGATCTTCCTGATTTGCACTTGTGGGTATGGTATCAGCGCTTGCCGGATATGCCAAAATCTTGTTCCGATTGCACAGTGCGGCGGCGGTGTACTGTGGGATCATCAAACCAGAATTTAAACCGCTCTCTTCCATTAAAAAGTCTGGAAGCCCGCTCAGCTTTCCATCAACCAGCCTTGCAATTCTTCTCTCTATCATGTTTCCAAGGTCCGTGAGTGCAATCGATAAAAAGTCCATTGCCAGTGCTATTGGCTCCCCGTGGAAATTTCCCCCGGAAATCACATCTTTTTCAAACACCAGTGGATTATCCGTTGCAGAGTTTATTTCCCTTTCCACCACTCCCTTTACGTACCTAATGGTGTCCAGCACCGCCCCGTACACCTGAGGTATGCATCTTAGCGTGTATGCATCCTGCACCCTGTTTTCCCTTGCCTTCTCTATTATTTTGCTTCCCTCTAAAAGTTTGCGCAGGAGTTCTGCGATTCTTATTTGTCCCGGATGTCCTCGGGCAGTCATTATCCTCTCATCCAGCGCCCGATCGGTGCCCTTCAAAGCCTCGAAAGACATTGCAGCTGATACAAGTGCATTTTTCATTACCTGGTATGAGTCGTACACTGCAAGAGCCGCATAGCTTGCCATCATTGCCGTTCCGTTCAGAAGTGCAAGCCCCTCTTTTTCTTCCAAAACTACCTGCTTAATTCCCTCTTCTTCCATTGCTTCCATTGCAGATTTAATTTTTCCATTGTGAATAACCTCTCCTTCACCTATAAGTGCAAGGGCAACATGGGAGAGGGGAGCCAGGTCCCCGCTCGCACCCACACTGCCATGAACTGGAACTGCAGGTGTTATGTGGTGATTTAAAAATTCTATCAGTATTTCCACGATGTCTTTTCGCACCCCTGAAAATCCCTTTAAAAGTGAATTTGCCCTTATGAGCATTGCACCTCTAACAAGCTCCTCTTCCAGATACTTTCCAACTCCGGAGGAGTGGCTTCTCACCAGATTCACCTGTAACTTTTTCAGGTTCTCCTTCTCTATCTTTACCTTTACCAGCTCTCCCAATCCTGTGTTTATTCCGTATATTCTTTCACCTTTTTCAATCATTTTTTCAAGGGTTTTTCTCCCCGCGATAACCCGCTCCACAGCATCCTTATCTGGCTCCACTTTTTCGCCGTGCCTTGCGACTTTTACTACATCTTCAACAGTAAGTTTGTCTCCACTTATTATCAAATCCATCACCTCGTCACAGGTGCAATTTTCACGTTTTCAAACAGCACGTGGGGGTACATTCCCCTGCTAATCATGTACACCGGCTTCGTATCACTGGATATCTCTCCAACAGAGTTCATCAGGTCGTACACGTTTCCCGATAACATAAATACCGTTGACCCGGTGATTTCCCCGTCTTCAATCACAAATGCAGGATTGGCCACTGCGGCTACCGTGCCCGTGTCAGGATTGCTTGAATGAGCACCTTGGAAAGAAGATACTATGTATCCCTTTTTCACATCACTTATTATATCATCTACTTTCCTCTTTCCTTCTTCAATTACCAGATTAATTGCTCCTATTCCCATTGCCCCTGTTCTGAAACTTCTCATTCCGTTTCCCGTGCTTTCCTCTCCTGCTATCTTTCCCCAGTAGTGATTCCAGAGGAATCCTTTGAACACTCCATTTTCAATTATCGTGTTTTTTCTGGTGGGCACTCCCTCGTCGTCGGCTATTAGCTTTGCAACGCTTTTCTCGTGGAACGGGTCATCTACCATTGTTATTTTCTCGTCCATGACCTTCTCTCCCAACTTATCTCCAAGGATGCTTGTTCCTTTCACTTTTCTCTCACCGTTAAACGCCGGTAGAAGTGCATACTGCAGTATTTCCCCCAGGGCAAATGGCTCCATAATTACTGGAGCCTCTTTTAAATCTGCTTTTTTAACTTTCTTTGCGTGTTCTAATTTTGTCAGGCAGGAATCTATAACTTTTGTCGTGTCTATTTTTGGATTTTTTGTCACGTTCAGATCGAAAATGCTCGGGGTAACTGATTCCCCGTGGCGTGCCATGAGAACCAGAACGAACATGGATACAGAGTCTTCCTGGGATACGTCAATTCCGTTCGAATTCATTATTTGCGTTTTCACGTATATGCTTCCCGCCTCCGCGCCAACAACCATAGCATCCTTTTTCCTTTCAGAGATGTCTTTAAGGGCCAGAGTAATCAAATTCACAAAGTAGTCCTCTTCGCCCATCTCTCCAGTTCTTTCATCTTTTTTATGGTAATTGCCCGGCTCAGGCAATCCCGGCCATTTTTCATCTTTTTTGTTGACCATTGCCAGCTTGGCTGCTCTCTCAATTCCCATCTTTATTTTTTCGTCTTCGGTGGAATCGATAATGCTTATCCCTATCTTTCCATCCTTAACTCCTCTTATCACGCTCATTCCTAAATTGCTTGATGTAGAAGATGAAATTTGATTCAGTTCGGCTTTTGCACTGACCTCTTTTCTGTGTAGTGTTTGCACCTCAAGCTCGTCAAAAAATTTCTCTCCATACCTTATAACGTTCATTTTTCACCACCTACCACAATTGAGCGGGGAAATTTCATGTGCGGTCCGCCCGAACTCACGAAGGCGCTCTGTCCCTTACCGCATATCCCGTATTCTATATCAAAATCCCTGCCCACTGCCTCGATATTCTTCAATGCTTCTATTGCTATACCGCTAATTGAGGTGTCCTTTATGGGCCCTTTAATCTCTCCGTTCTCTATCACGTAGCCCTCTTGCACACCCACCTGGAACGAGGAGTTAAGTTCAGCTTGTCCACCCCGGAAATCCACCATGTAGTATCCAAATTTTATATCCTCTATCATCTCCTCCAAGGTGTGGTCACCCTTCTCAAACACGGTGTTCCGCATTCTTATTATCGGGGGATTGCTGTAATCTTCTGCACGGGCATGCCCGTTTGGCTCCATGTTCCATTTTTTGGCGTATTCCCTATTAAGCATAATCTCTTTCAGCACTCCGTTTTCTATTATGTGAACATCTTTAACCGGTGTACCCTCATCATCGTACAGGTTATTGCCGAATCCACCGGACACTATTCTGTCGCTCATGTTCACAAATTCAGGAGCTATCTGCTTTCCTATCATGTCCCTGAACGGAGAGTTAATAGTGAGGTCTGCCTCGGCAAGATGTCCAAGTGCTTCATGTGCTATTATTCCCACTATTATGGGGCCAGCAACTATGGGAAATTCACCTCTTTTCACGGGAACCCCGTGAATCTGGTTATCTAACTGTTTTTGGAGCCTTTCGGAAATAATCTCGTTGGTAAATTCTTCAAACAGCTCCCAGCCCTTGTCAACGCCTCCAATCATGTGCCTTGCGGCTCCCATGACATCTCCCTCTTTCCCTGTTACCCACACGTATTGGAGTAGGTGGTTGTAATCCCACTCTATTTCCGTGCCCTCGTTGGTCACCAGAAGCTTGGTTCCGTGAGCGTCCTCGTATTTAATTTGAGTTGATTTCACGAGCGGATTTTTTTTCAATTCCTTTTCAAGCTCCAGCACGTGTTCGGTCTTTTCCTCGTAACCTATATTTTCAGGGCGTATCTTCATGGGGCTTTTCACCCTGTCTTTACTGGGTTTTGTTTCGTAAAGTTCTATTTTTTCTCTAACCGCGCGTGATGATGAAATTGCCAGGTTCACGGCCTCTTCCACTGCTCTCCTTAAATTTAAATTCGTGGTGGAAAATCCCCATGCGCCTCTCGCCAGCACGCGGACGCCGTAACCTTCTGAATGCCTTTCTGCAAGGGTGTGAAAAACACCATCTTTCAGTTCAACATGACCTCTCTGAATGTTTTCGTATCTTATCTCAACATAATCCCCGCCAAGCTTTTCACCATACTTTACAGCTTCATGGATGTCCATAAGAACCACTGTTTTCTTCATGTTTACAAGGTATAAAAATGTTGATTTGCGTTTTTGGTGTTTTTACTTGTTATTTTTGAATGGTAGTGCGTTCGGTCATTTCTTCTTTTTCATATTTGTAACTTGAGTTGAAGATAATTATCCATAGTATTATCACGCTTCCCCCGAAAAGCTCTGCAAAGGCAAAACCCACCAAGTGGTAGTTGTATGCGAGTATGTACGCGATAACAGTCAGGGATATTATTACCGTGGCGATTAATTTCGAACCCTTTCTGAACTCGGAGATAAACCAGATAAATATAGCAATGGTTGATATGCCGAAGAAAGACAGTGCAAAATAATCATGATAGGGGGTGCCTTTTGGAAAGAAGGCGATGCCTATGTAAAAAATCAAGGCTATGAAAAAAATGCACAGGGATAGTTTCTTGAATTTATCCCTTTTAATATTTATGAAATAAATGCAAGTTGCAATCATGAACAAGGTTCCTGCTATAACTATTGCGGAGTTGAATATGTACGCATAACTCTGTCCAATCATTCCGAGGTCGCTTAGTGATTGATGTGGTGAAAAGATGTTGTATCCAGGGTGAAGGTAGATGGACAGAGAAAGTATAGTATAAAATATCAAAGAGGACAATATTGCTATCCTCCTCGCTCCAAAAGTTGATAGCTTGTTTATGTTCATATATACAATACCATGCACCTGTGAGATAAAAACTTAACTGTTCCCTCAGTTATTATGTGTATTAAAGCAATACTAAAAATAGTAAGTAAATTTGGTGAATAATAAATTAAATCTTAATTTTTAATTAATTTTATTTATTTTAAGATTTTTGGGGGTGTAATTGTTTATATACTTGATGTTTATACCCTCGTGTTGGGTGATGGCGTCCACCCCAACATGGCCGCGTGGCCTGATGACGCCTTTTCGAAAAGAGGTGAACGCCATATGATTCCTGAGATTGTGATGGGTGCAATCCAGTTGCTTGCAGTTCTACTGCTATCTCCTTTGATAGCTGGAATTATAAAGAAAACCGAGGCAATATTTGAATCGAGGAAAGGAATAAGCGTGTTCCAGCCTTATTATGATATTGCCAAGTTTTTCAGGAAAGAGAACTTGATACCCGAGGATTCGGGCTGGTTATTCATAGCTGCGCCGATATTGGCATTTACCGCATACTTGATTCTCCCGTGGGTTGTTCCCATTGTTTTCGGCTCGCCGTCCTGGATAGCGCCCACGGTTGATTTCTTAGGGGGTGCGTTCATATTTGGTTTTGCCTCTTATTTCTCGGTTATAGGTACAGAGCGCACCGGGTCATATTACACGGGCATAGGTGCAACGAGAGGCATAAATTTTGGGGCGTTTGCCGAGCCTGTTTTGATAACAGTGTTTTTCGGTGTAGCGGTGATTACCGGTACGAACAATCCTTTTATCACTAATCAGTATCTTCGAACCAATATAAACTGGCTTTTGTCTCCCACTCACCTGTTTCTCATAGCTGCATTTTTCCTTCTTCTTCTTTTCGATACGGGTAAACTGCCGACAGAGAGCCATACCATGTGCGAGCTTAGCATGATTGGACAGGGTATGGGCATGGAATATACCGGTTCTCTTTACGCTCTTAAAACGTGGGGTGGCTACATGAAGCAGTTTATTCTTTTTGGTGTCTTTCTAAATGTTTTTGCCATGCCATGGGGAATTGCATTGGAACCCAGTGCATGGGGGATAGTATGGGGTCTTTCTCTCATTTTTGGCAAAATGGTACTGCTTGCAGTTATAATAGCCATGGTGGAAGTTTCAGTTGCTAAAATCAGGCTTTTCAAGATAATTGATTACCTGACCTTTGCGTACCTCATGGCTCTCATTGCCGTTATTTCTTTCCTTTTCATGGGAGGTGTTCCGCTATGATATATTACAATGCCCTTATTGATTTTCTCGGTGTATTAATCCTCATCTTTGGATTTGCTATAATTGCTGAGAATTTTATAAGGACACTTATAAGGCATCTTCAGTGGCAGTCTTCTCTGCTTGCATTGCTGATA
>JALVVV010000046.1:0-363 GCA_027023265.1 DHVE2 group archaeon
GGTTACCAAGTTCGTTATTGGAAATGGAATATAAAAAAGAAAGAAACAGGTTCTCCGTCTCTTTGACCGAAATGCCGTTTAAACAGCCATCTTGTGCCTTTTTCACCCATCTAACCTCCCCCTCAAGTGCCCTGCTTGAAAAATGGGATGGATTATGAGGGCGGAGAACTACATGCTGACCTTTTTGGAAACATTCTGCTTCCGTTTTTATGAGGAGGCCGGCAGGACAAATGTCAACAGTATATCCAAAATTTAAATTTTCTTCGTTACCAGAGCCCAAGTAGAAATTCACAGGAATGTCCAAGGGAATTCTAGGGTATTTACGGCGGTCGATTTCTGTCTTTGGTTCTGGCACAATTGGGC
>JALVVV010000046.1:373-1651 GCA_027023265.1 DHVE2 group archaeon
TGTGCCGTGAAAGTATGAGGGAAAATTTATGCTCATGAGAAGAGGCGAAAAATTTTTCTTAAGCCCTGGAAAACTTTTTCGCACTAAACAGAAAAATTGTTCCTGTCATTCCTGAACGACTGTAACGCTGATACCATCTTTCACATATTCCTCTCTGGCATCAGAGATACCATATTCCTTAATTTTGTACAAAATTGCCTTGTAACTGATTTTTAATAGCACTGCAGCATCCCTTTTATTCCCTCCCGTTCTTCTAAGGGCTTCTTCGATAAAAATCCTTTCTGCCTTTGATTGTGCTAGCTTCTTGACCTGTTTCAAGGAAGGAAAAGAATCGGGGAAATCGTTTTGTATGCCATCCAGAACCGAGTCTATCAAATCCTCTTCCCTGGAAAAATCTTGCTGAACTATCTTTGGAGCTACATTTTGTCTTAAGTCACTCTTGGCCAACAACTCTTGTTTTACACCTTCTTCGTCCCCCATCACTATGATTTTCTGGATATAATTCTCCAGCTCTCTGACATTTCCAGGCCAGTGATGTCTCATAAATATGTCCATTAGTTGATCGGAGATCTTTAGTGAAGAAGTATTTCTGTTTAAGGCCTTGCTGTATTTTTTTAGAAAATGTTCGATCAATTGAGGAATATCTTCTTTTCTGTCTCTCAAAGGAGGTACTTCTATCTTGATAATATTAATTCTGTAAAAAAGATCCTCCCGGAATGTGCCCTTTTGAATGTCCGCCTCTAAGTCATGATTAGTTGCACAGACCACCCAAACATCTACCCTTTTGTCTTTGATGCCTCCTACCCGGCAAAACTCCGAATCCTGAAGTACCTGAAGCAGCTTGGCCTGAAGTCCTATGGACATATCCCCTATTTCGTCCAAAAACATGGTGCCTCCGTCGGCAAGCTCAAACTTCCCAGGCTTTGCCTCAGTAGCACCTGTAAATGCCCCTTTTTCATAGCCAAATAGCTCACTTTCCAATAGCTCGTTAGGAAGGGCTGCACAGTTCACTTTTACAAAGGGCTTGCTACTGCGGGAAGATTGCCTGTGGAGACTCCTGGCAACCAGCTCCTTACCCACACCGCTTTCACCGGTGATCAAAACGCTGAGGCCCGTATCACATACCTGACTAATGAGTTGTTTAAGCTGTTTTATAGGTGGGCTGCTGCCTATGATTTCATTCATATTCCAATAAATGATTCGACGACGCCTTTTATTAACATCCAATTTACTTTGCTTTATTTTATTTATATCGTCAAGTTTGGACTTAAGAATTAA
>JALVVV010000047.1 GCA_027023265.1 DHVE2 group archaeon
CCGGAGGAGTGGGAGGTGGTGAGGCTGGGGAATGTTGTGGAGAAAACGGAAAAAATAGATCCTACTAAAACCCCAGATAAAAAGTTTAGATATCTGGATATTTCCAATATTGACAATAAAGCATTTAGAGTTGTTGGATGGAATGAAATTATTGGAAAAACTGCCCCATCCAGAGCAAGGAAGTTAATTAAAGCTGGTGATGTGGTTTTCGCTACAACACGTCCGTATCTTAAAAATATAGCAATTGTGCCACCCGAGTTAGATAATCAGATATGCTCTACTGGATTTTGCGTTTTAAGAGCAAATAAAAACAAAGCGGTTCCTCGAAGGATATTTTATAACTTACTTACAGATGGCTTTATTTCAAGAATATCAGCCAGAATGGTGGGTGCCACTTATCCAGCAGTTTCTGATAAAGATGTTTTCAAAATGAAAATCCCCCTGCCGCCGCTGGAGGAGCAGCGGCGCATTGCGGAAATTCTGAGCACGGTGGACAGAAAACTGGAACTTCTGCGTGCGCGGCGGGAGAGATTGGAGAGAGTGAAAAAGGGATTGATGAACGATCTACTCACCGGGCGGAAAAGAGTGCCGGAGGGGGTGGTGTGAATGGATATAGGAAATTGGATTAATATAGGTGCAATAATAACGATTGGTGGAGCTGCGATATATTATTATGGAAAACTTCTCAATGATTTAAAACCTCAGCAAGAGAATAGACCATATACATATGTAAGTGGCTTTTGGTTTCTCGTTGGTTACATTTTGATACCATTTGCTTTTGTTTACAATAAAAAGGTGCATGACTTTCTTTATGGTGTGTTCTCCTCTCTCCTTTACTCCATAATATATATCATCACACTCTTTTTTATCTTGAGTGTTGTCGGTTTTATGATGTCAGCCGAGTATAATCGTCGGATAGAGATTTTCCTGAAAATGGATTTTATGAATCCTGTTAATCATATTGAAACCCAAAATAGAGAGTCTCTTAGAATGATAAAATGGGCAATTATATGGTGGATTCTTGTTTTTCTGTATATAACTCCAATTGCAGTTTTAATTTTCTCATTTGATATGGCAAATGTGCCTATGTTGATCCTTTACATCGCGCTAGCCATACTTTACACTTCGCTAGTCGCTCTTCTTAGGGGTGCATATTCCACTTATTACTTTCCCATAAAAGTGGTTCTGAACAACGGTGAAGAAATAGAAGGTATGCTATGGGAATTTAAAGATCCGATTGTTGTATGGAAAATAAAGGATTTGGAAAATGGAAAGCAACTACGAATTAAATATAACATTCCCAGAAATTCGGTAAATTATACTGTTAATAAAGTCGTAGTAAAACCACCTAAACATAATATACAGTTCAGGTTGAAAAAAATCAGAGAAAAGGAGGCTTCCGAAGATGCCGGAATGGGAAGGATGCGAGAAGCCGGTGATTGAGGCTCTCGTGGCGAGAGGATGGGAGTACGTGCCCGCCGAAGAATTGCCAAGGAGCGAGGATGAGGTTATCGTGGTCGAGCATCTCCGCGAATTCGTTGAGAGCGAGGCGCGAAAGATTGGCGTGGAATTGAAGGATGAACATTTCAACCAGATAATGCTCACACTTCAGGGCCGCGCAGGGCTGGAAGGGTGTAAGGATATAC
>JALVVV010000048.1 GCA_027023265.1 DHVE2 group archaeon
AGTGGCACAGATCATCAAAAAACATCGTCTTTTTAAGCGGTTCACCCATGACAACCAAAGCCTTATAAACACAGGCGTCTGCGCACTTACCACAGAAAGTACAGATATCCTCATTAATCTTTGGAACCAAAACGTTAAATGGCTCAACCCTTTCTATTTTGGGCTTCAAAAATAGATGCCCATTGGGTTCTTCAGCATCACAGTCTATATACTGGGGATTATCACAGGCGTATGCAAGCATCGTTGCAATGGTGGTCTTTCCCGTTCCTCCCTTACCGCTCGTTACGGCGATTTTCATGGAATTGTTCTCCTAAAATTCCTCAAGTTTTCCTTCCAACAATTTGTCTATATTCTCTTGAACTGTCCCATTTTGTGCCTTGTACAGCTTAATTGACGATGCACGTAAAATCTCCAATGCATTTGGGCCATAACTGCCAGAAATTACGGCTTCCACACCCTTTTCAACGGTAAATTTAGCTGTAGATACACCTACACCACCCTGATCGTTCAAAAATGGATTTTTTACTGCCTCAAAGTTCTTCGTGTCTGTATCGTAAATAATGAAATACTCGGCTCTTCCGAATCTCTCATCAACAGAAGCGTTCATATTGTCGCCTAACGCAGTTACCAAAACCTTCATAGTCCTACCTCCAAAAGGTAAGCCCCGCAAGGGTAAGCGGGGCTTTAATCTTGCTCTTCTTTCTTTAACTCCTCCAACCTACTCTTCAGTGTCTCGATAATCTTGGAGAGGCCCTTTATCTGGTCCTCCAAGAGTTTCTTCTCATCTGTTGCCGTTAAAGGTGAGGCGGGATAATACGGGGCATACCATCCCCAATATCCTCTACCCCAGCCTCTTCCATGCCAGCCTCTACCCCAGCCTCTTCCGCGACCCCAGCCTCTACCTAAGCCCAAGCCAGGGCCACCGACCATGTAACCAGGCACAGTATTGCCAGAGCAATAACCCAATCCTCTTCCTGTTCTCGGTCCTACTCCCAATGGACCTGTTCTGTCACCCCATGGCATCTCTATCACCTCCATTCATTTTTTTACATTTTTTCATAATGCATTAATACACCTTTTTCCAAAACTTTCACGAGTTATTTTCTCACTTATTGAACTTATGTTCAAAATGAACGTGCGTAGCTTTCAAAAAAGCATTACAAACCGAGCAGCTTCTCAATCAACCTCTTTTTCTCGTCAACATCAATGGAACGCTTAATGAATATATCCGGGGTTATAGGAGATCCACCACCATGTATTGCTCCACCCAAATGCGGACCAGAAACCCAATACTCAACAAATTTTATAAGTTTTAAACGATTTTCAGTGGGTATGCCTTCCCTGCCGCCCAGATAGTGCTCTATGTGTTTACCTATTTCTGGATTCTCCAAATCCCTCTTTGAAGGACAGGTAACACATATACCGCCTGCAATATCAGCCAGGTTGATAATCGCCTTATTTAAAGCTGGCAAACCCAAAACCTTAGAAATATTGGCATACAACGTATCAGGAAGCCAAACTGGTCTGTCAACCTTTTTTTATACACCCAATTAGTCATGTTTTTAAAGAATCCCTCTTTTTTAATCACACAGCCTCTTTCTGCTCTA